>SCQX01000138.1 GCA_004298545.1 Candidimonas sp. | reverse complement strand
ATCTCGCGCGAATAGGGAACCTGGCAACGCAGCGACAAACATGCCTGCTCGAGCAGGGGGCGGATGGCTGGCAGATCGGCCGCAAGCTGTGCGCGATAGACGTAAAAACATTGCGCGAGCAGTACCACCAACCCTACCGCGGAAAGAAAACCCCAAACGTAAAAGGTGAGCCCGCGATGGCGCCGTGGCGGAGAATCGAGGAAACCCGGCCCCGCATCTTCCCGTGGGCTGCCCGAACGCGGTTCGACGTACACGCCGCCCTGCCGCTCAGGCGCGGGTAAAGGCGCGTCAGCCCGGGGACCACCGTTGCGGGTATCGTCCGCGCCACCAACATGCGGCTCCTGAGGGAAAGGCACTTCCAGCCGCGGCTCGGCTACGAAGGGTACGGTACTGCGCGGCCCGGGCGGGAACGGCGCTTCCGCGCGCGAACCAGGTGCGAATGGCGCGTGGACGTGTGGTTCCGAGCGAACCGACCGCGCGACCGCCGGCGGTTCGGGACGGTCGCCAATCGTTCGGGAATCCGGCCGCGCCGCGGTCGACTCGGATTCGGCGCGCACACCCTGCGCGCTGGAAGCGGCGCGCTGACGCACGACGTGTGGAATGCCAGGCGCGGCGGACGCAGGCTGCACCGGCTGTTGCGACACGGGCGTGTCGGGTGGAACCACCGCCTCGAAGCCATCGAAAATATAGGCGCAATTGGGGCAGCGAATATACCCTTTGCGCAACTGCAACTGCCCGAGACCAACGGAAAACGTCGCGCCGCACTTGGGGCACCGCGTAGTCAAGTCCATAAGCAAGTTCTATAGTCACGTTCCAATTCGCTGGCCGTGCAGGCACACCCAGCCATCGCAGGCACGCCAGACGCCAAGTGCCAGCCACGGCTCGTAGACGCGGGCGACCTCGCCCGCCTGGCGCTCCAGAACGCCCGACAAGACCAGCCAGCCGCCCGATCGCACCCGGTTGGCCAGCATTGGCGCCATGGCCTTCAAGGGATTGGACAAAATATTGGCAATCACCACGCCGCTTCGCGCTGCGTCGAGTTGATCGGGCAAGCCCACCGCGATGTCGACGCTGTTCGCTCGGCCGTTGACCCGCGCCGATTCGACCGCCTGCTCATCGACATCGACCGCCCGCGTGCCGCCAGCACCCAGCATTTTAGCCGCGATCGCCAAAATACCCGAACCGCAACCGTAATCCAGCACGGTGTCGCCCGCGCGCAAATGTTCGGCCAGCCATTCCAGACACAAACGCGTGGTGGGATGGCTGCCTGTGCCGAACGCGAGCCCCGGATCGAGGTGGATGACGACGCGTTCATCCGCGTCGGCCGATTGCGCCGGTACGGACCGCTCGTGCCAACTTGGCACTATCCAGATCCGTGATCCAACGCGTATCGGGGCAAATTGGGACTGCGTCAGGCGCACCCAGTCAGTGTCGGGAACGCCGCGAACCACCCAACCACCGTCTGAAGCAGCACCTGGCAACAATGCCGCCAGCCGTTCCACCAGTTCACGGGGATCCACATCGTCGGGCAGCAGCGCGGTCACCCGGTTGCGGCCCCACGCCTGTACCGCGGGTTCCAGCCCGGGCTCGCCGTACAGCGGCCGTTCCCGTTGCGTGTCGATATCGGCGTCTTCCACCGACACCGACAGCGCGCCCGCGTCGAGCAAGGCATCGGATAAGGTATCGGCCCGCGCACCCGCGCAATGCAGCACCAGCTCCCGCATTTCTCACCTTCGTGTCAGATTTGGCCAGAGCGGCGCCGGCCTCGGGCCCTGGCGAGCCCGCATCCCGCGGAGTGCCCAGCCCGGCAACCCGTTTCAGCATCTCCCGGAGGGGCCAGCCATCACGACCGCTTGGCCAGCTTCTGTTCCAGATAATGAATGCTTGTCCCGCCGCGGACGAAGTTGGCATCGCGCATGAGTTCGCGGTGCAGCGGAATATTGGTCGACACCCCGTCGACCGCCATCTCGGACAGCGCGATATCCATGCGCGCAATGGCCCGTTCGCGCGTGGGCGCGTACGTGATCAATTTGGCAAGCAGCGAATCGTAGTTGGGTGGCACCGTATAGCCGCCGAATACATGCGAATCCATGCGCACGCCGGGGCCGCCCGGTACATGCCAATTCGTGATCCGCCCGGGGCTGGGCGTGAACTTGTAGGGATCTTCCGCGTTGATGCGGCATTCGATCGCGTGGCCGCGCAACTGGACGTCCCGTTGCCGCACGGTGAATTTCTCCCCTGCGGCGATTTCGATCTGCTGGCGGACCAGGTCGAACCCGGTGACCATCTCGGTGATCGTATGCTCTACCTGGATGCGGGTGTTCATTTCAATGAAAAAGAACTCGCCGTTTTCAAACAGGAATTCGAACGTGCCCGCGCCGCGGTATTTGATTTTCCGGCAAGCCTCGGCGCAACGCTCGCCGATGCGTTCGATGAGTCGGCGGTCGATACCGGGTGCCGGTGATTCTTCGATGACTTTCTGGTGGCGGCGCTGCATCGAGCAGTCGCGCTCGCCCAGCCAAACAGCGTTGCGCCCCCCGTCGGCCATGACCTGGATCTCTATATGGCGCGGACTCTCGAGGAATTTCTCAAGGTAGACCTCGGAATTGTTGAAGGCGATTCCCGCCTCCGATCGCGTCAGAGTGACGGCGTTGATCAGGGCGGCCTCGGTATAGACGACACGCATGCCGCGTCCGCCGCCGCCGCCCGCCGCCTTGATCATCACCGGATAGCCGATGTCACGCGCGATGCGCTGCACCTCGGCCGGGTCCTCGGGCAGCGCCCCGGGCGACCCGGGCACCACGGGGACGCCAGCCTGAATCATGGCCTGCTTGGCGCTGACCTTGTCGCCCATCAGACGGATCGATTCCGGCCGCGGCCCGATGAAGACGAAGCCGCTCTTCTCGACGCGCTCGGCAAAATCCGCATTCTCGGAGAGGAAGCCATAGCCGGGGTGGATGGCCTCGGCGTCCGTGACTTCGGCGGCCGAGATGATGGCCGGCATGTTCAGATAACTGTCGCGCGCCGGCGCCGGCCCGATACAAACCGATTCGTCCGCCAGCCGCACATACTTCGCCTCGCGATCGACCTCGGAGTGAACGACCACGGTTTTGATGCCCATTTCGCGACACGCCCGTTGTACGCGCAAGGCAATCTCGCCACGATTGGCAATAAGAATTTTTCCAAACATGCGCTTAGCCGATGACGAACAGGGGTTGGCCGAATTCGACGGGTTCGCCATTTTCGACCAGAATTTCTTTGACGACGCCGGCCTTGTCGCTCTCGATTTCGTTAAGCAGCTTCATCGCCTCGATCAGGCACAGCGGCTCACCCTCTTTCACGCTTTGTCCAACTTCCACGAAAGGCGCCGAACCCGGATTCGGGGACCGATAGAACGTGCCGACCATCGGCGATTTGATGAGATGGCCCTCCGGCACCGCCGGTTTGGCCGCGACTTCCGCGGCGGCCGTCGCGGCCGCTGGCGCTGGCGCAGCGACCGCAGGCGGCGCAACCGCGAAAGGCGGCACCGCTGGCGAGAACTTCACAATCCGCACCTTGCCCTCGCCCTCGGTAATCTCGAGTTCGGCGATCCCCGATTCGGCGACCAGGTCGATCAGGGTTTTGAGTTTTCTGAGATCCATAAGGTTTTCCCGTTATACGGCCCGGCGGTACACACGCCGAATCCCCGTTGATCAAACAAATGCGAGACGGGCTTGAAAAGCACAGCCGCGGACGATTCACGCGGTCAGCGCGTAACGCATGGCCGCCTCGTAGCCGAACGCCCCCAGCCCGACGATGACGCCCTGCGCCAGATCGGACAGATACGAGACATGGCGGAAAGATTCACGCCGATGTACGTTCGACAAGTGGACTTCCACGAATTGAATGGCCACCGCCGCCAGCGCGTCGCGGATGGCGATGCTCGTGTGAGTATAGGCCGCCGCGTTGATGATGATGAAATCGGTCCCATCGGTGGCCGCCGCCTGGATACGATCGACCAGGCCGCCTTCCTGGTTGCTCTGGAGAGACGCGTACTGTGCGCCAGCCTCTGTTGCCAGTTGCCGCAACCGCCTGTCGATCTCAGCCAGCGTCCGGCGCCCATAGACCGCCGGTTCGCGCGTGCCGAGCAAATTCAAATTGGGGCCGTGCAAGACCAATATATGTTGCGCCATCGACGTTCATTCAAGGAAGGAGACCGCCTTTTTACGCTAAAAATGCGTATTTGTCTACTAAACACTAATCATCTTCGCATCAGCCGCCAATGACCATGACGGCATCAGGGGGAATGGATCGTCAGTCATTCGCCGTCGTCCGAAAGCACGGCCGGGAATCCACGCCTGAAATTTGAGACGTGCCGCGGGCGGGCAATACGCCACCCGCCAGACCAACACGCGCCCATCAATCCGCCAGTTTGCGCACGACAGCGGCAAAGGCATCGGCTTGCACCGGCCCGAGGACCCGCTCACGGATCGCGCCTCGGTGATCGAATACCACGGTGAACGGCACGCCACCCGCGGTGTCCCCCAGCGAACGCACGAGATCGATGCCACCGTGGCCGACTATCAGCAGGGGATAGGAAACCGGCACCTTCCGGGCGAATTCTCGGACATTGTCTTCCGTGTCGATCGCCAACCCCAGGAACTGCACCGCCGGATACCGCTTTTGCAGTGCATCGAGCTCGGGCATTTCCCTGACGCACGGCGGGCACCACGTTGCCCAGAAGTTCACCACCAGCGGTTTGCCCAGGTAGCGGCTCATGGCGTGACGCGTGCCCCGCACATCGGGAAACGACTGACTGAACAGGCCCGTCTCGCCCAGCGCAGACCGGGGCCGCAACCCTTCGGCAACGGCGGCGGCCACCACCCCGCAAAGAATGAATTCACGCCGCTTCATCACAGGCCCGAAGTTCGTTCACAGCCCGCCAATCATAGCACCGTGCACCATGGCGACACGCGATGGAGCCACTACAATACCGGCTGGAGGGCGTCATGCATCTACATATTCTGGGCATTTGCGGCACGTTCATGGGCGGGCTGGCGCTGGTCGCGCGGGCGGCTGGCCATACGGTCACCGGCTGTGATGCCGGCGTCTACCCCCCCATGAGCACCCAGCTGCAAGAGCAGGGCATCCGGCTGATCGAAGGCTATGACGCCGACCAGCTCCACCTCGCGCCCGACCTCTTCGTCATCGGCAACGTGGTTTCACGCGGCAATCCCCTGATGGAGGCGATTCTCGACCGGGGACTGCCTTACACGTCCGGCCCCCAATGGCTGGGCGAGCATGTGCTGCGGGGCCAGCACGTGTTCGCCGTGGCGGGCACGCACGGCAAGACGACCACCAGCGCCATGCTGGCGTGGATACTTGAATACGCGGGCCTGGAACCAAATTTTCTGATCGGCGGCGTCGCCACCGACCTGGCCGTTTCGGCACGCTACGACGCGCGGCAAACCGTGTTCGTCATCGAAGCGGACGAATACGACACCGCGTTCTTCGACAAGCGCTCGAAATTCGTGCATTACCGCCCGCGCACCGCCATTTTGAACAACCTGGAATACGACCACGCGGACATCTTCCCCGATCTCGCCGCCATCGAGATTCAATTCCACCACCTGGTGCGCACCATTCCCGCCTCGGGCCTCATCATCCGCCCGGCTCGATCGCCGGCGCTCGACCGGGTACTGGCGCGCGGGTGCTGGACTCCCACCGAAACATTCGGGCCCGACGGCCTCTGGCGAACCGGGGACGGGGCGACTGAAGATCGCTACACCATACACCGCGGCGAGGAAAATGCCGGCGTCGTTTCCTGGTCGCTGAGCGGCCACCACAACCGCATGAATGCCCTGGCCGCGCTGGCCGCGGCGCGACGCGCGGGCGTGCCCATGCCAACGGGCGTGAAGGCCCTATGCCGCTTCCGAGGCGTGAAGCGGCGCATGGAGCTGCGCGGCACCGTCAACCGCATACGCGTGTATGACGATTTCGCCCATCATCCCACGGCGATTCAGGCGACGCTCGACGGCGTGCGAAAAAAACACTTGGGCGAACGCATCCTGGCGGTCTTCGAACCCCGCTCCAACACCATGAGACTCGGCACGATGGCAGCCCGCCTCCCCGCTGCGCTGGAGCAGGCCGATCAGGTATTTTGCTTCGCGGCGCACGGCGGCAAACACGCGCTGGAATGGGAGCCAGCGCAAGTTCTGGCGCCGCTTGGCGCGCGCGCGCACGTCTTCAGCGATCTCGACCGGATGGTGCGCGCCATCACCGCCGCCAGTCGCCCCGGGGACGCCATCGTCGTCATGAGCAATGGCGGGTTCGGCGATATCCATCAGAAACTCCTGGTTGCCCTGGAACGCAATAGCGAAATCGCATGATCCTCTACCTTCACGGCTTCCGCTCGTCGCCGCGGTCGTTCAAGGCCACGCTCCTGGCCGAGGCCGTGCGGGCGCGCGGCCTCGGTGACGAGTGGCGGTGCCCGCAACTGCCGGCCAGCCCGTCGCACGCCCTGGCGCTGACCAATGGTCTGATCGAACACGCCTTCCCCCTCGGCACCGCGCAAACCGAACATCGCCTGGTGCTCATCGGGTCGTCACTGGGCGGCTACTACGCAACCTGCCTGGCGCGGCGCTGGAATTGCCGCGCCATATTGCTGAACCCCGTGATCCACGCCGCGCGCGACCTGGCCACCCAGGTCGGGGAACACCTGCCATTCCACGGCGGCAACGCATTCACCTTCCGGCCGGAATACGTCGATGAACTGGCCGCGATGGCCGTGGCGCCCCCGGCGCATCCGGCGCGGTATTTCCTGCTGGCGGCGACGGGGGACGAGGTGCTCGACTGGCGCGAAATGGCCGAATGGTTCCGCGGCTGCCGCCAGCACATCATCGACGGCGGCGACCACGGCCTTTCCGATTTCGCAAACTATCTGCCGGAGGTGCTCGAGTTCGCCACCGCGCCTGCCTGACCCCCGCTCTCGCGCGAGCGGGTGCGGCGAGCCCCGGCGCGCGGCCGGCTTTCCCCACACTTTCTCCACAGCGAGCCCCCTCTTCCACTCCTTCATGTACTCACTCTACGAAGACAACGGCGGTTTCAAAGCCGAACGCATCCTTTCCGAGGCGGAATCGACGATGCAAGTCGAGGCCGAATCGGGTAAACGCGGCAAGATCAAGAACTCGAGCGTCCTGTTCCGTTTCGAAGAACCCGCACCGGCGGAGCTGTTGGACCGCGCGCGCGCGCTCGCCAATTCCCTCGACACGAAGTTCCTGTGGGAATGCGCGCCTCAGGCGGAATTCTCCGCCGCCGATTTCGCCGAGGACTATTTCGGTCACGCGCCGACCGCCGTCGAAAAAGCGGCGCTGATCTTCGCGCTGCACGGAGCGCCGGCCTATTTCCACCGGCGCGGCAAGGGCTGTTACCGTCCCGCGCCTCCCGATGTCCTTGCCGCGGCGCTGGCCGCAATCGAAAAGAAACGCAAGCAGGCCGAACAGCAGCAGGAATGGGCGGACGCGCTCATCGCCCACCACATCCCCCCGCCGCTCGCAGAGGCCGCCACGTCGCTGCTCGTGCACCCGGACAAGAATTCCATGCAGTGGAAGGCGCTGGAGGCAGCCGTGCGACAAGTCGGCACCAGTCCCGAGAAGCTGCTGCTGGACGCGGGCGCATGGCCGCATCCGCTGGCGCTGCATCGCGCGCGCTTTCTGGCGGCCAATTTTCCCCACGGCACGGCACTGCCGCCCATCGAGGTGGGTACCCCCGGCGTCGATCTTCCCGTGGCCGACGTGGTTGCCTATTCGGTCGACGACGTTGGCACCAACGAGGTCGACGACGCGCTCTCGGTGACGACGCAGGGCAATGGCCGCGCCCGCATCGGCGTGCACATCGCCGCTCCGGGGCTGGCAATCACGCGCGACAGCGATCTCGACAAGCTGGCGCGCGCGCGCATGTCGACGGTCTATGCGCCCGGTCAGAAAATCCCCATGCTGCCCGCCACCCTGATCCATACCTTTTCACTGGATGCCGGCCAGCCCAGACCCGCGCTTTCGCTTTACGTACTGGCTGACCTGGACAATGGCACGATCATCTCGAGCGAAACCCGGCTCGAACGCGTAATCGTGCAAGAGAATCTGCGCCACGACCAACTCGACGACCGGGTGACCGAAGCCGCGCTGCGCGATCCCGACGCCGACCTGCCCTACGGCGACTGGTTGCGGCCGCTATGGCAATTCGCACGCCATCTTGCGGCCCAGCGCGAACAGATGCGCGGCCGCCCCGAAAACAACAACCGCATCGATTACACATTCCACCTGGAAGGCCCGGGCGATGACCCCGACAGCCGCGTCATCCTGGTTCCGCGCCGCCGCAATGCGCCGCTCGACCGGCTGATCGCCGAATACATGATCCTGACCAACAACCTGTGGGGCGGACTGCTGGCGCAGCACGGCGTACCGGGCATCTATCGGTCCCAGCAAGCGGGGCGCGTGCGCATGTCCACGCAAGCGCTGCCGCACGAATCCATCGGTGTCCCGCAATACGCCTGGACGACGTCGCCGCTACGGCGATACGTCGATCTGGTCAATCAGGGGCAGCTGCTGGCTACCGTCGCGCACGGCGTATCGGCGCGGCTGGTCGCCCCCTACAAGCCCAGGGATGCGAACCTGTTCGCCATCATTGGCGCATTCGACGCCCAATACAGCGCCTGGGGAGACTACCAGACAGCGATGGAACGCTACTGGTGCCTGCGGTGGCTGCAGCAACAGGGGTTGCGGCGGGTACGCGCCACCGTCATCCGCGACGACCTGGTCAGGCTCGACTGCGCGCCATTCGTCACCCGGGTGGGCGCGCTGCCGGCACTGGAACGCGGCGATATCATCGCGCTCGACATTTCAGGTTACGATGAACTCAACCTGGAACTGGATTGCCGTTACGCGGGGATGGCCCCCGACTGATACCCGATCTCCCGGATTGAACGCTCCCGAACATCCAATCGCGCCACAGACGCCAGCGCCGTCCGTGGCATTCGCCCTGCCCGCCTGGATCGGGCCGCGCGGGGGATATATGCGCATTGCGTTGCCAATCTCGCTGGCGGTGCACGCGGCGTTGTTGGCCCTGCGATTTTCATCGTCGCCGCCGCGGCCTCCGGAAGCCAGTACTCTGGAGGTCGTTCTGGTCAACGCGCGCACACAGGCGGCACCCATTCGGCCGAAGCTGCTGGCGCAGAACACCCTCAACGGCGGAGGCCCGGCCACAGAGGGTTACAGCGCCTCGCCGCTGCCGCGCACGACCGACGACCCGTCCGCCGAGACAGCGGTGCTGGCGGCGCTGCACCAGCGCCAGGTCCAGCTCGAACGGCAACAGACGCGGCTGCTCACGCTACTGGAATCAAAGCGGACGGCCCTGCTGGCACAAACCGGAAGGGACGTGGCGGACGAATCGGCGGACGCGGGCGACGACGAGCTCACCCAGGAGGCCGTGCTGGTGAACGCCCAGATCAGCGCGCTGAAGGCCGCCATCAAGCGCTACGACGCCCGCCCGCGCCAGCGCTTCACGGCCCCCTCGACCCAGTCGGTGCCCTATGCGCAATACGTGGAGGCATGGCGCAAAAAGATTGAAATCATCGGTACCGAACATTACCCCGAACAGGCCCGAGGCAAAGTCTACGGTCAATTGCGTATGACGGTGTACATCAGGAAGAACGGGGAACTGCTGCGCGTGGAAATCGACCGGCCCTCGAAATACCCGATATTGAATTCCGCGGCCAAACGCATCGTGCAATTGGCCGCGCCGTTCGCGCCGTTTCCACCCGCGCTGGCAAGCAACACGGACATTCTGGCCATCACGCGCACCTGGCATTTCGTCAACAGCGAACTCACCACCAGCCCACCATGACTTCACCCCGACACTGCGCGGTGATCGGCAACCCGATCGATCACAGCCGTTCGCCTTTCATCCACGAACAATTCGCCAAGCAGACCGGGCTGGCGCTGCGCTACGACAAAATCCGCGCGCAGGCCGGCGAATTCGACGCGGTGGTCGCCGACTTCTTCAGGCGGGGTGGCGTCGGTCTGAATGTGACGCTGCCGTTCAAGGGAAAAGCATACGCCCTCGCGCGCCCACGGCTCGACGATAGCGCAACGCTGGCACTGGCGGTCAATACGCTCTACCGACGCGACGATGCCTTATGCGGCGCCAATACCGATGGCGGTGGCCTGCTGGCCGATCTGGAACGCCTGCGCGCGTCCCCCGCCGACAAGCGGGTACTGCTGATCGGCGCCGGCGGCGCGGCGCGAGGCATCGTTGCGCCGCTGCTACTGGCTGGTTGCGGCAGCCTGCGCATCGTCAACCGCCACGCGGAACGCGCGCACGCGTTGCGGCGCCAGGTTCAGGAAGCACTGCCAACGGCCGCCGCACGGCTATCGAGCGGCAGCCTGGATCAATCCACGGGCGACTGGGACGTCGTCATCAACGCCACGTCGGGCAGCCTGACTGGCGAGGTGCCCGATATCGCCGACGCACGCTACGCGCCGGGCGCACTCGCGTACGATCTGGTCTACGCCGCCGGGCCAACCGCCTTCATGGTGGACGCCCGCGACAAAGGCGCGCGCGTCGTGTCGGACGGCCTGGGCATGCTGGTGGCCCAGGCGGCGGAAAGCTTCGCCATCTGGCACGGGTTGCACCCCGCGACCGCGCCAGTACTTGCCGCGTTGCGGCAGGCGCTGGACGCCGAGCGCCAATGAGCGCCCTTTACCGGAAGAAAAGACGGGTCGGCCTCGTGGGAGCGCTGGCGCTGATCAGCACGGCGGCCGCCCTGCTTTATGAATTCGGCCTGCTCGCGGGCGTGATCTGGTTCAATTTTCGCAACCCGGACACGACCGCGTTCATGCGGGAGACACTTGCCGAACTGCGCGTCGACGACCCGCGGGTCACGCTCGTCCACCGGTGGGTTCCCTACGCGCGGATCAGCGATGATCTCAAGCGCGCCGTGATCGCCTCGGAGGATTCGTCCTTCGTGGAAAACGACGGCGTGGACTGGCAAGCCATACGCCAGGCCTGGGCCTACAACCAGCATCAGATCCGGTTGGGGAGCGACAAGCGGCGCGGCGGTTCGACCATTACCCAACAGCTGGCAAAGAACCTGTTTCTCTCCAGCTCGCGTACTTATCTGCGCAAGGGCCAGGAGCTGATTCTGGCCTACATGATCAACGCGGTCATGAGCAAGCGGCGCATCCTCGAACTGTATTTGAACGTCGCCCAGTGGGGTGGGAATCTGTTCGGCGCCCAGGCGGCGGCGGAACGCTACTATCACACCAGCGCCGCGCGCCTGAATGCGCATCAGGCAGCGCGGCTGGCGGTGATGCTGCCCGACCCCGACTACTTCGGCGGTCATGAAAGCTCATCGTACCTGGCAGCGCGCGCGGATGTCATCGAGCGCCGCATGCGTCTGGTGCGCATCCCGGGCGTGCACTAAAATCTTCCCGATGCGCACCACCCGCCGTTATCTCGCCCTGGAAATCTACCGATCCTGCACGGTCGTGCTGCTGGCGCTGGTGGGTTTGTTCACGTTCTTCGCGCTGATCGACGAACTCGACAACATCAGCGCGAAATTCTCTCTCATCAACCTGCTCTATCTGCAAGCGCTCGCCATACCCACGCGCCTCTACGATCTATTGCCGATCGGGCTGCTCATCGGTGCGATTCTGGCGCTGGCAGGACTGGCGCAGCGCAACGAACTGGTCATCCTGCGCGTGTCCGGCGTCAGCGGGTTGAAGCTGCTCATGATGCTTTGGGCCATCACCGCGCCCCTGGTTCTGGGCGCCTTCTTCCTGTCGGAAGTCGTGACGCCAGCGGCCGAAGTCAAATCGAGCGAGGCCAACCTGTTGATGCTGGGACGCTCGAACGGCGCCGGCCTCGAGAGCGGCTACTGGTTCAAGGAATCGCGCCCCGTGCATGGCGGCACGCGCATCATCAACATCAAGACACTCAAGGCCAACGGCAATGTCGGCGACATCATCGTCTATGAGTTCAATCGGCAACACCAGCTCGTACAGTATTCCGCGGCCACCGAAGGGCGTTTCGACCACGGCAAGCTGGTGCTCGACCACGTCACCGAGAACAGAATAGACGGCAACGCGATATCGGCACTGGCCAACGCGCAACAGCCCAGTGCGCCCGTCTCCACCGTAGACACGGTCGCCCGGCGCGTGCTGGCAACGACCTTGACGCCCGATCGTCTCATTGCACGCATTCTCACGCCCGAGCGCATGTCCATACTCGACCTGCTCGACTATATCGGCTACCTGAAAGCCAACCACCTGCAAACCGATCGCCAGGTGGTCGCACTGTGGCGCAAAGTGGCGTATCCATTCACGCTGCTGGTCATGATGACCATCGCCGCCCCCATCGGTTTCCTGCAGACGCGCCGCGGCGGTGTCGGCAGCAAGGTTTTCATCGGCATCATCCTGGGGGTGGGCTTCTTCATGCTCAACCAGCTTGCCCTCAATATCGGCATGCTCAACAAGTGGCACCCTTGGGTTACGGCCATCGTACCCAATCTGGTCGTGCTCCTGCTGGCCCTGGGCGCCCTGCTGCTCATGGAAAACCAGCACCGTGTGCGCGCTTTCCGCCAGCGGGCCGGATCGCGGCGGACGACATGAACACGCCCGCGGCACAAACCGAACCCACGCATCATCAGCAAAGCCGCGACGCGCCGGACGCGCCAGCCCATATCTGGATCATCGGCGATCTCCAGGGCTGTTGCGCACCCTTGTGCCAGCTTCTGGCGCACCCCGACATCGCCGCCGACCCCGGGGCGCGGTTCTGGTTCGCCGGCGATCTGGTCAACCGCGGGCCCGATTCCCTGGGCGCCCTGCGCGCGGTCATTGCGCTGGGAGACCGCGCTACGGTCGTTCTCGGCAACCACGACTTGCATTTGCTGGCAACGGCGGCCGGCATCCGCCAGCCCAGCCGCGCGGACACTCTGGACGACATTCTCAACGCGCCGGATGCCGACGCGCTCGTCGATTGGCTGCGCCAGCGGCCGCTGGCGTACTACGCGCACGATCACCTCCTGGTCCACGCCGGGGTTCTCGCCAGCTGGAGCGTCGCCAAAACGCTCGACCTGGCGCATGAAGTCGAGACAGCGCTGAGGGATGACGACTGGCGAAGCCACCTTGCCCACCTGTACGGCAACAAGCCGGTGCGCTGGAAGGATTCCTTCCACGGCAACAAGCGGCTGCGGGCGATCGTCAACGCGCTGACCCGCATGCGCATGTGCTCGTCCAACGGCGACATGGAATTCAAATACAAACGCGAACCCGAGCCCGGCCAGGAATTGATACCCTGGTTCGACGTGCCCGAACGCGCCGCGCGGGATACCACCGTGGTGTTTGGCCACTGGTCGGCGCTGGGACTGCTGATGCGCCCCGACGTGGTCTGCCTCGACACGGGTTGCGTCTGGGGCGGCAAGCTGACCGCCATGCGCATGAGCGACCGCCATCTGGTCCAAGTGGCATGCGCGCAATACCGCAAGCCTGGTTAGTGTCCCCCTACTGCGAAACGGCGTCCGACGAGGCGACGGCCGCGGGCGACCCGGCCCTGGCCCGCACGGCGCGGCGCACCGCCGCATGCGCGCGCGATGCAACACCCGCGCGGCCCAGACCACGACAGTCGGCCGCGCCGATGACCGGCAGAAACACCGCCTCGACACCGGCGCCGGTCGTACCGAGCAGCAGCCACACATTGCGCGCCAGTGTCTGCTCGCCGACGAAAGCCAGGTGACCGCTGCGCCGGCCGCGATGCATGAACCTCAAGGCGACGGGCTGCACGTCCACCCCCGCCTCGATCGCCGGCTCGAACAGGCTGGCATGAAACGGACCGACGTCGAACCCATCGGATGACGTCCCCTCGGGAAACAACCCCACGGCCTCGCCGCGCGCGAAGCGCCGGCCCATCTGGCCGGCAACGGCGCGGATCGCCTGCCGCCGCCCGCGATCCAGGAACACCGTGCCGGCACCGGCCACCAGCCAGCCAATGACCGGCCAGCGCCGCACCTCGCTCTTCGAGACGAACGACACGCCGCGCACGCTGTTCAATACAAAGATGTCCACCCATGACACATGGTTCGCCACCCAGAGTGAAGGGCGGTCGAGTACCGGCTGCCCGACGACGCGCACCGCGACGCCGCAAAGCATCATCAGCCACCGGGACCACCAGCGCGTGACGCCGGCGCGCACCGACGGCAGTAGCGGGAAGACAACCGAGACACACAAAAGGCCGAACAGAATCCACACCGTGACCACGCCCAGGCGCGCAACGAATCGCACGAGTGTCAAGGAAGCCGCTCCCCGTCGAGCGCGTCGAGATAGCGCTGCAGAATGAGGGCGGCCGCCATCGCATCATCATCGGGTCCGGACGACCGGAGTGCGCGCTGAGCTTCGACGCTGGTATGACGCTCGTCGACCAGCGCCACCGCCACGCCAAAGCGGCCGCGCAACTGGTTGGCAAAGCGCCGGCAGTGCAGGCTGGCGTGCTGCTCGCTACCGTCGAGCGTCAATGGCAGACCCACGACGACGCGATCCGGCCGCCAGACCTCAAGCAACCGGGCGATCGACTGAAAACGTTGCGGTCGCGTCGCGCTGACGACGACGCCGAGCGGACGCGCCCGGCGCGTCAATGTATTGCCAATGGCAACACCAATTTTTTTGGTCCCATAATCGAATGCCAGCAGCGTTTCTTCAATCATGCCCGGCATCGCTCGCCAGCATGGACGCATCGATACCCAGCAACGCCAGCGCCGCGTCGTAGCGCTCGGCCGGCGGGGTATCGAAAAGGACTTCCATGGACGCGCGCGTGTTGAGCCACGCATTGCGCGCCAGTTCACTTTCCAGCTGCCCAGCGCCCCAGCCGGAATAGCCGAGTGTCACCAGCAGACGTCCGGGGCCGTGCCCCTGGGCGATTTCCTGCAGCACGTCGCGCGATGTCGTGAGCGCGACATCGCCCAATTCGATGCTGGAGCTGTAACCGCTCTTGGGCGTGTGCAAGACGAACCCGCGATCGGTCTGCACCGGACCGCCGAAGAATACGGGGTCGTCGCGTACCGGCCCGATTTCAAGCGAGAGATCGAGTTCGATGCGTTCCAGCAAGTTGCCCAGCGTGAGGTCGGTTGGCCGGTTGATTACCAGGCCGAGAGCCCCCTGTTCGGTATGCTCGCACATATAGATGACCGTGTTGGCAAGGCTGCCGCCCACCTTCCCCGGCATGGCGACCAGGAACTGCCGGGACAAGTCGACGTTACCCGCGTGGCTGACGCGTGTGGCGGATGGATCCATGACTCGTCCTCCTTTCGATAGGCTGGTGCCTCCTATCATACGCAATTAAACCTCGATCAGCTCGAAGTCCTCTTTGCGCGCGCCGCACTCGGGGCAGACCCAATTGGGCGGTATGTCTTCCCAGCGCGTGCCGGGCGCAATACCTTCTTCGGGCAGCCCCGCCGCCTCGTCGTAGATCCAACCGCAAATCAAGCACATCCACGTACGCATACCTTGGTTACTCGCACAAAATTCGAATGGCGACCGACACGCGCACCGAACGGTTCAATTAGAATGGGAGTCGACCACGCCAGACCGCCCAACGTACAGCGCCTGAGGCGCCGGACAGCGGCTGCGGCCGAACCGCCCGCCGTTCATCATAAGATATTCCCGCCCGTGTCCACTTCCCCTCCGCCACTCGCACTCATTTTCGGCCCATTCGACCCCAGCGGATCAAGTAACTTACCCGCCGACGCGGTTACTTGCGCCCAACTGGGGGGGCACGCGCTGGGCGTACTGACCGCCATACACGTACAGGACACCGCGAGCATCGAGGCAATCCAGCCCGTCGCGCCCGAACTCATCGACGATCAGGCACGCTGCCTGCTGGAAGACATGGCGGTCGGCGCAATGAAAGCGGGCCCGCTGTACACCGTGGAATCGGTCAGCACCATCGCGCAAATCGTCGCCGACTACAGCACCGTTCCCTTCGTCCTGCACCTGGGGAGCCTGCCCGACGAAGAGATGCTGGCCGCGGACCACGACGCGGAGGATCTGGTTGGCTCGCTTTTCGAACTTCTGCTACCGCAGGCCGACGTGGTCATCGCGGATCACAACCTGATCACCCTCTGGGCGAACCACGGCTTCCTGAGCGCGCACGGCGGCGGGTCACCTGCGGAAATCGTGCTCGAGTACCAGGCAAAATGGGCGCTGATCACCGGTGCGCCACTGCGACCGGGGCAACGGTCGTATCAGCTGCTCGGCGCCGACAAGCAGACACGGCAATGGCCCTGGGCGCCGCCTCCCGAACGGGTCATGGGCACCGAGGGACTGCTGGGGTGCGTGGTCGCGCTCGAACTCGCACGTGGCCTGGACGTACCCCAGGCCGTGGAGGAGGCCATTCACCATACCGCCACACTGGCCGGCCGCTCCTTCCAGCCGGGCATGGGCCACCGTCTCATCAACAGGTCGATATCATGACATCACCACTGAAATTTCCCCGCGGCCTCTACGGCATCACGCCCGAGTGGGACGACCCCGACCGACTGATGCGGGCCGTCGAGGAAGCCGCGGCGGGCGGCATGGTTGCGTTGCAATGGCGCCGAAAAAAACTCGCTCCCGCGCAAGGGCTGCCACAGGCGCGCGCCCTGGCCGCGCGCTGCCGCCAACTGGGCGTGTGTTTCGTCGTCAACGACGACTGGCGCTTCGCGGCCGCCATCGATGCCGACGGCGTGCACATCGGGCGCGACGACGGGCCGCTATCCGATGCCAGAGTGGCCATGGGGCCGGACAAACTGGTGGGCTGCTCGTGCTACAACGAACCCGCCATGGCCGAGCGGGCGCTGCGAGCCGGCGTCGACTACGTCGCCTTCGGCGCCATGTATCCATCCCTGGTCAAACCCGATTCTGTGCGCGCCACGACCGAGCACTTGCGCGCGGGGCGTGAACTGGCCACCCGGCTGGCGAGCGGTGGCATCAGAGCCGCCGTCGTCGCCATCGGCGGCATCACCGCCGCCAACGCCGCGCCGCTCATCGCGGCCGGCGCCGACAGCATCGCCGTGATCAGCGGTCTGTTCGAAACCCCCGACATCCGCGCCGCCGCGCGAGCCTGTTCGGTTCTGTTCGACTAGCAGCCGTTCGCACCGCCCGTGACGCCTCACGGCCATTCGGCACTACGCGGCGGATACCCGCATCGGCCGTAAAATACGGCTACTTTCAAACATGAAGCATTATGTCCCGCAATCCTGAATTGTTCGAGCGCGCCCTGCGCACCATCCCCGGGGGGGTCAATTCCCCGGTTCGCGCGTTTCGCTCCGTTGGCGGCGCGCCGCGGTTCATCCGACGCGCGCAAGGGCCCTATCTATGGGATGCCGACGGTACCCGCTACATCGACTACATCGGTTCGTGGGGACCGGCAATCCTGGGGCACGCGCACCCCGAGGTGGTGCGCGCCGTCCAGGACGCGGCGGCGGGCGGGCTTTCCTTCGGCACGCCCACAGAAGCCGAAATCGAGATCGCCGAGGCGATCGTAGCGCGCATCCCATCGATCGAAAAGGTTCGCCTGGTCAGTTCCGGCACCGAGGCCACCATGACCGCCATACGCCTGGCGCGCGGCTTCACGGGGCGCCCGAAAATCGTGAAGTTCGAGGGCTGCTACCACGGCCACGCCGACAGTCTGCTGGTAAAGGCGGGGTCGGGCCTGCTGACTTTCGGCAATCCAACCTCCGCGGGCGTGCCTCCCGAGTTCATCCAACACACGCTGGTCCTCGACTACAACCGCCTCGCCTCGGTCGAAGAAGCCTTCCAGCGGCACGGCCCGGAAATTGCCTGTGTCATCGTGGAACCTATCGCCGGCAACATGAATCTGGTGAAGCCCGCGCCGGGTTTTCTGGCGGGGTTGCGCAAACTCTGCACCGACCATGGGGCGCTGCTGATCTTCGATGAGGTCATGACCGGCTTTCGCGTCGGCCCGCAAGGGGTGCAGGGGCTGACCGGCATACGCCCCGACCTGACCACCCTGGCGAAGATCATTGGAGGGGGCATGCCGATAGGCGCCTTCGGCGGAAGGGCCGACATCATGGAGCAGATTGCGCCGGTGGGCCCGGTCTACCAGGCCGGCACGTTGTCGGGCAACCCCGTTGCGGTCGCCGCCGGGCTCGCCACGCTGCGCCTGTTGTCGGCGCCCGGGTTCTACGACGCGCTGACGGCGCGCACAGCGCGGCTGGTGTCGGGGCTGACCGAGCGAGCGCGCGCGGCCGGCGTGCCGTTCAGCGCCGATTACGCCGGCGGCCTGTTCGGCCTGTATTTTTCCGCGACCATCCCCACGTCGCTGGCCGAAGTTTCGCGCTGCGACATAGAACGCTTCAATCGCTTCTTTCACGGCATGCTGGACCGGGGGGTGCATTTCGCGCCTTCCGCCTTCGAGGCGGGCTTCGTGTCGGCGGCGCACGACGACGCTGTCATCGACGCGACACTGGATGCGGCGCAAGCCGTATTCGCGACTCTCTGATCCCAAACCCATGGCCATCAATCTGCACATTCCTGACGAATCCGAAATCTTTACCGTACCGGGAGTCGAAATCGGCGTAGCGGCGGCGGGAATACGCAAGCCGGGGCGAAACGACCTCACCCTGTTCCGTCTGGCGCCGGGCACGAACGTTGCGGGCGTCTTCACGCGCAACCGCTTTCGCGCCGCACCGGTACAGGTGTGCGAGAGCCACCTGGCGCGGGGCAACGGCATTGGCGCGCTGGTGATCAACACCGGCAACGCCAACGCCGGCACCGGCGAAGGCGGGCTGGCCGCCGCGCGCCAAACATGCGCGGCGGTGGGCAAGTTGCTGGCGATCGAGCCGGCGCGGGTGCTGCCGTTTTCCACGGGCGTGATTCTCGAGCCGCTCCCGGTCGACCGGCTCATCGCCGCGCTGCCACGGGCCGTGCGCGCACTGGGCGATTCGAACTGGCTGGCGGCGGCGCGCGCCATCATGACCACGGACACCCAGCCGAAGATCGTGTCGCGTCGCGTCGAGATCGGCGGCAAGACGGCGACCATCACAGGCATCAGCAAGGGGGCTGGAATGATCCGCCCCAACATGGCGACCATGCTCGGGTTTCTTGCCACCGACGTCCACCTGCCGCCCGCGCTCCTGGCGCAGACCGCGCGCGCCATCGCCGACCGGTCGTTCAACCGCATCACGGTCGACGGCGACACGTCCACCAACGACTCGTTCATCGTCATGGCGACCGGGCGTAGCGGCCTGAAGGTCGCCACGCAGTCCGACCCGCTTTACGCGGCGCTAGTCGAGTCGCTCGCGGCCGCCGCCACCGAACTCGCCCAGAAGATCATCCGCGACGCGGAAGGGGCGACGAAATTCATCACCATCCGCGTCGAACGGGCCGCCAGCCACGACGAAGCCCTGAAGGTCGCCTACGCGGTTGCCCAGTCGCCATTGGTGAAAACGGCATTTTTCGCATCCGATCCGAACTTGGGCCGCATCCTCTGCGCCATCGGCTATGCCGGCATCGAAGACCTCGACGTGACCCGTACCAATCTGTGGCTGGACGATGTGCTGGTGGCAAGCGGCGGCGGCCGCCACCCCGCCTACCGGGAAGAAGACGGCCAGCGTGTCGTGAAACAAGAAGAGATCACGGTGCGCATCGACCTCGGCCGCGGCGATCTGGCCGACACGGTCTATACGTGCGATCTGTCGCACGGCTACGTATCAATCAACGCCGACTACCGGTCCTGAGGCGGTTTGACCGCGTCGGCGCATTGATCATAAAATGATGGGCTTGGTACTTTTCGTGCCGGCTCATACTTTTTTCGAATTCTTTTCGATCCACCTTTCTTTGAAGAGAGCAGAGATCCCATGTACGCGGTCATAAAAACCGGTGGCAAGCAGTATCGCGTCACCACCGGCCAAAAACTGAAGATAGAACAGATACCGGCCGACATTGGGCAAGAAATCACGCTCGACCAGGTGCTGTCGGTCGGCGAGGGCGACGAACTGCAAATCGGCACGCCGCTCGTCGCCAACGCCGTGGTCAAAGCAACCGTTCTTGCGCAAGGCCGTCACGACAAAGTGCGAATATTCAAGATGAGGCGGCGCAAGCATTACCGCCGAACCCAAGGCCACCGCCAGAACTACACGGAAGTCCGCATCGAGGCGGTCACGGCATAGCGAACGGCGATTCAACCCGGCGACCCAACCCTTTGCAAAGCAGGAGTCAAACATGGCGCACAAAAAAGGCGGCGGCTCGACACGCAACGGCCGCGAATCGGAATCGAAACGGCTGGGCGTGAAAACCTTTGGTGGGCAGGCGATTTCGGCTGGCGCCATCATCGTTCGCCAGCGCGGTACGCAGTTTCACCCAGGTACCAACGTTGGCATCGGCAAGGACCACACGCTCTATTCGCTGATCGACGGCACAGTGAAATTCCGGCAGGGCGGAGCCCTGAACAAGCAAACCGTGTCGGTCGTGGCAAGCGACTGAGCGGCCGGTCGGGCGTGCCCGCGCCAAGCCCCGCCACGTCGACGGCGGGGCTTTCGTTTTAGAATGCCTTCATCGCCCCGCGCGTTACGCGCCAGGTTGGCATTCCACCTTCGTTCCATGGCGGCACACCGGCATGCCAGCGCCACCATGGTTCTCACCGGTCGAGCATTCCGATGAAATTTGTAGACGAGGCAACTATTGAAGTCGTCGCCGGCAAAGGCGGCAACGGCATAGTCAGCTTTCGGCGCGAAAAATACATCCCGAAGGGTGGGCCCAACGGCGGTGACGGCGGGCGCGGCGGCAGCATCCACGCCCTCGCCGACCGCAATGTCAACACGCTCATCGATTTCCGCTACGCGCGCCTGCATCGGGCAAAAAACGGCGAGAACGGGCGAGGGTCCGACCAGTACGGCGCGGGTGCGCCCGACATCACGCTGCGCGTTCCGGTGGGAACGATCATCTTCGATGCCGACACCGGCCAGCAGCTGTTCGACCTGGATCACGACGGCGCAAGGGCCGTGCTGGCGGCGGGCGGGGAAGGCGGCTGGGGCAACATCCATTTCAAATCCAGCACCAACCGCACGCCGCGGCAATGTACCCCAGGAACGGCGGGCGAGCAGCGCCGCCTGCGACTCGAACTCAAGGTGCTGGCCGACGTCGGCCTGCTGGGCCTGCCCAATGCCGGCAAGTCCACACTCATCGGTAAAATTTCGAACGCACGCCCGAAAATTGCCGACTACCCATTCACCACGCTGCACCCCAACCTCGGCGTGGTGCGCACGGGAGTGTCGCGCAGCTTCGTCGTCGCCGACATTCCGGGCCTCGTGAAGGGCGCCGCCGAGGGTGCCGGGCTTGGCCACACCTTCCTGCGGCACCTGTCGCGCACGCGGGTACTGCTGCACCTGGTCGACGTCGCGCCGATCGACCCCGAAACAGACCCGATCGGGCCGGCGGCCGCCAACGCACGAGCAATCGTCGAAGAACTTCGCCAGTACGACCCCGCCCTGTACGGCAAACCCCGCTGGCTGGTGCTCAACAAGATCGACAGGGTCGATGACCCGGCCGCCGCACAAGAACACCTGTGCCGGGCGCTCGACTGGGACGGCCCGGTGTTCCGCATTTCGGCATTGACGGGCGATGGGGTTCAACCGCTGATTCTCAAACTGCAAGACTGGCTCGACGCCGAACACCGGAAAGATGCCGCCGATTCAGTCCAGGCCCACGACGACGGCGCCGGCGATCCCCTGGCAAGAATGCGCGTCGACGCCGACTTTCCCACCCGCTTTCCCACCGCGTCGGGCAACTGAAGCCGCCACGCCACGCCATGTCCCCAATCCGAAAAAATTCGGCATCGCTGCATGCCTCCGATGCTTCGCCGTCGCAGTGGACGCTGCCCGGCTCCAACCCCCAGTCCGAGGTCGACGCGCGGGAACCCGGCGTCGTGGCAAACGCCCGGCGGCTTGTCGTCAAAGTGGGTTCTTCTCTGGTCACCAACGAAGGCAAGGGAATAGACCGGACGGCCATTTCGTCGTGGGCCGCGCAGATTGCCGACCTGCACCGCCAGGACCGCCAGATCGTCCTGGTGTCCAGCGGCGCTATCGCCGAGGGCATGGTAAGCCTGGGCTGGCCGCAACGCCCGCACACCATGCATGAACTGCAAGCGGCGGCGGCGGTCGGGCAAATGGGCCTGGTACAAGCCTACGAAGCGGCCTTTGCCACGCGCGGCATTCGCACGGCGCAGATTCTGCTGACGCACGAGGACCTCGCCGACAGGCGTCGCTATCTGAACGCCCGCACCACGATCTACACGCTGCTGGGGCTTGGAGTCGTACCCATCGTCAACGAAAACGATACCGTCGTCACCGACGAAATCCGCCTGGGCGACAATGACACCCTGGGCGCGCTGGTCACCAATCTGATCGAGGCCGATGCGCTCGTCATTCTCACCGACCAGGAAGGCCTCTACGAGGCAGACCCGCGCAAACACCCCGAGGCGCGTCTCATCCGCTCCGGCCAGGCCGGCGATCCTGGGCTCGAAACTATTGCCGGCGGTACCGGTACGGGTATCGGCACCGGTGGCATGCTGACCAAAGTGTTGGCAGCGCGGCGCGCCGCCAACAGCGGTGGCGATACCGTCATCGCCTCGGGACTGGAACCCGACGTGCTGCTCCGTCTTGCTGCGGGGGAACGCATTGGCACCGAACTGCGCGCCCTGCTGCCAGTGCGATCGGCGCGCAAACGCTGGCTCGCCAACCACCTGCGCCTGCGGGGGCGCGTCACGCTCGACCCCGGGGCGGTCCAGGCGCTGACGCAGAATCACAAGAGTCTTCTGTCCATCGGCGTCACCGCCGTCGACGGTGTTTTCGAACGCGGCGACGTCGTGGCCTGCGTCGACGAAAATGGCGTGGAATGTGGCCGCGGGCTGATCAACTACTCGTCGGGCGACACTCGCCGAATCATGCGTCAGCCCACCAGCCGCATCCACGAGATACTGGGCAGCATGTCCGACCAGGAGCTCATGCACCGCGACAACATGGTGTTTCTCCGGCCGGGGCGCCGACCGGCTTGACGCGCGCGGTTCAGGCGTTACTTCTGCGCGGCAATGAACAAAGTCTCTTTGACTTCCTCCATGACCACGCAACTCTTGGTCTGCGTCACACCCGGCAGGCGCAGCAGAATGTCGCCCAACAGGTGGCGGTACTGGCCGATCTCTTTGATGCGCGCCTTGACGAGATAGTCGAAATCCCCCGAGACCAGGTGGCATTCCTGAACTTCGGGGATGCACAGGATCGCGCGGCGGAAATCGTCGAACGTGCGGTCCGACTTGCTGGACATGGAAATCTCGACGAACACCAGCAACCCGGCGTCGAGGACGGCGGGCGCCACCCTTGCATAATACCCGATGATCACGCCTTCGCGTTCGAGGCGCTTCACCCGTTCCGCACACGGCGTCACCGTAAGTCCGACCGCTGCCGACAGATCGGTGATCGACATCCGGCCGTCGTTCTGCAGAAGATCAAGAATGTGTCGGTCGAGCTTGTCGAGCGAGTGGAGAAGCGGACGCTGTACTCTCAATTCACGCACCTCTACATGGATACGCCAGCAGGCCGTGACACGCCGGCAGACCGATTATAGGATCGGTGTCACACCCCATTGGCCAGAACGCCTGAATTTCAAAATTCTTCAATAAAAAAAACTAGTTGGCCTCTCTTAGAATGCCTGTTGGAATGCGCAAAGGCGGGTCTTCGACAGGGTGCCGAAATGAGAGTACTGGTACTGGGCGCTGGCGTCATCGGGGTGACCAGCGCATACTTCCTTGCCCGCGGCGGTCACGAGGTCACGGTTCTCGATCGTGAATCCTCGCCAGCCATGGAAACGAGCTTCGGCAATGCGGGCCAGCTGTCTTTCGGCTACTCGTCGCCATGGGCGGCGCCAGGCATTCCCCTGAAAGCCGTCCGGTGGCTGTTCGCCAAACATCCGCCGCTGAGCATCCGGCCGGACGGCACGCTGTTTCAGCTCGCCTGGCTATGCCGCATGTGGCGCAACTGCACGGCGGCGCGCTATGCCGTCAACAAAGAACGCATGGTGCGCGTATCGTCGTACAGCCGCGTGTGCCTGGACCAACTGCGCGCCGAAACCGGCATCGCGTTCGAGAGCCGGTCGCGCGGAACATTGCAGCTGTTTCGCACCCAGCGCCAGCTCGATGATGCCGCCCAAGATCTTACCGTGCTGCGCGATGCGGGCGTGCCTTACAAAATGCTGGCGCGCGCCGAACTGACTACGGTGGAACCGGCGCTGGCCAGCGCGCTGCACAAACTCGCGGGCGGCGTTCAGACGCCCGACGACGAGACCGGCGACTGCTACCTGTTCACCACCCGGCTGGCCGACCTGGCACGCGCGCAAGGGGTGGAATTCCGCTGCGGTGTCGACGTGCGCAAACTGCGCTTTGGCGCAAACTCCGTCGATGGCGTGGAATGTTCGGCCGGCACGCTGACGGCCGATGCCTACGTCGTGGCAGCGGGGTCGTATTCGCGGCCGCTGCTGCGAGACCGCCTGCCCATCCCCGTCTACCCGCTCAAAGGGTATTCCATTACCGTGCCCATCACCGACAGCGCCGCGGCGCCCGTCTCCACGCTGCTCGACGAAACGTACAAGATCGCGGTGACGCGATTCGACGACCGCATTCGCGTGGGTGGAATGGCAGAAATCGTGGGCTACGACAAAACGTTGAATCCGAAGCGCCAGCGGACACTGGAGATGGTGCTGAATGATCTATTTCCCGGCAGCCACGCGTCCGGGAGCGCCCAGTTCTGGGCCGGCCTGCGACCCAAGACACCCGACAGCACGCCCATCATCGGCAAGACCCCGTACCGCAACCTGTTTCTAAACACGGGGCACGGAACGCTGGGGTGGACCATGTCGTGCGGCGCCGGCCAGCTTCTGGCCGATATCGTGTCGGGACGCGAACCGGCCATACGCAGCGACGACCTCGACCTCAGCCGCTATCGTTGAAGCGCGATCAGGCGGACGGCTCCGCCAGTGCGTCGGCCACGGCCACGTAGTCTTCAACGGGAGGGCATGAACACACCAGATTGCGATCGCCGTAAGCGTTGTCCACGCGCGCGACCGGCGGCCAATACTTGTTTGCCCGCACGCCGGGCAGCGGATACGCCGCCGCGGCGCGCGCATAGCCGTGGTTCCAGTCCCCGGCCAGCAGCATGGCCGCGGTATGCGGCGCGTTCTTCAAGACATTGTCTCCCGCATCCCAGCGGCCACTTTCCACTTGTGCGATCTCGCCGCGAATGGCAATCATGGCATCCACGAAACGGTCCAGTTCGGCCAGGCCTTCCGATTCCGTGGGCTCGACCATCAGAGTGCCTGGCACCGGAAAGCTCATCGTTGGCGCGTGAAAGCCAAAATCGATCAGCCGCTTCGCAATGTCTTCGTTGGAGATTCCGCAGGCGTCCTTGATGGGCCGGATATCCAGAATGCATTCGTGCGCCACCCGCCCGTCGGCGTCGGCATACAGAATCGGGTAATGCCGGCGCAGGCGGTGGGCGACGTAATTGGCGTTGAGCATCGCCACTTCGGACGCCCGCTTGAGGCCGTCGGCCCCCATCATCAAAATGTACAGATACGGAATGGGCAGAATGCCCGCGGAGCCATAGGGCGCCGCCGACACCGGGCCTGCGGGCGTGCCCGCCGGCAGGCGCCCGAACTCGTTTACGCAACCCGGCAGATACGGCGCCAGATGCGCGCGCACGGCCACCGGCCCGACACCGGGTCCGCCGCCACCGTGCGGAATGCAGAACGTTTTGTGCAGGTTCAGGTGTGAAACATCGGAACCGAACCGGCCTGGCTGTGCCAGCCCCACCATGGCGTTCATGTTGGCGCCATCCAGATAGACCTGTCCGCCCGCCCCGTGGATCAGATCGCAGACTTCCACGACCGCCGACTCGAACACGCCATGCGTGGAGGGATAGGTCAGCATCAACGCCGCCAGACGATCACCCACGCTGGCGATCTTCGCTTTCAAATCTGCCAGATCGATGCTGCCGCGCTCGTCGGAGGCCACCACGACCACGTTCATGCCCGCCATCTGCGCGGAGGCCGGATTGGTGCCGTGCGCCGATGCTGGAATGAGGCAGACGTCGCGCTGACTCTGCCCGTTGGCGCGGTGATAGCCGCGAATGGCCATCAGCCCGGCGAACTCTCCCTGGGCGCCGGAATTGGGTTGCAGGCTGATTGCCGCGTACCCGGTGATTTCGCACAGCGCCGCCGACAGATGCTCGATGAGTTCACGATAGCCGCGGCTTTGCGACGCGGGGGCGAACGGGTGGAGGTCTGCGAATTCCGGCCACGTGATGGGAATCATCTCGGCTGTGGCATTGAGTTTCATGGTGCACGAGCCCAGCGGGATCATCGTGCGATCCAGCGCCAGATCTTTGTCGGCCAGGCCGCGCAGATAACGCAACATGTCGGTTTCGGAACGCACGCGCGAGAACACCGGGTGCGACAACACGGGCGACGCGCGCCGCAGGACGGCAGGAATCGCCGGTTCCGGAACATCCGCGCGCGCCAGCGCCGCGCCGTCGAACGGTGCGCGCAGGGCGACGGCGAATACTTCGGCCAGCTGAACCAGATCATCGGTACCCACGGTTTCATCGAACGACACCGCCACGTAGTCGGCCCCCACCTGGCGCAGATTGATGCGGGCGGCGCGGCTCGCCTCGAGTACCGCGCGCGTACGTTCTCCCGTGGCGAGCAGCACGGTATCGAAAAACG
This sequence comes from Candidimonas sp., assembly GCA_004298545.1. Taxonomy (GTDB): domain Bacteria; phylum Pseudomonadota; class Gammaproteobacteria; order Burkholderiales; family Burkholderiaceae_B; genus SCQX01. The sequence goes on along the minus strand of SCQX01000138.1, from coordinate 7,970 downwards.
TGTCATTGACGACCGGCAACCCCATGCCGCGCATGGTCTCAGCGAACAGCGCCGCCAGCATGGCCACCCGGCGTGCAATCCGCACCACGCCCTGCGGGCCGTGCCAGACCGCGTACATGGCGGCCATGACCGCCAGCAACACTTGCGCGGTGCAGATGTTCGAGGTGGCCTTCTCGCGCCGGATATGCTGTTCGCGCGTTTGCAACGCGAGCCGCAGCGCGTACTCGCCACCGCTGTCGCGCGATACCCCCACCAGACGGCCCGGCAAATGTCGCTTGAATGCATCGCGGCACGCCATGAAACCCGCGTGCGGGCCGCCAAAGCCCAGGGGAACCCCGAACCGCTGGGCTGATCCCACCGCGATATCCGCCCCCCATTCGCCCGGCGGCGTCAGTAGCGCCAGCGCGAGGAGATCGGTGGCGACGGCCACCACGGCCCCCCGTTCGTGCGCGGTTTCAACCAGCTTGCGGTAATCGCCCAGGCCGCCCAGGCTGTGGGGATATTGCAGCAGCACGCCAAAACAATCGGGCAGGCGCGCGGCCTCGTCGCCCACGACGACGTCGATATCGACGCCCGCCGCACGGGTGCGCAATACCTCGAGCGTTTGCGGATGACAGTGTTTCGACGCGAAGAAGACCCTGGATTCGGTGCGCGAACTGCGGCGGGCCAACGCCATGGCCTCCGCCGCCGCGGTGGCTTCGTCGAGCAGCGACGCGTTGGCGATGTCGAGGCCGGTGAGGTCGGCGACCATGGTCTGGAACGTCAACAAGGCTTCGAGCCGCCCCTGCGAGATTTCCGGCTGATACGGCGTGTACGCCGTGTACCACGCCGGATTCTCGAGAATATTGCGCAGAATCACGTTCGGCACGTGCGTGCCGTAGTAGCCCTGGCCAATGTAGCTGCGAAACACCTGGTTGTGCGACGCCATCGCGCGCAAGTCGGCCAGCGCCTCGGCCTCTCCGCGGGCGGACGGCAGATTCAACCGCCCCGCCATGAGAATGCCGTGTGGCACGACCGCGTCGACCAGTTCCTGAATGCCGCCAAGCCCAATTTCGCGCAGCATTTTCTCTTGGTCGGCAGCGGATGGCCCGATGTGGCGGGAAATGAAGTCGTCGTGGGGATCGAGATCGCGCAGCATGGCAGCCTTACTTTTGAGCGTTGTACGCCGCCGCGTCGAGCAAGCCGTCGACGTCGGCGGGATTGTCGACACGCAGTTTGAAAATCCAGGTGTCGAAAGCAGCCTGATTGATCAGTTCGGGCTGCGCCGTGAGCTGCTCGTTGAAGGCCACGACCTCCCCGGCGATCGGCGCATAGATGTCCGAGGCGGCCTTGACCGATTCGACCACCCCGGCGGTGGCGCCCGCCGCCAGTTTCGTTCCCGGGTTGAAGTCGCCCACGAACACCAGGTCGCCCAGCTGACTCTGCGCATCATCGGTGATGCCCACCAGGAAGACATCGCCCTCGGCCTTGACCCACTCATGCGACGTCGTGTATTTGCGATCGGTTGGTAAGCCCATGATTATTCCGTCCTGTGAAAAAGGATGACTCAAACGAGTACTTTGCCGTGCCGAACGAACGGCAGCTTGACGACTTCGGCAGGAACCCACTTGCCGCGGATATCCACGTCGCACGAATCGCCCACGCCGACACCGGTGGGCAGGCGCGCCAACGCGATGGAGACACCCAACGTGGGCGACATCGTGCCACTGGTGATTTCACCCGGACCGCGAGCCGATCGCACCGGCATGCGCGCCCGCATGATGCCGCGTTCGCGCATCTTCAACCCCAGCAGAACGTGGCCGCGACCGGTCGCCTCGATGGCGGCGCGGCCAACGAAGCGGCGCTCTGGATCCTTGAACGAGACCGTCCACGAAAGCCCCGATTCGCACGGCTGCGTCAATTCGTCCATATCCTGGCCATAGAGGTTCATGCCGGCCTCCAGACGCAGCGTGTCGCGCGCGCCCAGGCCACACGGCTTCACATCGTGCCCGGCAAGATCGCGCCATAGCGCCTCGACCGATACGCCGGGAAGGACGATTTCGAACCCGTCCTCTCCCGTGTAGCCGGTACGGCCGACCAGCGTGTCGTCGTCGACCCGCGCGGCGGTGAAGGGCGCCAGTGTCTCGGTGGCCGCCTGCCAGGCGGGGCGTGCCGCCCAGACGGCCTCCCGCGCCGCCGGCCCCTGCACCGCTACCATCGCCAGATCGCGCCGGGGGGTGATGGCGACCGCGAACTCTTCCGCGGCGGCAACGCGGCGCATCCAGGCGACGTCTTTCTCGGCGGTCGCCGCATTGACCACCGCGCGCCAGCGCTCGGGCGAAAAGAAATACACGATCAGGTCGTCGATCACCCCGCCTTCGGGATTGAGCATGCATGAATACAGTGCTTTGCCGGGTTGCGACAGCTTCGCCACGTCGTTGGCAAGCAAACGCCGCAGGAACGCGGTGGCGCCCGCCCCCGTCAGATCGACATTGAGCATGTGGGACACGTCGAACATGCCCGCGCGCGCGCGAACGGCGCGATGCTCTTCGATTTGCGATCCGTAGGAAACGGGCATCTCCCAACCGCCGAAGTCGACCAGACGCGCGCCGAATTCGAGGTGGACACTATGCAGGGGCGTATGCTTCAGAGCGGAAGACATAGAGGACTCCGGGAACAGGCAACGAGGGAACCATGAGTTTGACCGCGCCGCCCCTCTGTCCTTTTTGCCTGAGAGTTGCCTTGAACCGCGCGAGCGGCAAGGATTCACCTTCGGCGCCCACGGCCACCACCGGTGCGGTGCCGCGGAATCTCTCCAGAGAGCCGCCCCGCCACATAGGCCCTGGTGTCCGGCTTGGTCATTCAATGGACTGAACCATCCAGACAGTGCACGACGCTATGCGGCGGCACACGGGCGGTACAGGGACCTGAGCGATTCTGGGCGAATTGCGCCTTCGGCGGCCGGATGACCGGCACTCTCCCACCCTGTGTATCGACAGCAACGCAAAGCATACCGCGAAAGCCGCCAAACGCCAAACAGAGTCATCCCCGCCGAATTTCCCCGACGCGGGGTCCAATTCCCACGCGTATCGTCGACGTCGGGCGTGGCGTCGACAGTGCCGCTTCCACCCGCTCAATCCTCGCGCACACAGTCGACGTAATATTCGAGCGAGCCATCCGCCGCCGTATCGCTTGCCAATCCGTGGATGTCGGTCTCGAATCCCGGGAATTCAACGTTGAACTCGCGCGCGAACTGCAGATAATGCACGATGCGCTGATTGAACCGCTCGCCCGGGATCAACAAGGGAATGCCGGGAGGGTATGGCGTCAGCAGCACCCCCGTCACCCGCCCCTCGAGCTCGTCCACGACCACGCGTTCGATCTGGCGGTGCGCCATCTTGGCGTAGGCGTCGGACGGCTTCATCGCCGGGATCATGTCGCTGAGGTACATTTCGGTGGTCAGGCGCGCCACGTCATGCTTGCGATAAGCCTGGTGGATCTGCTGGCAGAGATCGCGCAAGCCCAGCTTTTCGTAGCAGCGATGCTGCTTGCAGAACTCCGGCAGGCTGCGCCACATCGGCTGGTTGCGGTCGAAATCATCCTTGAACTGCTGCAGCGCCGTCAACAGCGTGTTCCAGCGGCCTTTCGTGATGCCGATGGTAAACAGGATGAAAAACGAATACAGCCCCGTTTTCTCCACCACCACGCCGTGCTCGGCCAGAAACTTGGTCACCATCGCCGCCGGAATGCCGGTCTCGGCGAAGGTGCCCGAAATATCGAGCCCCGGCGTGATGACGGTTGCCTTGATGGGGTCGAGCATGTTGAAGCCTTCGGCAAGATCGCCGAAACCATGCCACTCGTCGCCCGATTCCAGGATCCAGTCTTCACGGTAGCCGATGCCGTCGCTTGGCAGCCGGTTCGGTCCCCACACGCGGAACCACCAGTCGTTCTTGCCGTATTCCGATTCCACCTTGCGCATGGCGCGGCGGAAATCCATGGCTTCGCGGATGCTTTCCTCGACCAGCGCGGTGCCGCCGGGCGGCTCCATCATGGCCGCCGCCACGTCGCACGACGCGATGATGGCGTACTGCGGCGACGTGGAGGTATGCATCAGGTAGGCTTCGTTGAACACGTTGCGGTCCAGCTTGCGTGTCTCCGACTCCTGCACGATGATCTGCGACGCCTGCGAAATGCCCGCCAGCAGCTTGTGTGTGGAGTGCGTGGCGAACACGATGGCATCCTTGCTGCGCGGGCGGTTGGCGCCGATGGCATGCATGTCGGTGTAGAACTCGTGGAACGCCGCGTGGGGAAGCCATGCTTCGTCGAAATGCAGCGTATCGATCTCGCTGCCCAGTTTCTCCTTGATCATCTCTACGTTGTAGATCACGCCATCGTACGTGCTTTGCGTCAGCGTGAGGATTCGCGGTCGTTTGTCCTTGACCTTGCGCGCAAACGGATTCGCCTCGATCTTGCGGCGGATGTTCGCGGGATCGAATTCCTCCAGCGGAATGGGCCCGATGATGCCCAGATGGTTGCGCGTGGGCCGCAGAAACACGGGGATGGCGCCCGTCATGGTGATGGCGTGCAGAATCGACTTATGGCAATTGCGATCGACCACCACCACATCGTCCGAGGCAACGTTGGCGTGCCACACGATCTTGTTGGACGTGGAGGTGCCATTGGTCACGAAGAAACAGTGGTCGGCATGAAAAATTCGCGCCGCATTGAGTTCGGCTTCCGCCACCGGACCGGTGTGATCCAGCAGTTGGCCGAGTTCGTCGACCGCGTTGCAGACATCGGCGCGCAGCATGTTCTCACCGAAGAACTGATGGAACATCTGTCCCACCGGGCTCTTCAGGAAGGCGACGCCGCCGGAGTGCCCGGGACAGTGCCACGAATAGGAGCCATCCGAAGCGTATTTGACCAATTCGCGGAAAAATGGCGGCGCCAGGCCGTCGAGATAAGCGCGCGCCTCGCGTATGATGTGGCGCGCCACGAATTCCGGCGTGTCCTCGAACATGTGAATGAAGCCGTGAAGCTCGCGCAGGATATCGTTGGGAATGTGCTGCGACGTGCGGGTTTCGCCATACAGATATATGGGGATGTCTTCATTGCGAAAACGCAGTTCGCCGATGAAATTGCGCAGATTCTTGATGGCGTACGCCACGTCTTCGGGCGAATCGACGTCGAACTCTTCATCGTCGATCGACAGAATGAACGCGCTCGCGCGGCTCTGCTGCTGCGCGAACGAGCTGAGATCGCCATAGCTGGTCACCCCCAGCACTTCGACGCCCTCGGCCTCGAGCGCCGCAGCCAGGGCGCGGATGCCAAACCCCGAGGCATTCTCGGAGCGGTAATCTTCGTCGATGATGACGATGGGGAAGCGGAATTTCATGACATGACTCCGAATGGGGTCCGTTCACGCTGGCGGGCGCGGCGCGCCGACGCGCGCGCGTGGACCAGCCGATGAGATGCGCGGTGGGCGCTAGGTGCGGGGCAGGGTTACACCACGCTGCCCCTGGTATTTGCCGCCACGATCTCTGTACGAGGTTTCACAGATCTCGTCGCTTTCCAGGAAAACCATCTGCGCACAACCTTCGCCGGCATAGATTTTGGCGGGCAGCGGCGTCGTATTGGAGAATTCCAGCGTCACGTGACCTTCCCACTCGGGTTCCAGAGGCGTGACGTTCACGATGATGCCACAGCGCGCGTACGTGCTCTTGCCCAGACACACCGTCAGCACGTTGCGCGGAATGCGGAAATACTCGACCGTGCGGGCCAGGGCGAAAGAATTCGGTGGAATGATGCAGACATCGCCCTGAAAATCGACGAAAGACCGTTCATCGAACGCCTTGGGATCGACGATAGTCGAATTGATGTTCGTGAATATCTTGAATTCATCGGCACAGCGCACATCATAGCCGTAGCTGCTGGTGCCGTAACTGACGATGCGCCCACCGTTGACCGAACGGACCTGCGCCGCTTCGAACGGTTCAATCATGCCGCTCGCGGCGGCACGCCTGATCCAGCGATCACTCTTCAAGCTCATGTCCAGTACCCTGCCTCGTGGGCGCCCATTTTATCGCGCGCCGCCGCACCCTGCGGCGGAAAGTTCAATCACCGAAAAATACGTGGTAAATCAGGGCAATACCGTTTGCCGTTCCCACACTCAACTCGGCGCGCCACCGGCGCGACAGGCGGTAGCTCAATCGACCCACCGTACCCGTTGTGGCCAGCGCCTGCTCGAGGCTGAGCGTCACGCCATCGCTGAGATGTTTGCCCGCCTGCGCAAACTGCTGTTCGAACGGGCTGGGGTTCTGGTTCGCGCTGCTGACGACGCTTTGAGGCGGCAAGACACTGCCGGTGGTGCCCAGCTCGCCGGTGCGGATACTCAATTCATCGAGTCCCAGTTTGCGATAGAACGGCTCGCCACCGCCCAACAGCGACGACCCCACCGAAAACAGCAGCGCCACATCGCCGCCGCCCGCATCCGGCGCCCGCCCCAGCAGCAACCACGACAGCTTCTCGGCCTCGCTGACGTCGGGAATGGACATGAGATCGATCTTGGGCTTCTTGGCCGTCCCGCTCACGCGCACGCCCGCCTGCACCGCCAGCCCCGTGCGCAGCGCCTCGATGTCCAGGACCGGGTTGGCGATATTGCCCTGGAACGTCACGGTGCCGCGGCGCAGCTGCAGATGCTGCCCGTAGACGTCGATGGAACCGCCGCGCGTGCGCAACTCACCCACGCCGGTCAACTTGTTGTCTTTCATCACTACGCGCAGACTACCGACCAGGCCCGAGTTCACACCGTAGCCTGTCAGGTAGAAGCGCGGCCCCAGATCGACCTTGAGATCCAGTGAGAGGTCCGCCGGCACCTGAACGGTTCGCTGCCGGCCGGGGCGGATCACCACCACATCGCCATCCACGGCTGGCACACTGCCCAGGACGTCGAGGTCGAACCAGCCCGCGTCGGCCGCCACATCACCCGTAATGGCGATCGAGGGGGGCCGCGCAACCAGCGTCACCACCCCCGACAGCATGGCGTAGCGATCGGAACGCTGCAAAATGGGGTAGCGGGTCAGCTTGGCCGTCACGGTGCCGTTGGCAGCGAGCAAATCCCAATCGCCGCTCAGCGCAAGGCTGCCACCCTTGGCGCCCGGATTGTTCGCGACCCACTCCTGGGTTCGCCACTCTTTCGGCGCAACCCGCAGCAGTGCCGGGAAACGCAAGCTGTCCAGAACCAGCCGGGTGCCGTCCAGATGGGCCTCGAGCGTTCCGTTGAACAGGCGCACCCCATCGTCGACACGAACGAACTTGATGCCTTTGCCGCGCAGAACACCACGCGTGTGCCATGCCCCGCCCGCACCGATCGTGGCATCGGCGTCGACCGTCAGCGAGCCGCCGAGTTCGGTCTGATCATCCACGAGCGCATCAAACACGCCCAGGTCCGCCACGTTGGCATCGACCGCGATGGTTCCGGGCGCCGCCGCATCCAGTGTCCACGCCGCCGCGCCCGCGGTGTGCACAGCGGCCGAGCCGCGCGCCGAGAGGCGCCCCACCTTCGCCGCGGTCATGTTCAGCGTGGCCGCGAGTTCGCTGACGGCGCCGCCGCGCCGTCGCGCGACGACCGCCAGATCGAGCGACTGCAGGCCCAGCGCGTCCTTCGGGTCGCCAGGCATGGATAAATCGCCTGCCACACGCCTGATGCGCGCCTGCCCTTCGAGCGCACCCCGAAACCGCAGGTTCCAGTCGGCGGCCAACACGAGTTCGCGGCTCGGTGCGCGGTCGTCCGATACGCGCACGCCCCCGTTGCGACTCGAACTGCCGCTCCCGAAACGCCGCCGCAAGGTATTGATCAGACGGCGCGACACCGCCAGACGCGGTACACCGCCGCGCACTTCCCACCATCCCGATCCGCCGCGGGCAAGCGCGTTGTGAATCACGAATGTGTTTTGCGCCGGCATCAGCGCCTGAACATCCAGGGTTCCCAC
>SCQX01000017.1 GCA_004298545.1 Candidimonas sp. | reverse complement strand
TGGTTTTCCCGAGGGGCGCTGCGACGGGAGTGCGCGGTCGGACGACACGGCGCGCTTTCGCCAGGCTCGGGATGTTTCTACAGCGGTTTTCGAACGGCGCTCATCACTTCCCGCGGCGCGGGCGGCGATGAGCAAGGTCGTGTTCATGCGCCCGCGTCGAGGGTCTGGGAGATAGACCTATGAACACAGCCACCGAGACCATCTTTTCCGATTACAAAGTTGCCGACATCGGCCTGGCCGGCTTCGGCCGGCGCGAGATCGCCATTGCCGAAACCGAAATGCCGGGGCTCATGGCCACGCGCGAAGAGTACGCGCAGGCTCAGCCCCTGAAGGGCGCGCGTATCGCCGGCAGCCTGCACATGACGATCCAGACGGCCGTCCTGATCGAGACGCTGACGGCGCTGGGCGCGCAGGTGCGCTGGGCGTCCTGCAATATCTTCTCCACGCAGGATCATGCCGCGGCGGCGATCGCCGCGGACGGCCACGCGGTGTTTGCCGTCAAGGGCGAGAGTCTGACCGATTATTGGCAGTACACGCACAGAATCTTCGAATGGCCCGATGGCCAATGGGCCAACATGATTCTGGATGATGGTGGCGACGCGACGCTGCTGCTGCACCTGGGCGCGCGCGCCGAATCGAACCCTGCGGTGCTGGACAAGCCGGGCAGCGAAGAAGAGCAGGTGCTGTTCGCGGCGATTCGCCAGCATCTGGCGACGGATCCCCAGTGGTATTCGCGCCGCCTCGGGCAGATTCGCGGCATCACCGAGGAAACGACCACGGGGGTTCACCGACTCTACCAGATGGCGCAGCGGGGTGAACTGGCGGTGCCCGCAATCAATGTGAACGACTCGGTGACGAAATCGAAGTTCGACAATCTCTACGGTTGTCGTGAATCACTGGTGGACGGCATCAAGCGGGCAACCGACGTGATGGTGGCGGGGAAAGTGGCGGTGGTGTGTGGTTTCGGCGATGTCGGCAAAGGGTGCGCGCAGGCCCTGGCGGCGCTGCGCGCCCAGGTCTGGGTGACCGAGGTCGACCCGATCTGCGCGCTGCAGGCGTCGATGGAAGGCTACAAGGTCGTGACGCTCGATGAGGTGGCGGACAAGGCCGACATTTTCGTCACGGCCACCGGCAATTACCACGTGATCACGCGCGACCATCTGTATCGCATGAAAGATCAGGCCATCGTGTGCAACATCGGCCACTTCGACAGCGAGATCGACGTTGCCTCGGTGGAGGATCTGCAATGGGAAGAGGTCAAGCCGCAGGTCGACCACATCATTTTTCCGGATGGCAAGCGCATCATCTTGCTGGCCAAGGGCCGGCTGGTGAATCTGGGGTGCGCCACGGGGCATCCGTCGTTCGTCATGTCGGCGTCGTTCACCAACCAGACCATCGCGCAGATCGAATTATTCACGCGTGGGCAGGCGTATGAAAAGGGGCGGGTGTATGTGCTGCCCAAGCACCTGGACGAAAAAGTGGCGCGCCTGCACCTGGGCAAGCTGGGCGTGTCGCTGACGCGCCTGCGCCCCGATCAGGCGCAATACATCAACGTGCCGGTCGATGGTCCCTACAAGGCGGACTATTACCGGTATTGACGGTTCGACTGTTGGGGGAGGGCCGGCTCGTGGAAATCATTCTCGTCTGGATACTGAATGCGGTGGCGCTGCTGATCGTGGCCTACCTTCTGCCGGGTATCCACGTGGCGTCTTTCGGGTCGGCCCTGATCGCGGCGCTTGTGTTGGGGCTGCTCAACACGCTGGTCAAACCGCTGCTCGTGCTGCTGACCCTGCCCATCACCATCGTCACGCTCGGGCTTTTCCTGGTGGTGGTCAATGCGTTGGTATTCTGGTTCGCCGGCTCGATTCTCAAGGGCTTCGAGGTCGGCGGCTTCTGGTGGGCCGTCATCGGGGCCATCGTCTATAGCCTGGTTTCGGGCTTGTTGTCCAGGTTGATCTATTGATGAATAGCGAACAGGCAGTCAGTCTGGAATTCTTTCCACCGCGCGACATCGCGGCGCAGGAAAAACTGGTGCGTTCGGCCAAGCAGCTGCTCGTGGTGCGGCCGGCCTACGTCAGCGTCACGTTCGGCGCCGGCGGGTCCACCCGCGTCGGTACGACCAACGCCGTGCGCATCCTGCGCAATCTGGGCTACGACACCGCGCCGCACATATCGTGCATCGGGGCCACACGCGCCGAGCTGGCGGAAATTCTCGACGGCTACCGCGCGCAGGGTATCCACCGCATCGTGGCCTTGCGCGGCGATTTGCCGTCCGGCATGGGGCCGCAGCTGGGCGAACTGCATTACGCCAGCGATCTCGTGCGTTTCATACGCGAACGCAGCGGCGACTGGTTCAACATCCGGGTGGCGGCCTATCCCGAGACCCACCCGCAGGCCATGACGGCGGCGGGTGATCTGGATCGTTTCGTTGAAAAGATCAAGGCTGGCGCCGATGCCGCCATCACGCAGTACTTTTTCAATGCGGACGCGTATTTCGATTTCGTCGACCGGGTCCGCGCCAGGGGCGTGGCGGTGCCGATCGTGCCCGGCATCATGCCGATCACCAATCATTCGCAATTGGTGCGCTTCTCCAACATGTGTGGCGCCGAGGTACCCCGCTGGATTCGGTTGCGGCTGGCGGATTTTGGCGACGACCGGGCGTCCATCAAGGCGTTTGGCGTGGACGTCATCACGCATCTGTGCCGGTCTTTGCTCGAGCGCGGCGCCCCCGGGCTGCATTTCTACACGCTCAATGGCGCGGAAGCGGTGTTGGGC
>SCQX01000137.1 GCA_004298545.1 Candidimonas sp. | reverse complement strand
CATCCAGGATCGCACCTGGGGCCGCGACGGCCAGCTGCATTACCTTCCCGGCACCGGCCCCACGGCATCGCAGGGCCAGCCGGCCGACGGCGGTTCCCCCAGCCGCGGCGGGATGATGGGCGGCCGCGGCATGATGGGCGGCCACGGAATGATGTCGAGTGGCGCGGGCGGCATGATGACGGGCGGCATGGGAAGCATGATGACGCGCATGATGGGGTTCTTTGGCGATTCGATCTTCGTGAATGGCCGTCCGGCCCAGACGCTGGCGCTTGCCACACACGCCTACCGCCTGCGGATTCTGAACGCCTCCAATGCCCGTACCTACAAGCTGGCCTGGCAGGATGGGCGGCCATTCACCGTCATCGCGACCGATGGCGGATTGCTGCGCGAACCCGTGCGAAAAGACTACGTGATGCTCACCCCGGGCCAGCGCGTCGAACTGTGGGCGGATTTCAGCCGCGACGCGGTGGGCACCCGGCTCACCCTCATGAGTCAGCCCTTCAGCAGCATGATGAACGTGGGCGACATCATGAGCGGCAGCGGCCTGGGGGGGATGATGGGCAGCGGCAACATGATGGGGGGCGGCATGATGGGGGGCTCCTCGCTGCCCGATGGCGCACGCTTCCCCATCCTCACCGCCCACGTGGCGCGTAAAGTCACCGACACGCCGCAACTTCCCATGCGGCTGTCGACCATTCGGCGCCTGCGCGCCGAAGACGCCGTCAACCAGCGCACCCCGCGAACCTTCCGGGTGACCATGGGTCATATGGAATGGGGGTTCAATGGCCGCAGCTTCAAAATGAACGCGGTGGCACCCAATGAGATCGTGAGGCTCGGCACAACCGAGATCTGGGAATTTTCCAACAACCCCATGATGGCGCACGCCATTCATCTGCACGGCTTGCAGTTCCAGGTGTTGGGGCGTACCGGGGGTTCTCGCGGCGCGGGTGTCGCAGACGGCTACGTGGACGAGGGCTGGCTGGATACCGTGCTCGTCATGCCAGGGGAACGCGTACGGCTCATCATGCGGTTCGCCGATTTCACGGGTCTCTATGCCTATCAGTGCCACATGCTGGAGCATGCGAACACGGGCCTCATGCGTGACTACGCGGTGCGCGCTCCGCGCGCCTCCACCTGAGGGCCGGGACCCATGAACACCTTGTTGCTTTTGCAGGCCGCGCTCGCCGTCGGCGCGGGGTTGCTGCTCAACCTTACGCCCTGTGTCCTGCCCGCCGTGCCCCTCAAGGTACGCGCCGTTCTGCGCGAAGCGGGCGAGCGCCGCACCGTGCGCTGGGTTTCCGCGGCGCTCTTCACCGCCGGCTCGGTACTCTTCTTCGGCGCGCTGGGCCTTGCCACCGCCCTGCTGCAATGGCGCTGGGGAGTGCTCTTCCAGTCGCGTCCACTGCTGATCGCCTTGAGCGGTCTGCTCGCGGCCCTGGCCATCATGAACTTCTCGGGCCGCGGCCTGCCACTGCCCAACGCACTCATGACGCTGCGGGGCAGGCGCCTGTTCGAACCTTTCTTCTCCGGTCTGGTATGCGCGCTGCTTTCCACCCCCTGCACGGGGCCGCTGCTGGGAGGTGTGCTGGTCTTCGCGCTGACGCAGCCGCTCGCCAATATCATCGTCATTTTCGTCGCGATCGGCGTGGGCCTCGCCTCCCCGTACGTGGTGCTCATCCTGCGCCCCAGCCTGCTCAAGCACCTGCCACGCGCCGGCGCCTGGACCGCGGTCATCCAGCAAAGCTTTGGCTGGTTGCTGCTCGCGGCGGCGCTCTTCTACGCGCAAAGCGTTCTACCCGCCGCATGGGGTACGCCCTCGTGGACGATTCTTCTCGCGGCCGTATTCGCCTGGGCAGCCGTCACGTTCTGGCGCGCGACCGAACGCGGCGCCCGCGTGGCGGTCCTCTTCGTGAGCGCCACGGCGGCCGCCCTGGGATACTTCGGGTCGGGGCTCGACCAATCGGCGGACACGACCATTGCCTGGCAACCCCTTCACGCCGCCGATGTCACGGCGCTCCGAACGCTGGGCCGCCCGGCGCTGGTGGAATTTACTGCGCAGTGGTGCATCAACTGCAGGGTACTCGAAAAAACCACTTACGAAGACCGTAACGTCGTCGCCGCGCTGCGGCGCACCGGAACGATTCCGCTGCAGGTGGATCTGACCCATCCGAACCCAACCCTTGAACGGCTGCTGGCCTCATACGGCGGCGTGGGTCTGCCCTTCGCCGTCGTGCTCGATCACAACGGACGGACCACACAGACGTTCTCGGGTCTTTTCACGAGCACCAGTCTTACGCGGGCGCTGAGCGAAACCACATTACCGGAGAATTCACAATGAATCGTCACTATCGATACGGACTGGGGGCGCTTGCCGCCGTCGTCATCCTCGGGGGCGCCGCCGTATTCTTGTCGGGCCGGTTCTTTGCATCGGCCGATTCGCCCACAGGCGATTCGGCGGCATACACCGCCTTCGCCAACTCGGCCAACCATGTCAAGGCATCGTTCGTCCAGGCCGGGGAGGACGGCGTCATCACGCTGCACATTGCGCCCCACTGGCACGTCAACGCCCACCCGGCCTCGCTGGAGAACCTGATCGCATCAACCGTGTTCATCGAGCACGACGGGACACAACACGCGGTACGGGCCGACTACCCGGCCGGCAAACGCAGCGGCATCACGATCGACAACACCAACATCCTGGTCTATGAAGACGACACCCGCATTCCGGTGCACCAGCTGAAACTGGCGGCCGGCGACCGCCTGGTCGTGCGTGTTCAGGCCTGCAACGACCAGGGCATCTGCCTTGCACCCGCGACGATTTCCGTGGCCGAGAAGAAAGCCTGACCGAAGAATTTGCCGCGCGCATCACGCGCGTTTCTCGAATGAGAAGACTAAGACGGGGACCGACCGAGGCCGACGCTGACCGTGGCCATCGCCGAGTCTGAGGCCGGGGCTGATTACGCTCAAGATCGGAGTCGACCACGCTCGAGGCTGGAACCAGCCACGGCGGCGTCAACGTCCCTGCTGTTCGGTCACTTCCTTCTGCATCCGCGCAACGTCGGGCGGCCAGGTGTTTTTGATATAGGCAAGCACCGCAATGATCTGCTCGTCGGTCAGGGTGCCGCCAAATGCCGGCATGTCGCTCTGATAGCCCGGCGGCGCGGTGCGGCCGGGCACCAGGCCATTTTTCACCAGATCGAACAGCACGGCATCCGGATGGTGCCAGGTGTGGCCCGTGCGATCGTGCGGCGGTGCGGGCAGCCGCCCGTTGGCCAGGCGTTCGCGCCAGTTCGGCTGCCCCTGCAGCTTCGCGCCGTGACAGGCTGCGCAGGCGTTCGCATAGATCGCCCTGCCCTGCGTGACCAGCCCATGGTCGTTGGGATCGATGAATGTGGCACCGGGTGGGCGATTGATCAGGGCCAGAAGGGCCGCGCCGGCGACTCCAACGACGCTGATTGCAGCAACGGCCCATTTTTTACTGAATCGAAGAGATGTCACGGCCCGCGCCCTCTTGGGAATGGATTGTGCCGCGCGGACCACTGCCCTATCGGCAACCACTGCGCCACACGAATCACGGCTTCGCGGCCGGCTCCTGAACTTTGTTCGCGTATTTGATGAGGATGTCGCCAATCGCGCGCATCATCTCGCCACGCATCCTCATGGCGTCGGCACGATCCAGGCCCTTGCTGAAATTCATCATGCCGTGTCCCTCCAAGCCGCCTCCCATCATGCTCATCATATTCATCATGCCCATGCCGCCGCCATGCGACATGCCGCCGCCCATACCGTCACCGCCCATTCGTCTGCCAGGGCATGGCGACGCCTCATTGTCCTCCCCGTCATCATGCCGCCCTGCCATGCCACCACCCATTGCGCCGCTCGATTCGGCGCCTCCACCGCCCATCATGGGCGAATTCGGGCCCGCACCCCCGCCCTGCCGCATCATGCCCGAACTTCCGGCCTGATCCTGCGCGGGCGGCGCCGCGAGACTCGGCGCACCGACGCCAATTGCCAACGCCGCAAGGGATGA
>SCQX01000136.1 GCA_004298545.1 Candidimonas sp. | reverse complement strand
GCGGCAAGCAAGTAGCCCACGCACTGCGCCATGCCCGAGAGTGCCGCCGCCTGGTGGGCATTGTGGGTGCGCAGACCCATGAACATCAGCGCCAGCAGCACCCCGCCCCCCGAGCCAAAGCCAAAGCAGAAGGCCCATAGTGTTGCCCAGCCAATCGCCACATGAAACCCGACGAGCGCCACCCCCATGAGAAGCCCCATGGCAGCGGCAAGCAGCCGCTGATCTTTCATGCGATTCACGACGGCGCCAAGCATCAAGCCGGGAATGGCTGACGCCAGTTGCATCAATCCGTGCAGCGAGCCAGCGGCTGATGGAGAAAGCCCTGCCGCGGTGAGAATCATGGGGAGCCACGCAATCAACACGTAGTACAGCAGCGAGTTGGTGCCCATGAACAAGGTAACCTGCCACGCCAGACCGGAGCGCCAGACCCGCTGCCTGCCGGGCGGCATTGCCGCCGCCGCGGCGAGGCCGCCACCGCGCGCGCCCAGTTGCCGGCGCCAAAGCACAATACCCACCAACGGCAAAACAAGCGCCGCCGCAAGCGCCACCCGCCACCCAAACGCGCCCTCGAGCGGCACGGCAACCGCCGAAAGCACCGCGCCCCCGCCACCCATTGCCACCGCGCAAATTCCCATGATCGTGGGCACCCTCGTCGGGAAATCGCGCTTGACGATGCTCGGAAGCAGCACGTTCCCAATTGCTATGCCTGCCGCCAGAATGGCCGTACCCAGAAACAGACCCCAGGCAACCCCGATGGCGCGTACGATCATGCCGCCCGCAATCAGAAGCAACGCCACGAACAAGGCGCGATCGAGGCCCCATTTACGCGCAAACGCCGCGGCGAACGGCGATATGATCCCGAAAGCCAATAGCGGCAGTGTCGTCAGAAGTCCCGCCGCAGGCGGCGACAGCGTGAACACCGACTCCAGCGTTCCCAGAATGGGGGCTACGCCCGTGAACGGCCCGCGCAGATTGGCGGCTATTGCCACCAGTCCCACGACCAGCAAGAGCGGTCGCGCAACGACAATTCGCGTCGCCTCCGCCGCTCGGCTTTGATTCAATCGTCTACCGGGTTCCATATCGCCACATTGTAAGTTGGCCCACAAAAGAATTTTTCCATGGCGTTTTTTTGCACAATGTGCGATGCTAGCCACTCGTACGGACGGTCAACCATGCCGGCACCGCCTAGCGGCGTGCCCGGGAGTACCCGCATGGGAGACACTCAAATGGACATTCAGCTGTCAGTCGACGGCGCCGTCACAACGATACCCGCACACGCGGTCAGCCACCTGGCATCCAGTCTCGACGGCAATGCGCCGTCGCAGCGCAAGGTGCTGATTTGCCTGGCCCACCACTGCGATTACGAAGTCCGCGCCGCGGTTGCAAGCAAGCTGGGCCTCCCCAAGGAATGCTACTTGAGCCTCGCCAACGACGCCTCCGTCGACGTCCTGTCGAACCTGCTGCAGAACCCTTCATTCCACCACTATGCGCTCATGAGCGCCTACCAGAAGATCGTCGAGCGCGACCCGCGGCTACGGCACGAACTGAGCATGTGCCTCGATCTGGTCAAGGCCGACCTGCGCACGAAACTTGGGCAATGGCTGATTTCGCTCAACGACTATAAAGTTCGCTGGACCATGGCGAACTCGCCGCGAACGCCCGCCCCGCTATTGCATCTGCTGGCCGATGACCCGGCACAGTGCGTCGCATGGAAGGCGCGCAACCGATTGACGAGCATCGGAAATCAGGCAACCCCCTCGTCCGTGGGGGCCTGAGGGCACACTACCCGCACCCGACGCGCGCCACCGCTCAATCCCCAGGAGTACCGGGGTTGCGGTTAGAATCCGTAGCATGTCGCGCGGCACGGGGTGCCCGACGCGCGCTTTCCATCATCGACGGCGGAGAACATCATGCGGTGGCTGGTCGTGGGGGCGGGGGCCCTGGGCGGTTATTTTGGCGGCAGGCTCATACAAGCCGGTCAGGACGTTACGTTCCTGTTGCGGCCGCATCGCCTGGCGCAAATCCGGGCCACCGGTTTGAACATCAAGAGCCCGCGGGGTGACGCCCACATCGCAACGCCAGTCGGTGTACTCGCGGAAAACATAGGCGGGCCCTACGATATGGTCATGGTGGGCTGCAAAGCCTACGACCTGCGCCAGGCGATGGCTGAATTTGCGCCCGCGGTGGGGCCGAACACCAGTATCCTGCCGCTGTTGAACGGCCTCAGCCACATAGACCGGCTGTCAGAGTATTTCGGCGCGACGCGCGTGCTGGGTGGCCTCTGCATGATCTCGGCCGCTCTGGACGCCAAGGGTACCGTGCAGCATTTCAACAAATGGCATTCCCTGACTTACGGCGAGCTGGACGGCACCCGGTCCGAACGCGTGCGCGCGCTTGAAGCGGCCCTCAAATCGGCCACTTTCGATTCGCGCGCCAGTGACATCATCGTGCAGGAAATGTGGGAGAAGTGGGTCTTGATCGCCGCCGTGGGGGGCGCCACCTGCCTGATGCGCGCCGCGGTAGGCGATATCGTCAAGGCAGGCGCCGCCGACCTGGCCACCGGCATTCTGGACGAATGCGCCGCCATTGCCTCGGCCAATGGCCACGCGCCGCGACCCGATGCGCGCGAACGCATACAAACCTTCGTGACGGCCGCCAGTTCCACCATGACGGCCTCGATGCTGAAAGACATGGAACGCCACGC
>SCQX01000135.1 GCA_004298545.1 Candidimonas sp. | reverse complement strand
GCCCTGGACGCTCGACCACTGGGGGCTCATGCTGTCGATGTGGCTGGTGATGATGGCCGCCATGATGCTGCCAAGCGCCGCCCCGATGGTGTTGCTGTATGCCAGGGTGGCACGCAGCCGCTCGCCTGAAGGCGGCCCTGCGAATGGGATCGCCACCTTCGTTCTAGGTTACGCCACCGTATGGGGTGGGTTCAGCGTGGGCGCCGTTTTGCTGCAATTCTGGCTGGAAAGGCTGGCCCTGCTGTCTTCCATGCTGGGGCTCACCAGTCTTGTCCTGGC
The DNA here is from genome assembly GCA_004298545.1 of Candidimonas sp. Lineage (GTDB taxonomy): Bacteria > Pseudomonadota > Gammaproteobacteria > Burkholderiales > Burkholderiaceae_B > SCQX01. The sequence continues at coordinate 1,297 of SCQX01000135.1, read as the reverse complement.
GGCCTCGATGTCGATCGCCGCCGGCGTCTATCAATGGACGCCATGGAAATACGCGTGTCTGCGGCGTTGCCGATCGCCCCTGGATTTTGTACTGACGCACTGGCGCGGTGGCGCCGGCGGCGCATTTATCATGGGCATCCGACATGGTCTGTATTGCGTCGGCTGTTGCGGGCCGATCATGCTGCTGCTTTTTGTCGGCGGCATCATGAACCTGTACTGGATAGGTATCCTGGCCTCGTTCGTCCTCGCGGAAAAACTGCTTCCCGGCGGGCGATGGCTCAGCCGTGTCGCTGGTCTGGCCTTGATCGGATGGGGGCTGGCCACACTGCTGCGGGGCGTGTAGCGGTCGGATATCCTGTCTCAGAAATTCAAACGATCATCGGCGGCCAGCCTTTCCCACCGGCGATTTTGTGGTCGGTTTTGCCCGTATCGTGTCGGGCGGCAACGCCCGCAATGGGTTCGTACGGCGTAACGCAAGTATCCTCCGACAGAGCCGGGGGTCTCGGGATCGGTCATGGCAAGGGCAACCGCCTTGTCCCTCTCAGGCTACGCGACGGGGACACGACGTTGACAAGAGTGCGACAATTTGCGCTGCGCCGGATTGGCACGCGGGCAGCCACGCCAACGACCCGGGCCAGACAAACACCACGCAAGGAAGCGTCCGATGAAAACCACTGTCGCCATTCGCCACGTGCACTTCGAAAATCTGGGCACGCTGGAACCCCTGCTGCGCGGGCGAGGCCACGACATCTGCTACATCGACGCAACCGTGGACGATCTTGCCGCCGTGGACGCCGGCACGCCTGACTTGCTGGTGGTGCTGGGCGGCCCCATCGGTGTCTACGACACGCGAACTTATCCGTTCCTCGCCAATGAACTGAACCTGGTGCGGCGCCGCCTGGCCGCGCGGCGGCCGCTGCTCGGCATCTGCCTGGGCGCGCAACTGATCGCCCACGCGCTGGGTGCCCGCGTGGCGGCGCTGGGTGTCAAGGAAATCGGTTTCGACACGATCACCCTGACCCATGCAGGCCAGGCGTCTCCTCTTGCTGCGCTCGACGGCACGCCGGTCCTGCATTGGCATGGCGACCAATTCGACATTCCGGGCGGCGCCCAGCGGCTGGCCGCCACGCCAGTCTGCGCGAATCAGGCGTTTGCCGCGGGCCCGCAGGTGCTGGGGCTGCAATTCCATCTGGAAACCGACACACGGCTGATGGAACAATGGCTGGTCGGCCATGCCTGCGAACTGAACCAGGCGGGGGTCGACCCCCGCGCCCTGCGCGGCCGGGCGCGGGAATTG
>SCQX01000134.1 GCA_004298545.1 Candidimonas sp. | reverse complement strand
GTCGGCAAATTCGTCTTTCCATCGGTGGAACACTGGCTGCACAGCAAGGCCAAAGCCTGGCGCGAGGCGTCGGAACGGCACTGACCGTCGCGCCACAACGGGCGCGCACTTTGCCGACACCACGCGGCGGCGCCGCGCTGCCTATAGTGCGGGCCAATCCACCGCGCCAGCCTCGGGATGCACTTTCATGAGGCGGCAGGGCGCCTTCAGATAATCGGCCAGCCAGGTGGCCGCGAGGTCGCCCTCGTCGACCACGCTGACCTTCCGCCCACCTATGAGGGCCACGCGCCACACACTGTCATCGTCTTCGATGACGTCGAGCGGAATGTCCATGCGCAGCATGCCCGGCGCCTTGATTGCCAGATAACCGAAACGAATGCGGGGCGCGATCGCTTCAAGCTGCGGGAATTCCCTGCGCGTGACCAGCCGGTTGTCACCATCGACGATCAGCCAGCGCTTGTCGTAGAGGGCCGCATCCGGGTGGTCGCAGGCGGCGCATGCCGCGATGGGAAAATAAAGTGCGGGAAGATTCATTGCCCCAGTAGTCCTTTCAATGCTTTGCCGATATTCTTGACCGCGCTCGCGGGTTCACTGGCCGGCTTCGATTCAGGCGCCGCCGCCGGCGGTGGCGACGACGCGCCGCCACCCGCCCCCTTCGACAACAGATCGAGCAGCCCCTGCCGCACCGCCTGCTTTACCGTGCGGCTTGCAATGTCTTTCCACTGAACCCGATACCCGGGGTTCTCGAAAGGGCCCGAGATGAGAACCGGCACCGTCACCCCCTCGAGATCACCCAAAACGCCGCTACCCTTGGCCGCCGCGATTCGCGCCTTGATCACCACATCGAGCTGCCGATTGACCAGATCGATGGACGATGGTTCGCCCTCCGCCACGTGCAGGGGCGGCGCCACGATGGCAAGTTTCTTGATAGCGCCCTGACCCTGGCTGAATGCCAGATTCGCATCGAGCGAACTGAAATCGGTTCGGCGCGCAGCATTGAAACCTGTCACCAGCCCGGCACCCGGCAGGTGTCCGCCCAGTACATTTTTCACCGCCCCATCGGCCTCGCGCAGCAGGTGACCGATATCGATGCCGGTGATCGCCCCATTGCGAATCTGCAGGCCGACCGTTCCGCCCAACCCCGCAATGAAGGCGTCGACCGTCGTTCCCTTCGTACGCAGGGCGGCGTCCACCGTGCCGATGCCCGAGAGCCGATCGGGCAGCCCCAGCGCGAGCAGCAGGGGCTGCATCGATACATTGCGCAACGACCCACGCAGCGCCACGTCTCCACCGGAAGTCGCGTCGAGACTGCCGGCGAACGTACCCTGATAGAGACTGGCCGCGATCTTGTCGATCGTCAGCTTGCCTTTGGCCGCGCGCACGTTGGCGCTGACCTTGCCGGCCTGGAAATCGCCCACTTTCAAATCGCCGACCCGAACCAGGCCTGTGACATCAGCCGAATCCAGGAACTTCAGGTCGACGGCCCGCGACGGCGCGGGCGCGGGTGCGGTCGGCGCGGCCCCGGCCTTCTTCGAAACGGCCTGTGGCGCCTTCGCCGCGGGTTTCTCCTGGACCGCCGCCGGCTTGGCGGCCGCCTTCCCCGTCGTCGGTGGAAACAGCTTGTTGAAGTCGAGCGAATCGGCATCCAGTTCGAAAGTTACCGCCGGATCGCTCAAACGCGTTGCCGCGATCTTGAAATCCAGTTTGCTGCCGTTGAGCACCGCGTTCACTTCACTGCTGACCTGCTGCTTGAGCAGATCGGCGCTCAGGCTGCCTATCAGGGGGAAGTCGAAACTGCCGCCCGGCAACGCGGCATCCTGTATCTTCACATCGCCTTTCATGGCCGACAGCGCGCCATTGTGCGACGAGAAACTCCATTTGCCCGGTGACGACACGTTCACCTGCACCAGCCGGTCGCCCTGCTTGAGGCCGCTGTCGATCTTGAGCTGCTTGAAATTCAGGTCATAGGCATCGCCACCGATTCCCGACAGCCCCAGGCTGACGCCCAATACGTTGTCGTCGCCGGTCAGCTTGATCGTTCCCGCCACGGGATCGCCCTCGGCGATACTGGGCGAGATGGAAAGGTTCGGCGCATCGAACGCCACATCGAACGCGCGGTCGGCCAGGTTGCCCTTGGCGCGCAGCGTCAGCTTCTGCACGCGGAACTCGGAGCGGCTACGGTCGAAACGCAGGCCGGGGACGGCCAGCCGGACATCGAGATCCTTGATTCCCGGCACCCCCTGCTTGTTCTGACGCACGTCGCCCTGTATTGCGAGATCGATGTTGCTGATGTCGAGCATGCGGGAATACGCGTCGTAGGCCACGTTCCCCTGCAGCGTGGCCGACTTGGCATCGAGCGGCCCCATCAGCCCCTTGAGATCGAGATTCAGCTTTTGCGCCGAATAGACCCGCGTATCGGGATTGATGGTTACGACGGCCTGCCCCTGGATGTCGGCCCGCGCAACCGGGTAGTCGCCAATCAGCTTGCCCTTGAGCGACACATCGAACGGCTG
>SCQX01000133.1 GCA_004298545.1 Candidimonas sp. | reverse complement strand
GTCGTGGGAAATTTGTATTCAGAGGCCGGTGACAACTTCAAGGCATACGGCATAAAGGGCCATCGGCACCATGCCGAAATCACCGAACAGCTGGGCGAGTTGGCCGGCGGTCCGGTTGGCGTCCTGTTCGTTCCCCACCTGGTGCCCATGATCCGGGGCATGTTCGCCACGATCTATGTCCCGCTGTTGCCGCGCGCGCGCGATGCCGATTTTCAGGCGCTGTTCGAGCAGCGCTATGCCAACGAGCCTTTCATCGACGTCATGCCGGCGGGCAGTCAGCCCGAGACACGCTCGGTGCGTGCGTCGAACTACTTGCGTATTGCCGTGCACCGCCCCGAGGAAGCCGACCATCTGGTCATTCTCGTCGTTCAGGACAATCTGGTGAAAGGGGCGGCGGGCCAGGCGGTGCAGAACATGAACATCATGTTCGGGCTGCCCGAGCAAACTGGGCTCACCCAAGTGGCGGTGCTTCCCTGATCGCCAAGTGGCGGTTCTTTCCTGATCGATCGTCATGGAGCTTCTTCTATGCGTACCTTGACCGAAAACATCGAACCGCGGGCACCCGGCTCCCCGCTTACCTTCACCGCAGCGGCCATCGCCCGGGTCAAGGCGCTGCTCGCCGAGGAAAACAATCCGAAATTGAACTTGCGGGTGTTTATCGAGGGTGGTGGTTGCTCGGGGTTCCAGTACGGCTTCTCGTTCGAGGAAACCGTCAACGACGATGACACTCTGGTCGACGAAAGCGGTATCCGATTGCTCATCGACCGCGCAAGCTTCCAGTATCTGCAGGGCGCCGAAGTCGACTACCAAGACGATCTTGGCGGCGCTCAGTTCGTCATCCACAATCCGAACGCAGCGTCCACCTGCGGCTGCGGTTCGTCGTTCTCGGCCTGAATTGAGCTGATCGATGGGGTGAGCGGCTTGGGTCCGCGCGGTCACCGTGGGTCACGCCGGGTAGCGCGCGCCCAGCAGTGTCGGGTGGCGCGCGCCCGTCACGCTGGGCAGGCCAGCTTTGCAGCCCATCAGATGGGCGCGGGCCAACCAGGCGAAAGCCAGCGCTTCAACCGTCCGTACTGGCACACCCACCGCAGACGATGGCCTGATGGGCCGCCGAAGGTCACGCGCGAGCGCGGCCATCAAATCGCCATTGAGCGCGCCCCCGCCGCAGACGACGACGTCTTGTGTGTGGGGAGCGTGAGTGTCGATGGCCTGGGCGATGGTGCGGGCCGTCAGATCGCGCAATGTGGCCTGGATGTCGTTGTCGCGCATGCCGCGCGCCGCGCGATCGCGCAAGCGGCGCGCCAGCCACTGGCGGTTGAAGTGGTCGCGGCCGGTCGATTTGGGCGGTGGCAGCGCAAACCAGGGTTCGCTCTCCATCATCGTGTCCAGCAGCTCCCTGCCGGCGCGCCCGCTGGCCGCCCAGCGCCCGTTTTCGTCGTAGGGCGCCCCTGTCTTCTCCTGGCACCAGAGGTCCAGCAGCACGTTGGCAGGCCCGGTATCGAAGCCGCGCACGGGCTGGTCGGGCGATAGCAGGGTAATGTTGGCGATGCCGCCAAGATTCAGCACGGCGCGGGCATGTCTGGCCTGGAATATCGCTTCGTGAAACGCGGGGACCAGCGGCGCTCCCTGGCCGCCCGCCGCGATATCGCGTGAGCGAAAGTCGGCAATGACATCGATGCCGGTCAGTTCGGCCAGACGGGCCGGGGCGTTGATTTGAATCGAGTAGCCGGCATCGGGACGATGCCTGACGGTTTGCCCGTGCGCGCCGATGGCCGCCACGTCGCTGGCCTGCGCCCCGGCGGCCATGAGCAGCCGCCGCACGGCTTCGGCGTATTGCAGTGCCAGTGCGTTGGCCGCGAGCGCCGCGCGATCGAGCTCGTTGTCGCCCGCGTCGTTCAGGGACAGGAATTGCTGTCTGAGCGTGTCTGGCATCGACAGCGAGGCCTGCGACAGGATTCGTGGCGCGCCAGGTGACGAGAAATCAGCGAGAACCGCGTCGATTCCGTCGGTGCTGGTACCCGACATGAGGCCTGCGTACAGCGTGTTCGTCATCGCCACAATTGCTCAACGGCTGGCCACGAGTGGAATGTCGTTATCCTGCAGGTCGGCCAACATTGCGATTTGTCCTTTGTAATAAACCGTCGCGCGTTCGAACGCCGCCAGCTCCGGGCCAGCGAGCTTGAATGTCACGGGCAGGCTGGCGGACAGCGGATTGACGGGTCGATGGTCAATGCGAAATTCGTAGTGCAGGTGGGGGCCGGTGGCCCAACCCGTGGCGCCCACGTAACCGATGACCTGGCCCTGCCTCACGGGGTCGCCCTCGTGCAGCCCCTTGGCGAAGCGGCTCTGGTGCGCATATACCGTTGCGTAGTGATGCGGATGTTGCAGGATGATGATGTTTCCGTAGCCGCGTTGCCGTCCGATGAACTTCACGACGCCGTCGGCCGTGGCATGTATGGGGGTACCTATTGGCGCCGCGTAATCGACCCCCTCGTGGCGGGCCCATGTCTTGTGCAATGGGTGGCGCCTTGCGCCGAACGTGGAGCTGATGCGCGTGAACTTGATTGCATTGCGCAGGAAGGCCCCTTTCAGACTGCGCCCGTTGAAATCGTAGTAACCGCCAGTGCCGTCCTTCGGCTGAAACCATACGGCCTGATAACGGTGACCGTGGTTGATGAACTCCAGCGCCAGAACACGCCCCGTACCGATGTCCCTGCCGTCATGCGAATAGGATTGGTAAATGATTTGAAAGCGATCGCCGTCACGCAGGTCTTTGATGAAATCGACCTTGCTGTCGAGGATGTCGGCCATTTGTTGCGTGATGGCATCGGGAATGCCCGCTTCATCAGTAGCGGCGAACAGCGAGGTATGAATCACGCCTTCCGCCAGATGCGCCTGGACATCGGCGTTTTCCGTGTGCTCGGTTGCCGTGAAGCCTTGGTGGCCGTCGGGCGCGATTTCCAGCCATTTGCTGACGTAGCGGCCGTTCTCCTCGGTGCCGGGTGTGTGTTCGTAGCGCAGCCACGCAAGCTTGCCGCCTGGCATCACACCGGCTTCCACCAGGCGCCCTGGGTACAGCTTGTCGATTGAACGCGCGCGCTGATCGTGCGCCAGGAATGTGCGCAGGTTCGGGTCGCGCAGCCCCAGCCGCGACAGCACGGTCGACAGCGTATCTTTGCGGCGGATGTTGGTCTGGTGTATGAACGGTGTGGAGAACCGGCGCGATGGTTTTGGAAATGGGTCTGGCAGTGTCAGTTCGGTGCGCGCCTGATACAGATTGGGGAGATGGTCGGGGTTGTCCGGTTTGACGATGGCCAGCGCGGCGGCGGTGACAAACAGCCCGAGCGTGGTGACGACCAGGCCGGTTCTGATGAAAGGAGGGTGGGGCTGGGCCGCGTTGCGGCTGGGTGACAGCGAGGGAGTGTCCGCGTTCCCTGTTTTGAACATGAGCTGGAGCCTGCTGGGTCGATAGGTCTGTTTCGAATAGAGGCAAATACCTGTCGATTCGCGCGATGGGCCAGTGCGCCTTCGCGTTCAGCGGGTACGCCGCTTTGTTAAGATGGGAGGTGCGCGCCACAGCCATTGCGCCGGCTGTTCAGGACTACGCGTGGACGCTATCCTAGCGCATCAAACGAAATTTTTCGAGCCTTTTTTCAGCTTTTACCTTTGATATTGCTGTCCATATGAATCCCGTCGAAGTTCCCGCCACCCCTGAAGTCGAAGCCGATCTGCGCGTTGTCAGGCGCGGGTGCGACGAGCTGTTGGTCGAATCCGAGTTCGCTCGCAAGCTCGCACGCAGCAGGGCCACCGGCGTGCCGCTGCGCGTCAAGCTTGGCCTCGATCCCACCGCGCCCGACATTCATCTCGGCCATACCGTGGTGCTCAACAAAATGCGGCAGTTGCAAGACCTGGGGCATCGGGTCATTTTTCTCATTGGCGACTTCACGTCCATGATCGGCGATCCAAGCGGACGCAATGTCACGCGCCCGCCGTTGACGGCCGAGCAGATTCACACCAACGCCCAGACGTATTACGCGCAGGCGAGCCTGGTGCTCGATCCCGAGCGCACGGAAGTCCGCTACAACTCCGAATGGTCGGATCCACTCGGCGCACGCGGCATGATTCAGTTGGCGTCGCACTACACCGTCGCTCGCATGATGGAACGGGAAGATTTCACGCGCCGCTTCAAGGGGGGTATTCCCATATCGGTGCATGAGTTCCTGTATCCGCTGATGCAGGGCTATGATTCGGTGGCTCTCAAATCGGATCTCGAACTGGGCGGCACGGACCAGAAATTCAATTTGCTGGTGGGGCGTGAACTGCAGAAAGAGTACGGTCAGGACCCGCAATGCGTTCTGACCATGCCGCTGCTGGAAGGAACCGACGGCGTCGACAAGATGTCGAAATCCAAGGGCAACTATATTGGGATTACTGAGTCGTCCGATTCCATGTTCGGAAAGCTCATGTCCATTTCCGATACCTTGATGTGGCGTTATTTCGAACTGCTGTCGTTCCGTTCCCTCGATGAAATAGCGATGCTCGAGAAACAGGTGAGGGCGGGTGGGAATCCGCGTGATATCAAGGTGTTGCTGGCGCAGGAAATCGTTGCGCGCTTTCATTCCCAGCAAGCCGCGCATGACGCGCTGAGCCGTTTTGAAGCGCGTTTTCGCGACGGCGTCGTACCCGAGGAAATGCCCGAGGTTCACGTGGGGAAGGCGCCGCTGGGTATTTTGAGGGTATTGCGTGAAGCGGGTCTGGCCGCTTCGGGTTCCGAAGCTCAGCGTAATGTCGAACAAGGTGGCGTGCGCGTCGACGGCGAACGTATCGACGACAAATCGCTGCTGCTGGAAGCCGGTACTTACATCGTGCAGATTGGCAAGCGCAAGTTCGCGCGGGTGACGCTATCCAGAGGCGCGTGACCGGGGCCTTCCCACCTGTCGCGGGCGCGTACGACACCTGGGTCCTTCCGGCCAACGTTTTTGGTTTTTCAGGAGTCGAAGATGCAATTGACCAGTGAATCGTTCGTCGATGGGCAGTGGATCCCTGCGCGCAATGCGTTTGGCAAATCCGATCGTCAAGCGCATGTGACGCTGGCGGAAAATAAGAATCCCCACCTCGCCTGGCGCGACGTGCCGCCGCGAACCAAGTCATTCGCCATCATTTGCCATGATACCGACGTGCCTGGCAAGCCCGACGATGTCAACCAGGAGGGACGCGAGATTCCGTCCGATCTGCCGCGGGTCGACTTTTACCACTGGGTACTGGTGGACGTCGCCGCCGAAGTCGCGTCGATTGCGCAGGGCGCCTATTCCAGCGGCATCACGCCGCGCGGCAAGGCCGGTCCACTGGCGTTGAACGGCACGCGCCAAGGCATCAACGATTTCACGTCGTGGTTTGCGTCCGATCGCGACATGAATGGCGATTATTTCGGTTACGACGGCCCGTGTCCGCCCTGGAACGACTCCATCGTGCATCACTATGTTTTCACGGTGTACGCCCTTGACGTTGCCGAGCTGCCCGTGCGTGGACGCTTCACCGGCGCCGACGCGCTGGCCGCCATGAAGGGCCGCATTTTGGGGCAGGCCGCCATCACCGGGCTCTATTCGCTCAATCCGCGTCTTGCGCCCGGCTGATGCGGTTGGTGGCGTTGCGCCGGCCCGCGTCGATCGGGGGGTGATCGCGAACCGCGCCGGCGGCCCGTTGTGGCGCCGCCGGCGGTCGCGCGCGGGCCGGATTTCGCGGTCATTCGCTGTAGAATGGCTGATCTGTTCAATTCAGGATGCGAAATGTTTGATCGTTCACGTACACTCGACCAAGTCGATGCCGAGGTCTGGGCTGCTATCCAGAAAGAAAACACACGTCAGGAACAGCACATCGAACTCATTGCCTCTGAGAACTATGCCAGTCCCGCCGTCATGCAGGCGCAGGGTACGCAACTGACCAACAAGTATGCCGAGGGCTATCCCGGCCACCGTTACTACGGTGGCTGCGAATACGTGGATGTCGTCGAGCAGCTGGCCATCGACCGCCTCAAGCAACTCTTCGGCGCCGAGGCGGCCAACGTTCAACCGCACTCGGGGTCGCAGGCGAATCAGGGCGTCTACATGGCGGTACTCAAGCCCGGCGATACCGTTCTGGGCATGAGTCTCGCCGAAGGCGGGCATCTTACCCATGGTTCCCCGGTGAACGCATCGGGCAAGCTCTATCACTTCATTTCCTACGGGCTGGACGCCAACGAAGTGCTCGACTACGACCAGCTCGAACACCTGGCGCGCGAACACAAGCCCAAGCTCATCGTGGGCGGCGCGTCGGCCTATTCGCTGGCCATCGACTTCGACCGCATGGCGCGCATCGCGCACGACAACGGCGCGCTGCTCATGGTCGACATCGCCCATTACGCCGCGCTGGTCGCGGGTGGCGTCTACCCGAACCCTGTGCCGCATGCCGATTTCGTCACGTCGACCACGCACAAGTCGCTGCGCGGCCCGCGGGGCGGTGTCATCATGATGAAGGCGCCATTCGAAAAAGCCATCAACTCGGCTATTTTCCCGTGCCTCCAGGGGGGGCCGCTGATGCATGTCATCGCCGCCAAGGCCGTGTCGTTCAAAGAAGCGCTGAGCCCGGAATTCAAGCAGTACGCGGCGCAAATCAGGAAGAATGCGCGGGTACTGGCGGAAACCCTGGTGAAGCGTGGCCTGCGCATCGTTTCTGGCCGCACCGAAAGCCACCTCATGCTGGTCGATCTGCGCCCCAAGGGCATTACCGGCAAGGCCGCTGAAGCGGCGCTTGGCAAAGCGCATATCACGGTCAACAAGAACGCCATTCCGCACGATCCGGAGAAACCGTTCGTCACCAGCGGAATCCGCCTCGGCACGCCCGCCATGACAACACGAGGTTTCAAAGAGGCGGAAGCGGAACTGACTGGCAATCTCATTGCCGACGTGCTCGATAATCCCAACGATGAATCGGCCATCACCGCGGTGCGCGCGCGCGTCCACGCGTTGACGGCGCGTCTGCCGGTCTACCGGTAATTTTCCCTCGGGGCCACCTGTGCATCGGCCCCGAACGCCGCAATGAAATGCCCGTTCTGCCATAGCTTCGATACACAGGTGGTCGATTCTCGGGTTTCCGAGGACGGCGAGGCCATACGCCGCCGCCGCCGCTGCGTGGCCTGCGGGCGGCGCTTCACCACGTACGAGCGGGTGGAGCTGGCCATGCCGGCAGTGGTGAAGCGCAATGGAACGCGGGTCGAATTCGATGGGGGCAAACTGCGCGCCAGCCTGCGGCTCGCCCTGCGCAAGCGCCCGGTGGATACCGCCGCGGTCGACGCCGCGGTGGCCCGCATCGAAGACGGCATTCTGGTCAGCGGCGAGCGTGAGGTCGCTTCGGGGCATATTGGTGAATTGGTGATGGCGGAACTCCGAAAACTGGATCAGGTCGCGTACGTGCGGTTCGCCTCGGTCTACAAGAGCTTCGAAGACATCGATGAATTCGTCAAGGCCATCGACGAAATCCAGTTGTCGCACAAGCCATGAGCGAGGACGACTCGCGTTGGATGCGTCGGGCAATCGCGCTGGCCACCGAGGTCGTTTATCTCACGTCACCCAATCCGCGGGTCGGTTGTGTGATCGTGCGTGACGGGCGTGTGCTGGGCGTTGGCGCCACGCAGGCCGTGGGTGGGCCGCACGCCGAGGTCATGGCGCTGCGCGACTTGCACCGCCGCGGCGGCAATGCGGCGGGGGCCACCGTTTATGTCACGCTGGAGCCGTGCAGCCATTATGGCCACACGCCACCCTGCGTGGATGCGCTGATAGCCGAGCGTCCCGGGCGCGTCGTCGTGGCGATGAGCGATCCCAATCCCCTGGTGGGCGGACGCGGTCTGGCCAAGCTGCGCGCTGCCGGTATCGCGGTCAGCACGTCGGTGTGCACTGAAGAAGCACTGGCCCTGAATCCGGGATTCGTTGCGCGCATGGTGCGGCAGACGCCGTGGGTGTGGCTCAAGCTTGCCGGCTCGCTGGACGGGCACGGCGCGCTGAACAATGGCGTCTCGCAGTGGATAACCGGGTTGGCCGCGCGCACCGATGGCCATCATTGGCGCGCGCGCAGCGATGTGGTGCTCACCGGCATGGGCACCATCCTGGCTGACGACCCCCGTCTGGATGTGCGTCTGGTACGCACACCGCGTCAACCCGTGCGGGCCGTGGTCGATCCGCGGTTCGAGTTCCCGGAGCAGGCGCGCCTGCTGGGGGGAGGGCCGGTGTGGCTTTTCACCGCCAGAACCGACGACGAGAAGGCGGCGCGCCTGGCCACGGCCGACGTGACCGTCGTGACGCTGCCACTGGTGGATGCCGCCGAAGGCATGCCACCAGCTGAAGGTGGGCATCGGTCGGCGGCGGTAGAGGGCGATCGCGCGGGCCGCGATGAAGGACCCTGTCGCGTCGATTTGGCGGAGATGCTGCGCTGGATGGCGCGGCGCGAGGTCAACGAGGTTCACGTCGAAGCGGGGCCAGGCTTGTCCGGCGCGCTGCTGGAAGCGGGCTGCGTGGATGAATTGCTGGTCTATCTCGCCCCTGTGCTGCTCGGCGACGCGCGGCCGTTGGTACGGTTGCCCGCTCTTGACGCGCTGGCGCGGGCGCGGCGTTTCGAATTCTTCGACAGTGCGCGGGTGGGGGAGGATATACGCCTGCGGGCGCGCCTGGCTACCCGCTGGAAGGCGCTGCTGGATGCGGTGCGGCCGTCGGAGGCGCCGCCGGTCAGCTCCGGGTCTCCTCTCCACTGAACAGGGTTTCTCCTGCGGGCTGCGTGGGGTGTTTCATGTGGGTCGTGGGAGTCGCGCGGGAGTGACTGCTTCGTTGATGCCGCTCGTTTCAGGAGTGTTGGAATGTTGGTCTGAACATTGATTGCGGCCGCAACGAAGTGACTATTTCGCTGGCGCCGCTCGAGGGTGCGCCGCGCTCGGCGGGACTCGGTGAACGGCGATTCTGCTAGAATGGCAAACTTCGTGTTTGCGACGCGGCGGAGGGTTGTGGCGCCCGTTGCGTGTTCATCGCGCAGTGCCGAATCAGGACAGGTGGCCGAGTGGTTGAAGGCGCACGCCTGGAAAGCGTGTATACGTCAATAGCGTATCGGGGGTTCGAATCCCCCCTTGTCCGCCAATAACTTGTCCACACCAATTCACTGACGTATACGAAACCCGCATGTAGCCTGGCTCTGCGGGCTTTTTGTTGTCTACATGCGTATACTGCCGTGTATGGACATACAGCATTGTCTGGGGGTATCGTTGGGGATATCGGTTTGACGCACAACATTGCGATATCCCCAAATGTCCTTGAAACCCAATGAAATAGCGGCTTTCCAGCCTTCGCTGGCCCCGTACAAGAAGACTGACGGGAAGGGCCTGTATCTGCACGTCATGCCTAGTGGTGCGAGGTACTGGCGTTTTCGGTATCGCTGGGCTGGAAAGCAAACCGCAGTCTCTTGCGGCGTTTATCCCCAGGTTGGGTTGGAAGAAGCGCGGCAGAGGCGTGATGCGTTCCGGCAGATGCTAGCTGATGGCGCCAATCCGGCCGACCACACAAGGGCGGAGCGGGCTGCTGAAATTGATGCCCAGGCCCGCCAGCGCGTGGCAACACGGTTCACCCTGGATAGCACGGGGGCGCTGGCCGTGAGGCTGGACCGTCGAGCATTCACTTTGAGCGCGTCAGAAACTCAAGAGCTGCGGGCGTTCCTGGATGCGACCCGTGGCGTAGGAGCGTGACATGGCGCTGAGCGATACGGCGGTCAGGCAGGCCAAGCCTAGATCCAAGCAGTACAAGCTGGCCGACGAGAAGGGCATGTTCCTGCTGGTGCGGCCCAACGGGGCCAAATACTGGCGGCTGAAATATCGGATTGGGGGCACCGAGAAGGCCTTGGCGCTGGGGGTATATCCGGACGTGAGCCTGAAAGATGCACGGTCAGCCCGAGATGATGCCCGCAAGCTGATCGCTGCCGGCACTGATCCCATGGCGACCCGCAAGGCTGAGAAACAGGCTGACTGCCTGACCTTCGAGGCGGTGGCGCGCCGGTGGTTCGCGCATTGGAAATCCGACCGCACGGAAAAGCATGCTGCTGATACATGGCGACGCCTCGAGGCCGACGTGTTCCCCGTCATTGGTTCCGTTCCAGTGGGGGAGCTGACGGCGCGGCGTGTGCGCGATTGCGTGAAAGCGATAGAGAAGCGTGGCGCGGTGGACATCGCCAAGCGTCAGTTGCAGAAATGCGGCCAGATCATGCGCTGGGCCGTCGCCAATGACCTGGCCGAGCGCAACCCGGTTGCCGACGTGCGCCCCAGCGACATTCTGCCCGCCACGCGCAAGCGCAACTATCATCGCATCGATGCGCGCGACTTACCGAAGCTCTTGCACGACATGGACGGCTACACCGGGGGTGAGCATACGCGCCTGGCGCTGCAACTGATGGCGTTGACCTTCGTGCGCACATCCGAGCTGATTGGCGCGAGGTGGTCCGAGTTTGACCTGGCGCATGCCCGGTGGGACATTCCGCCCGAGCGCATGAAGATGGGGCGTCCACATATCGTGCCGCTATCAACGCAAGCCCTGGCGATCCTGGAGAAGCTGCGGGCTATTTCCTTCGGGCGGGAGTTTGTCTTTCCCGCCGACACCGGCAAGCCCACTCACATGAGCAACAACACGATCTTGTATGCCTTGTATCGCATGGGCTATCGGGGGCGGATGACCGGCCACGGGTACCGGGGCGTGGCATCCACCATTCTGCATGAACAGGGTTGGCCGCACCCTCACATCGAGTTGCAACTGGCCCACCAAGACGCCAACCAGACATCGGCGGCGTACAACCACGCGCTGTACCTGAAACCGCGCGCGAAGATGATGCAGGCGTGGGCCGATTATCTGGACGCACTGCGGGCGGGCGATAACGTCGTTCCGCTGACGCGGCAGGCGTGATTGGATTACGTCCGCATTGGGTTGCATGTCAGTATCCGCACAGATACAATAATTCATGCCCTACCTGATTCAGCAAACCGAAGCGTTCGCGGTATGGCATGGAACCCTGCGGGACCTGCGCGCCAAGGTGGCGATTGCCCGGCGTATCGACCGTGTGGCCACTGGCGTCATGGGGGACGTGAAAGCGCTGGGTGGC
>SCQX01000132.1 GCA_004298545.1 Candidimonas sp. | reverse complement strand
CTGCTGCCCGCCACTGAGGTCGGTGGCCGGCCGCGAGGCGAAATCTTTCATGCCGACCATCTCGAGCGCCGCCGTGACCTGTTGCTTGATGTCGACATCGCGTGGCTTGCGCGTGCGCAGGCCGTACGCCACATTGTCGAATACGGTCATGTGCGGCCAGATCGCATACGACTGGAAGACCATCGACAAATTGCGCTTCTCGGTTGGAATGTTGACCCCCTGTTGCGAGGAGAAAACCACGTTCGAGTCGATCACGATCTCGCCCGAGGCGGGTGTCTCCAGCCCGGCGATGCAGCGCAGCGTGGTGGATTTTCCACAGCCCGACGGCCCGAGCAGCGACAGATGCTCACCCGGCGCCACATTGAACGATATCCCGTGCACGACCACCTTGCCGCCGTAGGCCGCCGTCAGATTGCGCACTTCTATATACGGTGTCACCTCAGCCATCTCGATTTCCTTTTGATTCATGTGGCGCCGTATTCAGCTTTGCGCCTTGCCCCGGGTGACGCGGCGCACGATGACCAGGCAGATCATGATGATCGCCGCCTGCACCACGGCCAGCGCGCTCACCTTGGGCAAGCCGCCCGAATCCCAAAAACTGAAAATGGCTGGGCCCAGCACCTGCGTTCCCGGCCCCGACAGGAACAGCGAGGCGCTGACCTCACGCACCGAGATCATGAAAAGCAGCGCCCAGTTCGCGACGATTCCGGTCTTCAGCAAGGGCACGGTGATGGTGCGCATCATTCGCGACCAGCCCGCGCCTTCCACGCGCGCGGCTTCTTCGAGCGAGCGGTCGATCTGCACGATGACACCGCTCATGCCGCGGTAGGCCAGTGGCAGGAACACGATGACGTAGGCCAGCAGCACGGCCCACAACGTGCCATACAGCGGGATGGGCAGCGAGAGCACCATCCACAGGAACCCAAACGCGAAAATCAGGCGCGGGAACGCCTGCGGCAGCATCGTCACCTGCTCGAGCAACTGGCGCCCGGCGCTGTGCGAGCGATACACCGTCCAGGCAATGATGGTGGCAAGCGCCACACCCACCGTGCCGGTGCCCAGGCCCAGCAGCAGGCTGTTGCCGATGGCTTCGCGCGTGGTGGGAAAGTCGATCAGCACATAGTGGAAGTTGGCGAGCGTCCAGTGCGTGGGAATGAGCGAGAGATCGCCACTGTTCTGCAGCGACGCCAGCACCAGCACGCCGATGGGCAGGACGAGCGCCACCAGCACGTAGAGGCATTCAATGCCGAGCAGCAGCGGTGTCCAGCCACGCATGTTCAGACGCCGCGAACGGTACGTCTTGCCGCTGATGACGGCAAAGGAGCGTGATTTCACCGCCCGCGTGTAGAGCCACACGCCCAGCGCCGCAATGGCGATGAGCACGATGCCGATGGCCGCTGCCAGAGGATAGTTTGGCGGATAGCTCTGGAACATCACATAGATGGCGGTCGTCGCCACATAGAAGCGGGCATTGGTTCCCAGCATGGTGGGAATCGCGAACGCGCCCATCATCGACGTGAAGACGAACAGCGCCGCGCTCAGAATCGCCGGCATGAGCAGCGGCAGCGTGATGCGGATTGCCGTGCGGAACCGCCCTGCTCCGAAAACCGCGGAGGACTCCTCGAGCGACGAATCCATGCGCTGCATGGCGGCCCCGATCATCAGAACCGCCACCGGCGCCTCGAAGATGGCCATGACGAAGATGATGCCGGGCACCGTATAAATATTCAGCAGCGGTTCCGTGGCGCCCGTGAGCTTCATGTACAGCTGGTTCAGCATGCCGTCGCCGGGCGAGGCCAGCGCACTCCAGGCCAATGCGCCCACCAGCGGCCCCAGGGGATACGGGATGGAAATCAGAACCTCGAAGAGGCGCTGCCCCGGCACTGTGGTCCGATACAGTATCCAGGCGAGCACGACCGCGATGGCAATGGCCAGCACGGTGCCCAGCGACGATACCAGCAGGGTGTTGCCGATCCAGTCGAGGTGCCGGCCCAGCTCGAAAAAATTCTCCAGCCCGTACTCGGCCGCCGGCAGCGCCTGCGGATCGCCAACGTTGAACGCGCTGGTGATCAGCAGGAACAGCGGATACCCCAGACCGGCCAGGATGAATGTCAGGGGCAGCCACACCCTGAGCGAGAAATTACCGCGGGCACGAGCCGAAACGGGCTGTTTCGGCGCCCGCGGGGCAAGGTTGACGGCAGCCATGATCCGCCTACAGACCGACCATGTTGTTCCAGACCTTCAGGTACTGGGCATGGAGTTTCTCCGACCCGTACTGCGCGAATTCATCCGGCGTCGGGAACAACACTTTGAACGAGGACATCGCCGGCAGGCCGGCGATGTCGACGTCCTTGCGCGCGGAATAAGACCCTTGAATCTCGTTCCACGTTTTCTGCCCTTCCGCGGACAACAAGTAGTCGACGTAAGCTTTGGCCGCGTTGGGCCGCTTCGTCGTCTTGAAGATACCCGTGACCTGGTTCACCGACGGCGTGCCTTCCGTGGGGAAGACCACCTCGACCGGCAGCTTGGCGCGCTTGGATTTCAGATACTGGAAGATGCTCACGCGCCCCCCCACCTTGATGTCGCCGCGATGCAGATCGCTCATGATCTGCGTGGAGGATGAATACCCTTTCGGCTTTTGCGCCGCAAGCTTTGTCCAGTAATCCTTGGGCATGACGTTACGCAACACGAACCACATGGCGTACGAAGTGCCCGCAGCGGCATTCTGGAAGCCGATGGCGTTTTTCCAGCGCGGATCGAGGAGATCGGCCAGCGTCTTGGGCGCCTCTTCCTTCTTCACATAGCGTGGGTCGTACATGATCGGGCCCACATTGATGAAGTACGTGGCCCAGTAGCCGCGCGGACTGCTGAGCGCGCGTGGATCGAAGGCCTCCAGTCCGGGCGGTTCGTAGCGCAGCAGGTGACCTTGCTGGCGCATCTTGTCCATGGTGCCGGGATCGGCCGTGTCGTAGACGTCGACATCGACCTTGCCGGCGCGCAGTTCGGCATAGAGCTTGGGCCACGCCGCACCTGGCAGGAGACGCTGCTGGTTCACCTGAATACCGGTCTTGTCCGTGAAAATCTTGATGAACTTGACGACATCGGCTTCCTGGTCGGCGTGCCACACCAGCAGAGGCCCTTCCTTGCGCGCCGCGTTCATGTCGGGCGGCGCGTTGTCGGCGCCTTGGGCAAGCGCCCTGCGGGGGGTCACTATGAATGGGAACCCAAGGGCTGCCGTTCCCACCCCCAGGGTGGCCAGAAACTTTCTTCGGCTCGTCGCGCCGAATTCGCCTTCCGCCGAGTTGGTTTTTTTGCTTGCGTGTTTCATCTTGTCATCCTCCTTATGTGGAAGCGGCGCGGCCGCGCCGCCTCAGGTTTTCGCGCCGAGCGCCTGTTCACGTATCGCCGTCAGACTTCGATTGATCGTCAGCGCCTCCGGGTCCAGAATGCAATGAATCACAGCGGGCTTGCCACTGGCAACCGCGCGCCGGAAGGCGGCGGCGAAATCCTCCGTGCGCTCCACGCGTTCGCCATGCCCGCCATAGGCACGCGCCAGAGCGGCGAAGTCCGGATTGACGACGCTGGTGCCCGAAACACGGCCCGGATACCGTTGCTCCTGGTGCATGCGAATGGTGCCGAACATGCCGTTGTCGATCACCACATCGATGATCGGAAGGCCGTACTGCACCGCCGTCATGAACTCTTGTCCGGTCATCATGAAGCAGCCGTCGCCCGAGAACGCCACCACCTGCCGCTTCGGGAACACACGCTTGGCGGCAACGGCGGCCGGCAGGCCGTAGCCCATGGAGCCGGAAATGGGCGCGAGCTGAGTTCCGGGTTTGGTGTAGCGGTAGAAACGATGCACCCACGTCGCGTAATTGCCCGCGCCGTTGCAGACGATGGCATCGTCGTCGATCTCAGCGTTCAGCCAGGCGATGATTTCCGTGACGTTCAGTTCGCCCGGCTGCGGCCGCGGCCGCATCCAGTCCAACACATGCGCACGCAGGCCGGCGATCGACGCCCTGCGCGCCCGCGTCACTGGCGTCGCACGCGGCACCCGCGCCAGCATGCCTTCCAGGAAATCCCCCGGGCGGCAGTTCAGCGCGTGGTCGGCGCTGTAGACACGATTCAATTCGTTGGCCCCGGGGTGGACGTGAACGAGTTTCTGCCGCGGGACGGGCGACGACAGGATGGAATAGTGCTGGCTTGGCAGCTCGCCGAGCAGGCCGCCAATCAGTATCACCAGGTCGGCCGAACGCGCATAGTCCACCAGCACCGGATCGGCGGCGGGAGTGAGTGTGCCGACGTAATTTTCGTGTGTGGTCGGGAATAGCGCCTGACGGCGAAACGACGTTGCCACCGGCAGCCCGTAGCGTTCGGAGAAGGCGATGAGCGACGCCTGGTCTTCCGTCTTCCACGTACTCCCCCCCACGATCACGAGCGGCCGGGCGCTCGGCCCGATAAGCGCCGCCACCGCCTCGCACTCGCGCGGGCCGCATGACATCGCGGGCGGCATCACTTGTCGGCCGTCGACCACGTCGACGGGCTCCACGAGCATATCTTCCGGCAACGCGACCACCACCGGCCCCGGGCGCCCCGCCATGGCCACGGAATAGGCGCGCGACACCAGCTCGGGAATACGCCGCGGATCGTCGATCTCCACCACCCATTTGGCCATGGAGCCGAACACCGCGGCGAAATCCACCTCCTGGAATCCGCCGCGCGTGCGGAACCGGCGCGCCACCTGCCCCACGAACAGGATCATGGGCGTGGAATCTTGCTGCGCAACGTGAATTCCGGCACTGGCGTTCATGGCACCCGGGCCGCGCGTGACGAAACAAACCCCCGGCCGCCCGGTCAGTTTGGCCGATGCCTCGGCCATCATGGCGGCCCCACCCTCCTGGCGACAGATCGTCTGCGTGATATCGCTATCGTAGAGCGCATCGAGCACGGCCAGATAACTCTCGCCCGGTACGAAGAAAACATGCCGGCAACCCTGCAGCGCCAGTTGATCGACCAGCACTTGGCCGCCCGACCGCAAGCGCGACACGGTGGAGTCGACGGGTTTGGTTGCACTCATTCCTGTTCTCTCTTGCACACGTAATTCCTTGCCAAGCGCTCAGGCAAACGCCGAAAGCCCGGTCAGACAATGTCCAATGATCAATGTATTGATCTGTGTCGTTCCATCGGGAATGGACAGCACCCG
>SCQX01000131.1 GCA_004298545.1 Candidimonas sp. | reverse complement strand
CCATGACGGCGTGGCGCCGCCCCTGGCGCCCGCCACGCTAATGCGTCAGGAACCTCCCCGGGTGAGCGCCACTCAGCCGGTCGCCGTCCCACACCAGATCACCGTTGACCCACACCTTGCAGACCCCGGCCGCGCGCTGACTCGGGTTGGTGTAAGTCGCGGTCTCCGCAACACCGCCGGCGTCGAAAAGCGTGAGATCGGCGAACGCGTCCTCGCGGATCACACCGCGGTCGATCAACCCGAAATTGCCGGCAGTCAGGCCCGTCATCTTGTGGATGGCCTTCTCCAGCGGGAAAAGGCCAAGATCACGGCTGTAGTGGCCCAACACACGCGCGAACGTACCCCACAGACGCGGATGAGGCCGTTCATCATTGGGCAGACCGTCGGACCCGACCATCGTGGCATCGAACGCGAGGATCCGCTCGACATCTTCATCCGACATGTTGTGGTACACCGCACCCGCGGGCTGCAGGCGCGCAATGGCGCCGTCGCGCGTCACGCCCATGTCGGCCACGATGTCGGCGAGATCCCAGCCGGCATACCGGGGGGCTCCCTTCGACCACGTAATGAGGGTGCGACTCGCCGTCTCCACGCGTTCAGGCAGCAGCACCGTCGAGGACGCCGTATACGGATAGCAATCGAGGTAGACCGCCTGCGACGTCATGCGATCGGCAATGAGCCCGAGCGTTTCTTTCGATCGCCCGTGGTTATGCACACCGATGAGCTTGTGATGCGAGATATTGACGGGAATGCCAAGCGACGCGCCGACGCGGAAGGTTTCCTCGAGCGAATCGACGATGTCATCACCTTCATTGCGCATGTGCGTGCAGTACAGGCCGTGGTGATCACGCAGGGGCTCGCAGACCTCGATGACTTCCTCGATTGGCGCGCAGCGCCCTGGCGCATACGCAAGCCCCGTGGATACGCCGATCGCGCCCGCTTCGAGCGACTGGTCGGCGAGGTCGCGCATGAGCCGGACTTCCTTCTCGCTCGCGGGGCGCTGGAGTTTAGCCATCACCGCCACACGCAACGTATTGTGGCCCACCAACATGGCGCAGTTGATCGCGGGCGGGGTTGCCTCCAGCACACGGACATAATCGGAAAAGCGCCGGTAGATCCAGCCGCCGCGAGCCGCGATGAGGTCCAATGGCGGCGGCACCGGGTTCGGAATCGCGCGCGGCATCGGCGCGATCGAGCAGCCGCAGTTTCCGCCGATGACGGTCGTCACCCCCTGACTCACCTTGGGGGTCACGTCGCCGCCCGGCAGCATGACGCTGTCATCGTGGGTATGCGCATCGATGAATCCCGGTGCGAGCACCAAACCACGCGCATCGTACTCGTGCTTCGCCCGCGCGCCGTCCAGGCTGCCGACGCGGGCGATGCGATCGCCCTGAATCGCCACGTCGCCCGCGAAACGAGGGGCGCCGGTTCCATCGACCACGGTCGCGCCGCGTATGAGCACATCAAAGCTTTGCGCCATCGTTACTGTTCCCGTTCGCTTGTATTCAATTATTTCGCACGGTTCATTCTAGGAAAAAACGGCGCTCGCGACTAATACTATAATTTATGGCTACTATGCATTTTTTGCATGGAGACGCATGCGATCCGAATGGATAGAAGATCTGCTGACACTGGTTCAGCACCCGAATTTCTCCCAGGCGGCGGCCGCGCGCTGCGTCACGCAACCGGCATTCTCGCGCCGCATCCAGATGCTCGAAACCTGGGTGGGTGCCGAACTCATCGACCGGCGGGCGCGCCCCCTGCGCCTCACGCCGGCGGGTGAACGCCACGCGCACGAATTCCGCGAAATACTGAACAGGCTGGAAACGCTGCGCGCCAAAATTCGCAGCGACGCCAGCGGCATCGTGGAATTCAGAATGGCCACGCAGCACTCGCTGGCCATTACGCGCCTGCCGTCGCTCATTGAAGCGCTTGCCCAGCACGTGGACGAATACCGGGTCGAGATCGCGATACGATCCAACGCACGTGACGATTGCGTCGATCAATTCACGCGCGGCGAGGTGGATCTCATGCTGTGTCTGGAGGAATCGGACAATCTCCTCAAAAACAGACTCCCCTGGGCCGGGCGGCTTCCGGTCGGGTCGGAAGCGCTGGTGCCGGTCTCGG
>SCQX01000130.1 GCA_004298545.1 Candidimonas sp. | reverse complement strand
CGACGCCGAAGGTGTCGATCCGGCGATCCGGGAACTGGGCACGCCAGATGGCCGCGGTCTCGTCGCAGACCGCCTTGCGCCGTCCGCAAATCGCGACGTCGGCGCCCAGCGACAGGAACTGCTCGGCCATCGCGCGGCCCAGTCCCGTTCCACCGCCGGTGACGAGAATGCGCTGGCCAGCCATCAAGTTGGGTTGGAACATGGTTGATTTCCGATTCGAAAAGTGTGAAGGCCTGCAGACTACGCTGCGCCACCGCAGTGGTCAATGGCAGCGCGAGCCCTTCAGGTCGCCCATGCGTCGGCCGTCTTGATCGTGCCGGTGGACGGTGCCTCTCGCCGGCGAATAATTTACACTTGGGCCAATCGACGGGGCGGTGACGCGCGTCGGCGCTGCAGGGCGTCCGCTGACCATCGTGATGTGAATAGCATGCCCGCAATCTCTTTCTTGATGGCCGCCTTCAAACGATCCCGGTTCGCCATGGCCGCGCTGGAGTCGTTGAAGGCCCAGACAATGCCTGACTGGGAGTTAATCGTCGCGCCCGACGACGGCGAGGACTACCGTGATCTGGCGCACGCCGATGCGCGTGTCAAGGTGGCCCACTCCAGCGCAGTGAGGACCGGCCCAGCCCATGCCCGAAATCGCGCCTTGGAAATCGCTTGCGGCGAGCTGATTGCTGTTCTGGATGACGATGATTGTGTCGAGCCTGCCTTTGTGGCCCAGGCCCTCGCGTATTTCAAATCGCACCCGACGAACTTCGTCACCGTGCCCACCGAATATTTCAACCATCAGACGGGCGCCGTCGTGCGCCAGATCGGGCAATTTCCTGCGATGGGCATTGACCGGTTCGGTCTCGAATTCGGCACAATGCACGCCATCGGCCGGCGGTGCGTCTACCCCGAATGGAAGCCCGGGTTTGCCGAAGATGTCATGCACACGTGCAAGTGCATTGATCTGGCGGGTGGCGAAATCACCGTGCTGCCCGACGCGAACTACCGGTTGCGACTTCACCCCGACAGCCTGTGCGCGACGTCAGACGGCCCCTCCATCTCGCAATCCTACCGAAATCTCAAGGCAAATCTTCCTTATGACATGTCCAACGCCGGCGCGCGGCTGACCCGAGAACTCCTGCAGCGGCGCATCCGGATGAATGAAGCCTTCTGGGGTCAGGCCGGTGACCGCGGCTACCATGAATTTGTGAAGCGCCACGGTCAGGCCTGGCGCGAACCCGCTCAGAATGCAGAAGCACATGTCAGTGTCTGGCATCTGGGAAATTCGTCCGCATGCTGATGCGCATGCCCACTGATGATCGCTGCCAGAATTCACGGATCATCCCAGTTGGTCTTCGGACAGCACGCCGCTGGTTGCCGTCACGCGATGATCACCAGCAGCCATCCGGCCAGGCCGCTTCCAAGTACGACGAGCCACGGTGGCAGCTTCCACACCATCAGGGCCGCCAAGGCGATCAAAGCTAGTGCAAAGTCCTGCGGCCGCACGATGGCACTCGTCCAGACCGGTCGGTATAACGCGGCCAGCAACAGGCCGACCACTGCGGCATTCACGCCCGCCAGTGCCGCCTGCGTGCGAACGCTGTGGCGCAGCGATTCCCAGAACGGCAACGCACCGACGACCAGAAGAAATGACGGCACGCAGATGGCCACCAGGCACAGCACAGCGCCAATCCAGCCATTCGGAACACTTTGCATCGAGGCGCCCAGAAACGCCGAAAAGGTAAACAGCGGGCCGGGCACCGCCTGCGCCGCGCCATAGCCCGCGAGGAAGGTTTCGTTCGTGACCCAGCCGCTGGGCACTACCGCGGCCTGCAGCAGCGGCAGCACCACATGGCCGCCGCCAAAGACCAGCGAGCCGGCGCGGTAGAAGGCGTTGACCAGCGCTAGCGCCTGGCTCGGCCAGACGTCCAGACCGATCGGGAGGCCCACCAGCAGTACGAAAAATAACCCCAGCAGCATGGCACCGACGCGGCGGCTGACCGAGATCGGCAGCGCGTCGTGCATACCGTCCTGCGCGGGCTTGAAGCACAGCAGGCCTAACGCGGCAGCCGCGGCAATTACGCCGACCTGCCCCGAAGCGGACGGCCACAGCAGCACGATGCAGGCGCAAGCCAGGGCGATACCGATGCGCGCCGCATCGGTGCACAGCTTGCGGGCCATGCCCCACACAGCCTGGGCCACGACCGCGACGGCGACCACCTTCAACCCGTGCAGGATGCCGCCTGGCAAAGCGTCGCCCCAAGCGGACAGTCCCAGCCCGAACAACGTGAGGGCGATGGCCGAGGGCAACGTGAAACCGGTCCAGGCAGCGAGTGCTCCCGCAAGACCTGCCCGCGAAAGCCCGAGCGCGATGCCGACCTGGCTGCTGGCGGGCCCCGGCAGGAACTGGCACAGTGCCACCAGATCGACAAAGCTGCGCTCGCTGAGCCAGCGCCGGCGCACTACGAACTCGGCGCGGAAGTAGCCCAGGTGCGCTATCGGGCCACCGAACGAGGTCAAACCCAAGCGCAGGAACGCGAGGAACACCATCCAGGCGCTATCGCGGCCGTGTTCCCCAATGTCGATGTGTGCGGACTGGATGGCCATCAACGATGGAAAGATGGGCCCCCTCAGGCCGGGGGGGGCAGCAGCGCCAGCAAACCCGCCTCGTCGAGCACTGCGACCCCAAGCTCCCGTGCCTTGGCCAGCTTGCTGCCAGCCTCGGTTCCCGCCACCAAGTAGCTGGTTTTCCTGCTGACCGAGCCCGCCACCTTGCCGCCCGCGGCTTCGATCAGGTCCTTCGCCTGGTCGCGGCTCAGCGTGGGCAGGGTGCCGGTA
>SCQX01000129.1 GCA_004298545.1 Candidimonas sp. | reverse complement strand
GCGCGAATGCGGTCGGGCTGCCCGTGCGCCGCGCGCGCGATCGCGCCCGCATCGACTCCGCGCGCGGCGGCCAGCCGAGCCTGCCAGGCGGTGGCATCCACGTCGCGCACGCAGGCCGCCGCGGCGATCAGCGCCAGAAAGCGGCGCGGTTTGCGCAGGGCATCGCATTGCTCGATCAGGGCCAGCCATTCGGCGGGGCCAGCGCCATCGACGCGCGCCAGCACCTGCGGCAGCAGCGCGGCATGATGCCGGCAGTCGCCGGGCGCACGCCAGGCATCGGCAATGGCCCCGGGCCGCGCGGACGAATGGCACAACACGGCGAACCGCGCCGCCAGGCTCAGGCCGCGTTGCGCGGCAACGGCCAGTTGCGCGCCAACCGTCGGGGTGTACTCCAGCTCGGGCGCGATATGGCCGAGCGCACCCACCTCCTTCAGCACATCGAACATGCGGCCGGGATGCACGGTCATCAACCCCTTGGCGACCTCCTGCCACACACGCTCGGGCACCAGGGCATCGACCTCGCCGTCGGCCACCAGCCGGCGCGCCAGCGCAAGCGTTTCGCCCGCCACCGAAAATTCGGGCAAGCGCGCGGCGAATCGCGCCAGACGCAGCAGACGCACCGGGTCTTCGATGAACGCCGAACCCACGTGACGCAGGACCCGGTCGCGCAAGTCGGCCCGGCCGCCCAACGGATCGACGATTTCACCATCGCGACGCCGCGCAATCGCGTTGATCGTCAGATCGCGGCGCGCGAGATCTTCTTCCAGCGTGACGTCGGCGCCCGTATGAAAGACGAACCCCTTGTAACCACGCCCCGACTTCCGCTCGGTGCGCGCCAGCGCGTATTCCTCTTTGGTGACCGGGTGCAGGAACACCGGGAAATCGCCGCCCACCGGCGCGAAGCCGCGCGCGATCATCGCCTCTGGCGTGGCGCCGACGACGACCCAGTCGCGGTCGCCCGGCGGTCGACCCAGCAGCGCATCCCGCACCGCGCCACCCACCAGGTACGCGTCGAGCCCGCGCGTGGCGGGATCCGCATCGGGCGCCGCGTCGGGCGCGCGGCCATCAGGCCGGGCTCGTACCATTGTCAGGGCAGGTTCACGGGGCGATCGGGCTGCGGGGCGACGACGCCCAGCCGTTTGGTCAGCGAAGCCGGTTCGCCGGTGAACATCATGGCATAGTAGGTGGCATTGGCCATCACGTGCTTGACATACAGCCGCGTCTCGGTGAACGGGATGGTCTCGGCAAACACCGCCCCTTCGACCGGCCCCGGCAGTTTCGACCGCCACAGCATCGGCCGGCGGGGACCCGCGTTGTAGCCCGCCGTCGCAAGCAGTTGCGAGCCGCCGAGATCCTGGAGCACCATGTTCAGGTAATTCGTGCCAAGGATGGTGTTGGTGTCGAAATCGTTGACCGACAGGGGCGAATAACCGGTCATGCCAATTTTTTTTGCTACCCATCGCGCGGTCGCCGGCATCAGCTGCATCAAGCCCGACGCGCCAACCTGCGACCGCGCATCGGTGACGAATCGCGACTCCTGGCGAACCAGGCCATAGACCCAGGCAACGTCCAGGTTGATCAGCTTGGCTTTGCGCGCAACCTGCTTCTCGAACGGTGCGACGAACCGCTGCTTGAAATCGACCAGATGGCGGGTGCGCAGCGACGTATTGATGACCCGATCGAAAATACGCGCCTGATCAGCCAGTTCGGCCGCCGCCAGCAATTGGCGGTCCGTCATGCCGCGCAGCGCGTAATTCCATTGGGGAACCGCGGCGTGGCGCCAGCCGAGCGCGAACAGCGCCAGCGCGCGCCGCAGCCCCAAGTCGGCCCGCGCCACCGCCAGCTCCGCCGACGTCACGGGCGCGGGTTCGGGCGGGATGGTCAACGCGCGATCGAGCGCATCATTGGCCAGCTGGCCATAGAAACTGTAGTCGCCATCGATGGACGCGAAATACTTGTCGGCTTCGGTCTTGTTCCCGTCCGCGTCGAGCGCGCGGCCGTACCAGTACACCCATACCGGCTCGGCCTGCTGACTGGCCGACATTTTCAGGATGGCGTCGCGCACGCGCGGCCAGCTGATGGAAGCCCGCCGCAACTCGGCGCGTACCTGCCAGGCATGGTTGTAGTCCGTCATGGGCGCGCTGCCCGAGCGGCGGTACCACTGAACCGCGTCATCGTCGACACGCAGCGCGGCCACCAGGCCGAACTGACCCCAGACCCATTGCAGATCCTGCTTCGGAATGGCTTGCGCCCAGGTACCCGCCACGTACGCCGCATTCTGCTCACGGTCACCCCGCGCGAGGCGCGACAAGGCCAGCGTGACGAGTTCGATGCGCGCACGCGTCTGGGGCCGTTGCTGCCGCTCGAGCCACTTGCGCGGATCCCGCATCAGGGCGCGATAGTCATTCATGTCCGAGTCGCCGAACAGGTACGCCGCGAAGCGGCTGGCGTTGCCCGTCTGCCCCTGTTCCAGCGCGGCGCGCAGCAGCGGATCGATGTCGCTCCATCCCAGAACGCGGCTCGGCACCAGCTGATCGAACAAGGCCCAGCAGGCGCTCACGGGTTTGAACGCCGCCAGCGCTTCGGTTGCCGAAACGCGCCCGCCCGTCATCTGGCGCGCCAACAGGCGCGAACAGACCACGTCGGCGCGATCCAG
>SCQX01000128.1 GCA_004298545.1 Candidimonas sp. | reverse complement strand
GCATGGTCGCGCCGCATCGGCGCGCTGTTCGACCACTTCAAGGATGCCTACGCGCGCTCGCTCGATGCCGCGCTCGATCACGCACGGCTGGTCATCCTGACGCTCATTGCGCTACTCGTGCTGAACGTGTTTCTGTTCCGGCTGCTGCCCTCGACTTTTTTCCCCGAGCAAGACACCGGCATCCTCATCGGGCATATCGTCGCGGATCAGAGCATTTCTTTTCCGGCCATGAAGCAAAAGCTCGCTCAGCTGCAGTCCATCGTGCAGCGGGACCCGGCCGTTGCCTCGGTCGCGGGCTTCACGGGCGGGCGATCGCTCAATTCCGCCGTCGTGTTCATCGAACTCAAGCCGCTTGCCCAACGGCGGATCTCGGCCAGCGAAGTCGTCAACCGGTTGCGGCCGAAACTGAACCGCGTGTCGGGCGCGCGCCTGTTTCTGCAGGCGCAACAGGATCTGCGCGTGGGCGGCCGAGAGTCGGCGTCGGAATACCAATACACCCTGACCAGCGACGATTCGCAAGCGCTTTTCGACTGGACGCCAAAGCTGGTGGCGGCGCTTGGCAAATATGCGGGAAAAATACAGGACGTGAACAGCGACTTGCAGCAGCACGGCTTGCAAACCTACATCACGATCGATCGCCGCACCGCCGCGCGCTACGGCTTTCAGCCGAACCAGATCGACAACACGCTGTACGACGCTTTTGGCCAGCGCACCGTATCGACCATCTACAACCCGCTGAACCAATACTTCGTGGTCATGGAAGTGGCGCCGCAATACTGGCAATATCCGCGCGCGCTGAACCGCATGTTCTTCAGCCGCGCCGCCGGCAATCCCACGGGTACGCAGCAGACACGCATGCCGGGCGGCACCGTGTCGGGCGGCGCGCGCACCGGGTCGGCAACCACGGCCCAAAGCTCCGCGCCAGAAGGAAATACGCTCAACGCCGACGCGCAGGCCAACCGCCAGACAAACGCCATCTCCAACAGCAAGGGCGGGGGCTCCAGCGGCAGCGCCGACAGCACCGCGCCCGAGATCATGGTGCCATTCTCGGCCCTGGCCACCTACACCACCAGCCATACCGCCACGCAGGTCAATCACCAGAGCGGCATGGTGGCCGCCACGCTTTCCTTCAACCTTCCACCCGGTGGCTCGCTCAGCCAGGCGGCGGCGGCAATCGATCAGGCAACGCGCGACATCGGAATGCCCGCGTCCATCCACGGCGCCTTCGCCGGCGCCGCGCAGGCCTACACGAGCTCCATGGGCACCGTGCCGCTGCTGGTGCTGGCGGCGCTGGTCGTGGTGTACATCGTGCTCGGCATCCTCTATGAAAACACGATACACCCGATCACCATTCTGTCGACCCTGCCATCGGCGGGCATCGGTGCGACGCTGGCGCTGCTGATTTTCGGCACGCCCATTTCGGTAATCGCGATGATAGGCATCATTCTGCTGATCGGCATCGTGAAGAAGAACGGGATCATGATGGTGGATGTCGCCATCCATCTGCAGCGCGACATGGGGGTGGATGCGCGGCGCGCGATTCACGAGGCGGCGCTCTTGCGCCTGCGCCCCATCATGATGACCACCGCCGCCGCGGTTCTGGGTGCGGTGCCGCTGGCGGCGGGGCTGGGACAAGGCGCCGCGTTGCGTCAGCCCCTGGGCATCACGGTGATGGGTGGCCTCATTCTGAGCCAGGTGTTCACGCTGTATACGACGCCGGTGATCTATCTGTACCTCGACCGCCTGCGCCTGCGGGTGACGCGCTGGTCCTCCACTCTTCCATGGAACCGGCGGTCGGGCGCAACGACCTCGAAACCGTCGCTTTCATCGGGAAAGTGAGTCCGCGCGCTTACTGACGCTCGAAATGGTCGAAACGGCGCGTGCCGGCCTCCTGCCGATGCTCGACGCCGTCGACACGCGCCGCCGGTGGCCCGACGCGCAGCCACGACAGCATGCGATCGATCTGATCGACCGACCCCTGCAGCATGGCTTCCACGGACGAATCCGCGCCGTTTCGAATCCAGCCGGCAATACCCAGCAAATGGGCCTGACGCACCGCCGCCGCGCGAAATCCCACACCCTGCACACGACCAACGACACGCACCGATACGGTTTCCACCGTTCGGCCCGAGGGCAGACTTTTCATGATGCTCGTTCAACCGCTTTCGCCCACATGGGCCGATTGTAGCAGCGCGGGACAAGGCGCCCGCCCCTGTCCACGCACTGCACCGGACGCGATTCCAGATTCATCGCGCGACTGCCCGAGCGAGCCGGCTCGTCACCGGAGCGAAATCCGTCAGTTCAACCAGCCGCCCGCGAAACCCGCCCGCTGCAGCCCGCTCACGACGTACGGACAATCGCGCATGAGGCTCCACAACATGCCGGTACGGTAATTTTCGATCATCAACACGATCGGCCCCTGGTTGATGCCGAAATGCCACGGAGAAACCCACCCGTAAGGCCGAGTTTCGGGAGTCGAAAAAGTGGGGTTGTAGGTAGACTTGAACCCATACAGGTTGTGACGCGAGAGTTCCAGGTCGTTGACGTAATAGTCGATGGCCGGCAGAACGATATCGGGTGCGAACGGCAACGAGGCAACGACCGCCCAGGGCGCCACGGTGCCGTCGTCGGGGCCGTAGGGCACGCCGCGGCCCACGTAATCGAAGAACTCCCGCTTCACGCCGCCGATGCGGCAGTTGCTCGGGCCCGGCCCGTCACTGGCCGTCACGCCCCAGCAGTATTCTCCATAGCCGGTGAATTTATGGGGGTTTTCAATGGCATAGGCATGTTGCACGTAAGTTGCGCGGCGGCTGTTTTCAAAATAGTCGATGCCTTTTTCGCGCATGAACGCATCTTGAATGCCGCGAAAATCAAGCCAGCAATGGGACAACTGGTGCGTGAACAGCGGCCCCGCGTAGACATAGTCGTAACCGTAGCGGGAGTCCCAACGGTAGGTGTCCGCCCAGGCACCGTAGCTGGCGGCGGTCAGCGGATGCGTGGGCGAGCCGAGCGCCAGGATGTAGAGCAGCAACGCCTCGTCGTAACCTTCCCAGCGGTAGGGAATGAAACCAGTCTCCGGCCGCCAGCCGTGCGTCAGCGTCTCGCCGCCGTTCTGCGCCCAGCTCCAATCCACGCGGCGGTACAGCGCATCGGCCAGCCTGCGGATTTCAACTTGCTTGCGCGAGTCGCCGCGAAAGTATCGCGCCGCGGTCAGCGCGCCCGCCAGAAGGAACGCCGTATCGATCGTGGACAGCTCGCACTGCCAGACTCGCCGCCCGGTTCTCATATCCAGGAAATGATAGTACAGGCCTTTGTACCCGGTTGCGTCGGCCTCGGGGCCCTGATGGCTGTTCCAGAAGAACCGCAACGCCGCCAGAGTGCGCTCCTCGGCTCCGGCCCGCGACATCAGGCTGCGCTCGACGGCAATGGGGTAGGACGCCAGGGCCAGACCCGTGGCCGCGATGCTGGCCGGCCAGCCGGGCGCGCTTTTATCGAGCACCAGACCGTTGGTCTGGTTGCTTTCGTACAGAAAGTAGCTGAACGACCGGTGCTGCAGCAATTCCAGCTCGGCTTCCCCACCGTCGATTCGACGCGACAGGCCGCCCCGGCGGGCGGCAATGGCGCTCATGCCGCGCCGCGCCCGCGTTCAACGCCCAGGGCTTTGTCGACCAATGCGCGCGCCTGGT
This sequence comes from Candidimonas sp., assembly GCA_004298545.1. GTDB lineage: Bacteria > Pseudomonadota > Gammaproteobacteria > Burkholderiales > Burkholderiaceae_B > SCQX01. The sequence goes on along the minus strand of SCQX01000128.1, from coordinate 18,199 downwards.
CCACGAGCAGGTCGACATGACCTTTGCCCCGGAAACTCTCGGCGTAGATTTTGTAGATGTCCTCGGTACCCGAGGGGCGCGCCGCGAACCAGCCATTTTTCGTCACGACTTTGACGCCGCCGATGGGGGCATCGTTGCCGGGGGCTCGCGTCAGCACCGCCTCGACCTTCTCGCCGGCCAGCTCGGCAACGTCGATGTCGCGTGCGGACAACGCGGCCAGCCGCTTCTTCTGCGCCGGCGTTGCCGGCGCCTCGTAGCGGCTGTCCGTCGGTTCCCCCAATTCATGGGCGATTTGTCGATAGCGTTCGCCCGGATCGATTCCGGTGCGGGCGGTCATTTCGGCCGACAACAGCGCCGCGATCATGCCGTCCTTGTCGGTCGTCCAAGTGGTGCCATTCCTGCGCAGGAATGATGTGCCGGCGCTTTCTTCGCCGCCGAAGCCCAGTGATCCATCGAACAGCCCGTCGACGAACCACTTGAAGCCCACCGGAACTTCGACCAGCCGGCGGCCCAGCCGCGCCGCCACACGGTCGATGATCTGGCTGCTCACCAAGGTCTTGCCCACGCCCGCGCGCTTGCCCCAACGCGCGCGGTGGCTGAACAGGTAGTCGGCCAGCACGGCCAGATAATGGTTGGGGGGCAGCAGCCCGGCACTCTTCGTGACGATGCCGTGCCGATCGTAGTCGGTATCGCAGCAGAACGCGATATCGAACCGGTTCCGCAACCGGATCAGACGCTTCATGGCGTAGGGGGACGACGGATCCATGCGTATCCGGCCATCCCAATCCATGGTCATGAAACGGAAATCGGGCTCGACCTGTTCGCTGACGATGTCCAGGCGCAGCTTGTAGCGCTCGGCGACCCGCGCCCAGTAATGAACCCCCGCGCCACCGAGCGGATCGACGCCCATGCGCGGCGCGGCCGACGCCAGGATATCCATGTCGACGATGGTGCGCAGCGCCTCGACGTATGCGCCGAGGAAATCATGACGGTGCGTGGTATCCGCCCGCAGGGCCTTCTCGTAGGACCACCGCCTGACCCCCTTCAGCCCGCCGGTCAGCAGCCGGTTCGCGCGCTTCTGTATCCACCCCGTGACTTGAACATCGGCCGGGCCGCCGTTGCTTCCGTTGTACTTGTAGCCGCCGTTGTCCGGCGGATTGTGCGATGGCGTGATGACGATGCCGTCGGCAAGATGACTGTCGCGCCCCTTGTTGTGAGCCAGGATGGCAAGCGATACCGCAGGCGTGGGCGTCGTTTCGTCGCCTTTGGAAATCATGACCTCGACGCCGTTGGCCGCAAAGACTTCGAGCGCCGAACGCGCGGCCGGCACCGACAACGCGTGCGTATCCGCGCCGACGTACAGCGGGCCGTCCACCCCCTGCTTGCGGCGGTAATCGCAGACCGCCTGGCTGATGGCCAATACATGCGCTTCGTTGAAAGTGAGATTGAATGACGATCCGCGGTGCCCCGACGTGCCGAACGCCACCAGCTGCCCCACCACCCCCGGGTCGGGCCGGCCCGAATAATAGCTGGCGATCAGTCGCGGCACATCCACCAGAATGGCGCGCGGCGCCGGCTTCCCGGCAAGCGGACTGATTTTCATCGATTGCTGTTTGCCGCCGCGAGCCATGGCGTGGTCCCCCGTCCGGTTACCGGCATCGCGCGATCTGCGCGCGCGCGGCGGCCACCACATGGTCGCTGTCGAAGCCGAAGTGGCGCGCCACTTCACCGCCCGGCGCCGACAACCCGAATTGCGCAAGCCCGATGATCGCGCCCTCCGAACCCACGTAGCGTTCCCAGCCGAAGCCCGACGCCTGCTCCACCGCAACACGCGCCACAACCGACGGCGGCAGAACCCCGTCGCGGTAATCGGCACCCTGCGTTTCGAAAAGCTCCCACGAGGGCATGCTGACCACGCGCGCGGCGACACCCTGTTCGCGCAGTTGTTCGTACGCCTGGATACACAACGCCACTTCGCTGCCGCTGGCCAGCAGCAAGACCTGTGGCAGCTTGCCGTCGGGCGCATCGGCCAGCACGTAAGCGCCCCTGGCGAGCCCCGCGGCGGATGCGTAGCGGCTGCGATCGAACGTAGGCACCGCCTGGCGCGTCAATACCAGGGATACTGGCCGATCACGCATCGGCATGATCGCACGCCACGCGGCAACCACCTCGTTGGCATCGGCGGGACGTATCACGACCATGCCGGGCATGGCGCGCAGCGACGGCAATTGCTCGACGGGCTGGTGCGTGGGCCCGTCCTCGCCCAGACTGATCGAATCGTGCGTCCAGATATAGATGACCGGCACCGCCATCATCGCGCTCAGGCGCAACGACGGCCGGCAGTAGTCGGTGAAGACGAAGAAACTGGAGGCGAAGGCGCGGGGGCCCGACACCGCAATGCCATTGGCGATGGCGCACATGGCATGTTCGCGGATGCCGAAGTGAAAATTCCGGCCCGCATAGCTGCCGTCGTACGCCGGCGACTGAAAACTGCCGCTCGACAAATCACCGACGAGCGCCGTCTTGGTCGATGGAGATAGGTCGGCAGCGCCACCGATGAGCCAGGGCACCTGCCGCGCCACCGCGTTGAGCACCTTGCCCGACGAGTCGCGCGTCGCCAGGCCGCGCGCGTCGGTCGGGAACTCGGGGAGATTCTTGTCCCAGTCGGGCGGCAGCGTGCCGCTGCGCTGGCAATCGAGCTGGCGAGCCAGATCGGGGTATTGCGCCGCGTACGCGTGGTACGACGCCTCCCACGCCGCTTGGGCGTCTTCGCCGCGCTGACCAAGGTTGCGGGCAAAGTGCGCCGGCACTTCCGGCGGCACTGCGAAGTGTGCGTCCGGATCGCATCCGTAGAATTCTTTGGCCAGGCGCACCTCGTCCTCGCCCAGCGCCTCGCCGTGGGCCTCGCGTGTATCCTGCCGGTGAGGCGCCCCGTAGCCGATGTGGCTGCGCACGATGATGAGCGTGGGCCGGTCGTCGACCGCGAGAAAGGCGCGGTACGCATCGCTCAGCGCGGCGAGATCGTTGGCATCGCCGACCCGCACGACCTGCCAGCCGTACGCGGCGAAACGCGCCCCCACATCTTCGGTGAACGCGAGTTCAGTGCTCCCTTCGATGGAGATGTGGTTGTCGTCGTATATCCAGCAGAGATTGCCCAGCGCCAGGTGCCCGGCCAGCGAGGCGGCTTCGCTGCTGACGCCTTCCATCATGTCGCCGTCGCCGCACAAGGCATAGACATTGTGGTGGAACAGATCGAACCCGGGGCGGTTGTAGGTGTGTGCCAGCCAGCGGCCGGCAATTGCCATGCCCACGCTGTTGGCGACGCCCTGACCCAACGGGCCCGTGGTCACCTCCACGCCGCTCGTCCAGCCGTATTCGGGATGCCCCGTGCAGCGGCTGTCCATCTGGCGAAATTGCTTGAGATCGTCGAGCGTGACCGCCAGGCGGTCGGTACTCGGGTAGCTTGGCCAGTGCGCGCGTACCCCGGTCAGGTGCAGCAGGCTGTACAGCAACGCGCACGCGTGTCCAGCCGACAGCACGAAGCGGTCGCGGTCGGGCCAGTCGGGGTGCCGCGGGCTGTAGCGCAGGAAGCGCTGCCACAGACAGTAGGCGATGGGTGCCGCTCCCATAGGCGTGCCCGGATGCCCGGAGCGTGCTTTCTGCACGGCATCGATGGACAACGTGCGAATGGTGTTAATACAAAGTAGATCAATATCAGTAGCGGTCGTCATGGACGCTCCAAAGTCACGAAAATCAGGCCTGGCCGGCCTTGAGCTGCCGATAACGGCGTATGAGCGCATTGGTGGAACTGTCGTGCGCCGCCGCCGGTTCGCCGGCGCCGGCAAGCTCGGGCGCCACGCGCAGCGCCAGCGCCTTGCCCAATTCCACCCCCCATTGATCGAACGAATCGATGCCCCAGATCACTCCTTGCGTGTACACACTGTGCTCGTACAACGCAACAAGCGTGCCCAGGGCATGCGGGGTAAGCCGTTCGAGCAGCAATGTGGTGGTGGGCCGATTGCCGTCGAAGACGCGATACGGCGCCTGCCATTCGGGAACGCCCTCGGCGAGGACCTGCTCATGGGTCTTGCCGAATGCCAGCGCCTCGGTTTGCGCGAACAGGTTGGACATCAGCAGGTCGTGCTGATCGCCCAGCGGGTCAAGCGCCTGACAGAACCCGATGAAGTCGCAGGGAATGACGTGCGTCCCCTGGTGGATGAGCTGATAGAACGAGTGCTGCCCGTCGGTGCCCGGCTCGCCCCAGTAGATGGGGCCAGTCTGATAATTCACCGCGACCGCGCGGCCGGCAACCACGGATTTGCCATTGCTTTCCATCGTGAGTTGCTGCAGATACGCGGGAAAACGCGACAGATATTGGGAGTACGGCAGCACCGCCACTGTCTCGGCACCCAGGAAATTGGTGTTCCACACACCCAAGAGCCCCATCAGGGCTGGCAGGTTGCGCTCCAGCGGCGTATCGCGGAAGTGCGTGTCCATGGCGTGGAACCCGGCCAGCAAATCCGCAAAGCCATCGGGACCGATGGCAACCATGGTCGACAGGCCTATGGCCGAATCCATCGAGTAACGTCCGCCGACCCAATCCCAGAAACCGAACATGTTCGCCGTGTCGATGCCGAACTGGGCAACCCGCTCGGCATTGCTGGATACGGCGACGAAATGGCGCGGCAGCGCGCGTTCGCTTCCCAGCCGGGCGAGGCACCAGGCGCGCGCGGCGCGCGCATTGGTGAGCGTTTCCAACGTACCGAAGGTCTTGGAGCACACGATGAACAAGGTTTCTTCCGCATCCAGGTCGCGCACGGCTTCGGCCAGGTCGGTCGGGTCCATGTTGGACACGAAACGAAACGTCAGCTCGCGCGGACTATAGTGCCGCAGCGCGCGGTAGGCCATGACCGGCCCCAGCGCCGACCCGCCGATGCCGATATTGACGATGTTGCGGATCGGCCTGCCAGTGTGGCCCAGCCATTTTCCGCTGCGCACTTTGGCGGCGAACGCCGCCATTCGATCCAGCACGCCGTGCACGTCGGCCACGACATCGCGGCCATCCACGCGGATGGACTCACCCTTCGGCATGCGCAGCGCGACGTGCAGAGCGGCGCGGCGCTCGGTGACATTGATCACGTCGCCCGCGAACATGGCCTGGCGCGCCTCGTCCAGCCCGCGTTCGCGCGCCAGGGCCAGCAGCAGGCGAACGGTTTCGTCGGTTACGCGCTGCTTGGAATAATCGAAGTAAACGCCCACCGCCTCCAGGGCGAACCGCTGTCCGCGCTGCGCATCATCGGCGAAAAGCTCGCGCAGATGCCGCCCTTGAATTGTGTCGCGATGAGCCGTCAACGCCCGCCACGCGGATGTGTCGGTCAACGCCATGAGCTTGGAAGATACCGAAGTCGCCATGGCGTCAACCCCGGGAACCCGATGCCGCCGCGCCAAGCGCGGCGGACTTGGCTTCTATGCCCTGCAACAGCGACCGCCAGGAACGGTCGAACGCCTCCGTGCCCTCGTCCTGCAGGCGAACCGCCAGCGCATCCAGGTCGATGCCCGCCGTGCGGAAAGCGGCCAGCTCCGCCGGGTCTGGCGCCTTCTGCTGTTCCAGCGGAGTGCCCGGATGCCCGTGATCGGCGAACGCCATGAGCGTTTTTTCCGGAATCGTGTTGATGGTGTCCGCCGCCGTCAGGGCTTCGACGTAAAGCGTATCGGATGCCTGCGGATCTTTGGTTCCCGTGCTGGCCCACAGCAGCCGTTGAGGCTGAGCCTTCGCCGCCGCAAGCTTCTTCCAGCGCGGCGATGCCAGCAGCGTTCGATAGGCCGCATAGGTTTCGCGCGCCACCGCGATGCCAAGGCGGTTATGCAGGGCCGCACCAACCTTGTTCTGTACCGCCACGTCCCAGCGGCTGACGAACAACGAGGCCACACTACGCACCACGGGCGGCAGCCCGGCCTGAAGGCGGCGTTCGATTCCACGCAGATAAGCGTCGGCCGCGGCAAGATACTGCCCACGCGAAAACAGCAGTGTCACATTGATTGGCACGCCACTGAAGATACTTTCCTCGATGGCCTTCAACCCGGCTTCGGTACCCGGTATTTTGATGAACAGATTGGGCCGGCCCGCCCTGCGGTGCAGCGCCGTGGCGGCGCGCACGGTTGCCGTCGCGTCGTTGGCCAGCAACGGTGAAACTTCGAGCGACACCCAGCCGTCCACTCCGGCGCTGGCCTGATGCGCCGGCAGAAAAAGATCGGCCGCGCGCGTGAGGTCTTCGATCGCCAGATCGAAAAACAAATCCTCACCCGCTTTTCCTTCCCGCGATTTGCGCGCGATTGCCTCGTCATAGAACGAGGTGCCTTGTATCGCCTTCTGGAAAATCGTCGGGTTCGATGTCAGACCGGTCACCGCAAGATCGTCGATGTAGCGCTTGAGCGTTCCATCGTCGAGAAGACCGCGTGTGATGTTGTCCAGCCAGAGGCTCTGCCCCAGCTTCTGCAATTGCCGTGTTGCGTTCATGATGTACCCTCTCGTGTCGTTTCCTCGGCGCCCGGTGCCCGCAGGCGGGCGGGCAGATCGACTTCCAGCAGGTCGCCGATGTGTTCCACCGTAATGTCGGCCGGCGGCAACAGCCGCACGGTCTTGAGATCGTGGGCATAATGGCCCTGGCGCGGAAATACGGTCAGCAGCCGCGCGCCCATGCGCTTCTTCATTGCCGCAAGGATGCGCAGTTTGTCGTCCACCATGACGTAATGGCGAGCCGGATAACGCTCCATGACGGCATCCATCATCCTTTCCTTGTGTATGTAGATGAGCACGCGCCCGCCCACGGCATCCCAGAGGCCCGAGCGTTCGACCTTGCGCGGCTGAAATACGGCGTCCCCGTCGGAGAGAATGACCGTCGTGCCGTGGCGCCCGGTCTTGTCGAGCACCTCGAGCGCGCCGGGATACAGACGTTCGACAAACGGGTACTCCAGCAAAAAGGACGACATGCGCAGCAGCGACGGGTCGTTCATGAGCCCCAGGCGGTACCGCTGCAGCGCGCCCAGATAGTCAGTGTAGCCAAGCTCGGCGCGTAACGCCTCGAACAGCACCCAATAACGCTCCGCGCTCTTCTTGCCGAATTGATCGACCAGGTGCCGTCGCAGGTCGTCGGTGACGCGATCGTTGTCGAGCAGCGTATTGTCGACGTCGAACAGAAAAACTATCCCGTCTTGATCCGTCATGCACGCTCCTCGACATGGGGATTCAGCCATGCACCGTGCGGTGCTATCAACGCATCGGCCTCTTTGGGCCCCCAGCTGCCGCGCGCATAAGAAATGGCCGGGTGATGGTTGGAAAGGACCGGGTCCACCACCCCCCAGGCGGCTTCCACCGCGTTTTCGTTCGTGAACAGCGAAGTGTCGCCCGCCAGAGCGTCGGTCAGCAGGCGTTCATAGGGCGACTCCTGATTGGGGTCGGCGTCGAGCAGCAGCAATTCCCGCTGCTCGCCGACGAATTCCTTGCCCGACTTTTTGACCCGTGCCGCCAGTGCCACTGCCGAGTTTGGCGACAATCGGATGCGCAGATAATTCGCCCGCCCGTGTACGGGCACGGAATCGGCAAACAGCTTTTGCGGCGGCGGACGCAATTGCACCAGAACCTCGGCCGCCGTTTCAGCCAGATATTTTCCCGAGCGCAAGTACCAGGGCACCCCCGCCCAGCGCCACGAGTCGATGAACAGGCGCACGGCGCAATAGGTTTCCACGTCCGATGCCGGCGCGACGCGTGGTTCTTCGCGATACCCCGCATATTGGCCGCGCACCACGTCGTCGGCGCCAAGCGGACGCATGGCTTCGAAAACCTTGGCCTTCTCGGTATGAATCGCGGCATAGCCCTGGTGAACGGGCGGCTCCATGGCCAACAGCCCGACGATCTGGAACAAATGATTCTGAATCACGTCGCGCAGGCATCCGGCGGTTTCATAAAAGCCGCCGCGCTGACCAATGCCAAATTGCTCCGACAAGGTGACCTGCACGCTTTCCACACAACTCCGGTTCCAGATGGGTTCCAGAAACGAATTGGCAAAGCGGAAATAAAGAATATTCATGATCGCTTCCTTGCCCAGGAAGTGATCGATGCGGAAGATGGATTCTTCCGGGAAAACGGAGTGCGCCACGCGGTTCAATTCGCGCGCCGACGCAAGGTCGCGACCAAAGGGTTTTTCGACGATGACGCGGCCGTCTTTGGCGAGACCGGCGTGGTCCAGGCCGTGAATTACCGTCTCGAACAAGGCGGGCGGAATGGCCAGATAGTAGGAAACGCGCCGTGCGCCGCCCAGCGCCACCCGGAGCCTGTCGAATGTCGCCGGGTCGTTGTAATTGCCCTGAACGTAGGTAAGCCGCGACAGCAGACGCTTCAGCGCTGCGGCGTCGTCGACCCCTTCCGCCTCGGTGATACTGTCGGTTGCGCGCTTGCGCAAATCATCGACCGTCAGGCTCGACGACGCGACGCCGACCACCGGCACGTCCACGCCATCGCGCTTGACCATTCCGTACAGCGCGGGAAATATTTTCTTGTGCGCGAGATCGCCCGTAATGCCGAACACGACCAAGGCGTCGGAAAGCTGCTTTTTGTTCGCCTGCGCAACCATCTCAGCCCCCCCGCTTCTTTTCGTCGTGTCCACCGAACTCCTTGCGCATGGCCGACAGCACTTTGTCGGCGAAATCGGCGTTGCCGCGTGACTGGAACCGGCTGTAGAGCGCCGCGCTGATCACCGGCACCGGAACGCCCTCGTCGACGGCGGCATGAATGGTCCAGCGCCCTTCTCCGGAATCGGAGACTCGTCCGGCGAAATCGTCCAGCCCCGGATCGCCGTGCAAGGCATGCGCCGTCAGGTCGAGCAACCACGATCCGATGACGCTGCCGCGCCGCCACACCTCGGCAATATCGGGCAGATTCAGGTCGTAGCGATAGTACTCTGGATCGCGCATGGGCGTCGTTTCCGCGTCCGCTTCACGCGAACGCTGTCCGGCGTTCGCATTGCGCAGGACGTTCAACCCTTCGGCGTATGCCTGCATCATGCCGTACTCGATACCGTTGTGCACCATCTTCACGAAATGCCCGGCACCCGTCGGGCCACAATGCAGATACCCTTGCTCGCAGGTTCCCTCGCCGTCGTGGCGGCCTGGCGTACGCGAAGCGGCCCCACGCCCGGGCGCCAGGGCGGCGAACACCGGATCCAGATAGTGCACGGCCTCGTCGTCGCCGCCTATCATCAGGCAATAGCCGCGTTCCTTCCCGAAGACGCCCCCGCTGGTGCCGACATCGACGTAGTGAATGCCCCGCTCGGCAAGACGCTTGGCGCGTCGCACATCGTCGCGATAATAGGAATTGCCGCCATCGATGACGATATCGCCCGCGTCCAACCGATCGGCCACTTGATCGAGCACGGTGTCCACCACCGCGGCCGGAACCATCAGCCAGACGGCCCGTGGCCGCGTCAAGCGATCGATCAGCTCGTCGACGGATTCCGAACCGCGAGCCCCTGTCGTCGACAGCCTGGCAACGGCCTCCGCATGCGTATCGTAGACGACGCAGTTCACGCCACCCTTCATCAGGCGCTGCACCATATTGGTTCCCATGCGCCCCAGCCCCACCATACCAACCTGCATTGCCCGTATCTCCTTGTGTTCCTAGTTCGAGCCGCTGCCAGCCCTATGCGCCACGCGAGAATCAGCGCTTGCCCGTGGGTGCGGGTGGCAATGCCAACCGCACCCGGTGTTCGATTCCATCGTCGGCCAGCGCTACCGCCTGAACGCCACGCCCATCGACCGAAAGCGTCGCCGAGTCTCCCCGGGCGACCACGATGTGGTAGAGGGTTGCGCCATAACGGTAGCGAATGGTGAATGTGTTCCAGCCATTCGGCATGCATGGCCGCAGGTAGAGCTTACCAGCTTCGCGCCGCAAGCCAAGGACAGACTCCAGCAGCAGGCGATACATCCAGCCCGCCGATCCCGAGTACCACGTCCAGCCGCCGCGCCCCGTATGCGGTGGCAACGCATAAACGTCGGAAGCAATGACGTATGGCTCTACTTTGTATTTCTCCACTGCCGCCCTGTTGCGGACGTGCTCGACCGGATTGAGCATCGTGGCCAGTTCCCCGGCGCGAGGTGCGTCATGCAATTGCGCGAAAGCCATGGCCGCCCAGACGGCCGCATGGGTGTATTGACCGCCATTTTCACGCACGCCCGGCACATACGCGCGAATGTAGCCGGGATCCGGGGTTGCGTTGTCGAAAGGCGGTGCCAGCAGCTTGACGACGTCGTTGGCGCGGTCGACCAGCAGTCGATCGAGCGACGCCATTGCCTGTTCGGCGCGTTCGGGCGCGGCCGCGCCCGACAATACCGACCAGCTTTGCGCAATGGAGCCCATGCGGCACTCGGCATTGCGCGCCGACCCCAGCGGGGTTCCATCGTCGAAATAGGCGCGTACGAACCACTCGCCGTCCCAGCCATGTTCATCGATTGCTTTGACCAGCCGCGCCGCCGCCGCATCGCATTCCGCACGAAACGCATCATCGCCGCGTGCCTGGACCAGTGGCCTGAATTGACGCAGGACATCGTGGAGGAAGAACGCCATCCATACACTTTCGCCGCTGCCCTTTGCACCGACCCGATTCATGCCATCGTTCCAATCCCCCGTGCCCATCAGCGGCAACCCATGCTTGCCGAAACGCAGCCCATGGCGAATGGCGCGCACACAGTGATCGTACAGCGTGGCCGGTGCATGCGCCACGCCCGGCAGCTCGTAATAGGAATCTTCCCCCGGGTTGAGTGGCCGCCCGCTGAGGAAGTCAATGGATTCGTCCAGTATGCCGCGATCGCCCGTGACGCCGACATAACGGCATGTCGCAAGCGCCAGCCAGAGATAATCGTCGCTGCAGCGCGTACGTACCCCCCGCCCGTGTGGCGGGTGCCACCAGTGCTGCGCGTCGCCTTCGGGGTACTGCCGTGAGGCGCTCAATAGAATGTGCGCGCGCACCAGGCCGGGCTGCGTGTGCACCAGCGCCATGACATCCTGCAATTGGTCGCGAAAGCCGAATGCGCCGCCCGGCTGATAAAAAGCGCTGCGCGCCCAGACCCGGCAGGCGAGAACCTGATAGAGCAGCCAGCCGTTGACCAGCACATCGAGCGCCGGGTCCGGTGTCTCGACCCGTACGACATCGAGCGTGCGACGCCAATAGTCGCGCACCTCGCCAAGGGCCGCCGCCGCATCGGGCGCCTCCAATTTTCTCAGTAGAGCGAGAGCGGCGGCTTCACTTTCGCCGGCTCCCAGCATGAAGACGATCCGCCGCTCCCCGTTTGGGGCGAGATCGAACGGCACGCGCAGAGCCGCGCAGGGGTCGAGCGCCGCACCGACCGTGCCGGACAGCGCCGCGCGCGACATCGCGGCCGGCCGCTCGGCCGCGCCGCAAACTCCGAGAAATTCCGTCCGGTCCGCCGTGATGGACGCCGGGTCGGCGTCACTGGCAAAGAACGCGTGGCGATCGCCGAACTCCAGGCTGTAGGCGTTGCGCGCCACGATGCCGCGCCCCCCGGGGTCGCGGCGCGTCGTCACCTGCGCCATCGTCTTCACCCGCTGATCGCCCAGCACCCATTCAACGTACCCGGTGGCCGACAGGCGCCGCGCGCGGCCACTGTGGTTGCGCACCGTGAGCGCGCAAAACTTCACGGGACGGTCGCGCGCCACATAGACCGTCAGTTCCGATTCAAGGCCCTTCCATTCGTGCCGGAAGACACTGTAGCCGAAGCCGTGGCGGCATTCATAGGTTCCCGCGCCACGCCGCGGCCACGGCGTCGGCGACCAGTACGCCCCCGATGCTTCATCACGCAAATAGATCGCCTCGCCGGAAGAATCGCAAACCGGGTCATTCGACCACGGCGTCAGGCGGAACTCGTGCGCGTTTTCGCTCCAGCTGTTGGCGCAGCCGCTTTCGGAGACGATGGTGCCGAACGAAGGATTGGCCAGCACATTGACCCACGGCGCCGGCGTCGTCGAACCGGGGGTGAGCGTCACGACATATTCGCGCCCATCCGGCGTGAAGCCGCCGAGACCATTTTCGAGGATGAGGGCTGGCGCCGCCGAGTGGGAAGGCGATGTCGCATCGGAAGACGACACCACATCGGGAAGTGATGCCGCATCAGGAAATGATGTCGCGCCCGGGCGCGCGTTCGAAGCCACCCCGGGCACCCCGACCGCGTCGATCCGGCGCAGCCGGTGAGCCAAATCCTCCGAATCATCGTCGAGTACCACCCGTGCCACCGCCTGAAACAGTGTGCGGTCCTGCGCAGCGAAATGCGTTGCCAGCCGCGCAAAGATGCCCGCGCGCTGGTCGAGCTGGCCGGAGCGCCCCATGGCTTCCACCAGATCCAGCACCTGCCGCTGCAGGGCGGGGCGAGGTTCGATGCCCCCGGCATTGGCCAGGACCAGATCGGTTGCCAGGCCCATGGACTGCCAGTAGGCGTGAGCCCGCACGAGTTCACGCACCCACTCCAGACGCGGCGATGCGCCCAGTTGCAGGAACACGATAGGGTAATCGCCGGAAACCGAGAACCCCCACAGGCCTGATTGCCCCTGCTGGTTTCCCATGATGACTGCGGGCTTGGCACGCAGGACGGCGCTACCGTATATCAGACAGGCCGCCAGGCGATCGTAGAGCGCCGCGTGCGATTCATCGGTTTTCAACCGCTTCAGAAGGTTCCCGCGCGACTCGAGGGCACCGTCCATGGCGCGTTCGAGGGCGGCGCGGCTTCGATACTTGGCAAGCATCGCCAGACACGCGGCACGGTTCTCGCCAACCCCCAGCACATAGTCGACGGTGGCGGACTGGCCTGGATCGAGTCGCGGCGCGGCGCGAATGGCGACGATCGCATCGAGCACGGAACCTTGGGTTCCAGACAATCGACCAACATGGAGCGCTGCGGGATCCGACAGCGTTCGGCCGCGACCAATGAAACGGGCGCGATCGGTCTCATAGGAAAGCGTGGATTCCAGGCGCCTGTCCACCATGGCCGCATGAAACAGCCATGGTACCGGCGCGCCGCCATTTCCCGGCCGGCGATGACACAAAACGGCGTGCGCCGAGGCATCGACCGCGGTCTGCACGAACAGCTTGTTGAAGGCGGGATGGGCGTCGTCCGCCGCCGCTGGCGCCAGGACAACTTCGGCGTAACTCGTCACATCGAGAACACGCGGCCGCCGTGAACGATTGATGATAGTGACGCGGCGCACTTCCAGATCGGCCTCGGCGAGAACGGATACTTCCACGCGCGCCTCGATGCCGTCGGCCACGCCGACGAACGTCGCGCCGCTGGCGGAAAATTCGGTGTGGCGATCGACCACCGCATCAACCACCGGCTGCCTGGCTGGCGACCATGCGACACCGCTGTCGCAATCGCGCACGTAGACGAAGGTACCCCAGCAATCACGCGTGGCATCTTCCCGCCAGCGGGTCAACGCATTTTGTTCATGGCGGCTGTAACCGCCGCCGGACGCGGAAACCATGACGTGATAGCGCCCGTTCGACAGCAGCTTCACCGGCGGCGTCGCGCGCGCGGCCGCGACAGCGCCGGTTGAAACCACATCTTCATCGGCCCTCGGGCGGGGAAACGCGCTTGCGGGTGGTGAAGCATGTGATTGGCGCATGATACGCAGCCTCCTGGCAGCAATGGATTGGGGCTGCCCAGCCTTCTCATCCGCGACGAACTGAAGACAGCGGCACTCGTTGACCGTACGTAAACCGGGACTTGATAAACCCGACCAGACAACCCTCTTACAAGAGAGACTGCCCTCGATCACGAAAGTTCAAGCCGATGCGAACATGTCACCTCTTTAAAAAAGTACACCGATCACAACGCTTTTACAAGATTCCCGCAGAAGCGCCACCGCGACGTGATCTCGATATGGACCGGCACCGTCGGCATGCCGGACACGCTTGCGCGGGCCAATCGGTGAACGGAGGGTCGGGCGATAATACGGGAGTGAGGCAGCATTCCTGACAACCCAGGGCGCCCAAAGCGTCGAAAACCATGCGTGTATTGCTTGTTGAAGACGACACGATGATCGGCGAAGCGATCAGGGACACCCTGAAAGACGAGTCCTACGCGGTCGACTGGATCCAGAACGGTCTGATGGTCGCATCGGCCCTGCGGGCGCAGCCTTACGATCTGGTCCTGCTGGATTTGGGGCTGCCTGGCAAAGACGGCCAGGAGGTTCTCGCCAGCATCCGTTCGCGCCGCGACGCCATTCCAGTTCTGATCATCACGGCAAGAGATGCCCTATCCGCGCGCCTGCGCGGGCTCGACGGTGGCGCCGACGATTACGTACTCAAGCCCTTCGACATGGAAGAGCTGCTGGCTCGCATGCGGGCGGTGCTTCGGCGCAAGGGCGGGTGTGGCGCGCCAACACTTGGCAACGGCATCGTGACGCTCGACCCCGTCACCCAGGAAGCATCGGTCAACTGCGGCCCCGCCATGCCGCTGACGGGGCGCGAATTCGCTCTGTTGCAGGCCTTGCTCATCCGGCCGGGCGCCATCCTCTCGCGCAGCGCCCTTGAAGACCGAATCTACGGGTGGGGCGAGGAAGTTGAAAGCAACGCGATCGACTTCTTGATCCATGTGCTGCGCCGCAAGCTGGGCAACGATATCATCAAGAATGTGCGAGGTGTGGGGTGGAGAGTCTCAAAAAGCGGCTGAACGATTCCATCCAGAGCAAACTATCCGTCGTGCTCGCGGTCGTCATCGCCGCAGTCACAATTACCGCCGGCACATTCTCCTTTCTCTCCGCGCTGGATGAAGCCTACGAGCGGCAAGACGATGTACTCTATCAAGTCGCCGATCTCGTCGGGCGGGTGCAAGCGGTGGCGCCACAGGCGCTCAAGCGAATAAGGCTCCAGGACGAAGACCGAGACTCCTCGCTATCCGTACAAATCGTGGGCGGCACAACCGCCGCCGATCGAAACGGCGCCGATTACACCGTTCCCATTTCGCCATCGCTTCCAGACGGATTGCACACGCTCAACGTACAGGACAGAACCTTCCGGGTCCTGGTCCGCACGATTCCGACCCATCAGCGCATCGTCGTCGCGCAGGATACGGACCGTCGGGACGCCGCCGCGCTTCACAGCGCGCTTCGAACCGTGACGCCTCTTCTGATTCTGGTGCCCATTCTGCTAATCGTCATCGCCGACCTGGTTCGCCGTATATTCCGCCCCACTCGAACGATGTCGCAGGAAGTCGACGCACGCGCCGAGACCGACCTGCGCCCCATTGCCGACGATCATCTACCGCGCGAGATACGCTCGTTCGTCCGCGCGATCAACCGACTGCTGGCGCGGGTTTCTGAATCCATGGAAGCGCAGGGCCGATTCATCGCCGATGCGGCCCACGAACTGCGCTCGCCAACGGCCGCGCTATCGCTTCAGGCCGAACGCCTGGGTCGCGCCGACATGTCCGACATCGCGCGCGAACGTCTGCGAACATTGCGCCACGGCATGGATCGCAATCGACATCTGCTGACTCAACTGCTGGCTCTGGCAAAGGCTCAGAATTCCGCGGACGCACAGGCACCCTCACAAGCGCGGGTTCGGGACGTCCTCCAAGAGGTTCTGGAGACCGTATTGCCACTCGCCGAGGCCAAACACATCGACATCGGCGTCACGAGCAACGAAAACCCCGCAACGTCCGTGAGCGAACTCGACCTCACCACGCTAATGAGCAACCTGATGGACAACGCCATCCGCTACACGCCGGAAGGCGGGAAAATAGACCTCTGCGTCACCACACGGCCCGGCGCAACCGTGCTGTCGGTATCAGACTCCGGTCCGGGAATCCCGGCCTCGGAACGCAAGCGTATCTTCGAGCCCTTCTACCGCGTACTGGGCAATGGCCAGAGCGGCTCGGGGCTTGGGCTGTCCATCGTCATGGCGATCATCCGGCGTATCGGCGCGCGCATTGAACTGAGTCATGTCGACGAAACGACGCAAAGTGGATTACGCGTCACGGTGACCATCCCCGCGGAAATCACTGCTCCACCCTATAAACCCGCGAATAAAACATACTGAAAATTTCCCAAACGAATTTCCCGAACGCGCGCCGTGACGCCACCGGCGACTGTGGAAGCGTCGCTTGTGGAAGCTCGATACGACACCGACACTTTCCGACTCCACCGCGGTTTTCTAATTCCTGTCTAAGTATCCCCCAATAAACTCCCCGCCATTCAAGACGACTGGCGTCCCGTTCGATCAGGTCTGGCCAACGGGGCGCTGACCACGAGGATAGTCACGGATGACGAGAGTTTCGGCCGGAATCGGCGCACTGGCCTGCGCGCTGCTGCTTGGTGGCTGTACGAGCTACCGGGCGCTTCCGCTACCCAGGCACGCAAGCCTCGCAGGCAATATTGCCGAGCTGCGACACACGGTGCCGGGTGGCGGCGCAGACGGCGGCACCAGAACAATCACTGTCGACAAGCCAGTCAGCGTGGGCGACATCGGGTTGCTGGCCATTCTCAACGACCCTGAACTTCGCGCACAGCGCGGCGAATTCGCACTCGCCCAGGCCGACCTGACCCAAAGCCGTCTCATTCCGAATCCCTCCGTAAGCCTGAGCTACGCGGCGCTGCTGGGCGGCCCGGGAGTCGCCGCAGCCTACACGGCCTCCATCGCACAGGACATTTCATCGCTGGTGACGTATCGCAGCCGAGTGGCGGCGGCGGGTTACCGCGTCTCCCGGATCAATGCGGATCTCCTGTGGCAGGAATGGCAGGTTGCACAAAAGGCGCGGCTACTGTCCATTTCGCTCTACTGGGGCGGGCAGGCCATCCGGGCGAGCGAGGCGGAGCTTCACGCTGTCGCACACACCGAGTCACAAATGGCACTGGCTCTGAGCCAAGGCGAAATCAGCCTCAGTGCAATCAGCCCGATGCAAGCAGCGCAGGCCTCGCTGGAACAATCGCTTGCGACGTTGCGAATACAGCATCTCAAGAACTGGGCCGCGCTCGATACGCTGCTTGGCATGAAACCCAGCGCGCGGTTTGCCATCGCAACCCCCAGTGTGCTTGAACCGCCAACCAACCTGATGACACTTGCCGCCACCGTGCAGGACCGCAGGCCTGACCTCGTCGCCTTGCAACTGGGCTACCACGCGGCGGACGAAAGCGTACGCACCGCCATACTCGGCCAATTTCCCGCCCTGCTGCTGGGCGGTTCGTGGAATTCCGACACAGGACGGGTGCGGTCCAGCGGACCGACGGTTACGTTCGACCTGCCCATCTTCAGCCGCAATCAGGGTCAAGTGGCAAAGACCAAGGCAACGAGGCTCCTGTTGCGCGAGCAATATCAGAGCCGCCTGGATACGAGTGCCGCCAATGTGCTCTCGCTGCAAGCGCAGCGTCGAGTGATTGCCGGGCAACTCGCCGCTGCGCGGCGAGAAACGCTTGCGGCAAAACGGCGGGTACAGGTCGCACAAACGGCATTCCGCGACGGCACCCTGGACGCGCGCGCGTTCGCCGACTACCGGTCGACCGCGCTTGGCCGCAAGCTCCGGGTCTTTGACCTTGAACGCGCGCGTGACGAAACAGCGATTGCGCTGGAACTCGAACTCGGGCTTGGCCTTCCACAAGTTCGGCTCGCTCCGGCCGGTAAGGCGAAACCACTATGAAGTATCTGATGATTGCGGGTGCCGCACTGCTGGCAACTTGGTTGGCTTACCGATGGTCGGGCTACAGCCAGGCGGCATCAACGAACGCCGCGCCACCAAGCGTGCTGGTGACGACCATTCCGCTGCGGGAAGGCAGTCTCGCGCGGGCCGTTACGGCTTATGGCGCCATCCAGTCCTCACCCTCTTCGGTGGAATCCATGACCGCCCACGCCAACGACACCGTCAGGGTAGTGTATATCCACCCGGGAGACCGGGTGGCCGCTGGTGCTCCCCTTGTCGCCCTGACACCCGGCGCACTGACCATCGCGGCCTATAAGCAAGCCCAATCAGCTATGCGCAACGCACGGATGCTGGTCGTCCGAACGCGCAAGCTTCTCGCCCAACATCTCGCGACCGTTCAAGATCTGGCCAATGCCGAAAAAGCCGACGCCGACGCCCAGGCAACACTCGACGCACTCAAAACGCAGGGGGGTGACGGACAGGTCACGCTGCACGCGCCCTTCGC
>SCQX01000127.1 GCA_004298545.1 Candidimonas sp. | reverse complement strand
ATTCCGCAATCCGCAAGACAGCGGCGTCACCGGCGTCATTGCCAATGTCGTCGGCCTGATCACCGGCGCCGCCGGCGAGGGCGGCTTCAAGGGCCTGGGCGGGCTCCATCGCCGCTGCAACCTCGTCACTTTCAGCGTCCCCGACGTCGAAGGCGACGTGCGTTTTCGCCGAATCGACACGCGCGCCAGCGTCACGCTGACCTACCACCCGGAACTCGTGCCATCGGACCCCGCCATCATGCAACACCTGCCGGCCCTGTTCAATGGCACCGCCGACGCGCAGGGGCGGCGCGCTTTCGCCGAAGGCTGGCAGAATCGCGTGCGGCGCCTGCTGGAACAGATCGACAACCCCGCGCTGGTCAGCTTCGCCTGATCCTTACGCAGCCGGCGGCATCGTCGCGGGCTACGCACACACTCGCGGCATCACACTACCGGTGCCGAAGGTACGGCCACAACGAACTTGCCCCACACCAACGCGGCGGAAATCCGGTACAGTTGATGCTTCGATCAACGACCGCGTCATCGGGATCTCAATACACGCCCGGTGGGGCGGGCGCCCCGTCTTTCTCCGGTTCCGCGGCACCGCCCGCGTCTGACTGCTTCCACTGAACGCATCATGGCGATCTGCCTGTTCGAAGACCAGCTGGCCGGGCGTGCGCTGCGCCTGCTGGTGCCCGTCGATCGCATCGCGGTTCACCAGGCCAACGAACTGTCCGCCGCGTGGCGGGCCATCGCGGCCGCGCGGCGCGCCGGCCACTGGATCGCGCTGCTGCTCGATTACGAACTGGGCGAGTGGCTGCGGGATGAACCCACAGCCGAACCCCCGGTGAGGGAACCGGCAACCAAGCGTACGGCCATGGAGAACCGGCTGCCGGAGGCCCGGCAACCAGCAGATCGGCTGCCGCGCCTGACGGCGCTGGTCTTCGCTCGCGCCGAATGGGGCGCCTGCGGCTCCCCGCTGCCCGGCACCGCAACTCCCGAACCAAACCGCCGCGGCGAACCCACGCTGCATGCATCGCCCGGCACATCCCGCGCCCAACACGCACAGGCAATTGAAGCCATACGCGCGGGCATCGCGCGCGGCGACTACTACCAAATCAACTACACCTTGCCTCTATGGCTCGACTGGCGCCCCGGACTGGATCCCGCCGCGGTCTACCGCGCGCTGGCAAACAAGCATCCCGTCGCGCACGCCGCCTGCATCCGGGATGGCGACCGTTGGATTCTTTCACTGTCGCCCGAACTCTTCGTCGAACGCCAGGGCAATCAGCTGCGCGTCAAACCAATGAAGGGCACGGCGCCGCGCTACGCCGACCCCGCGCGCGACCGGCAATCAGGGCGGGAACTGCATGACAGCGCCAAGAATCGCGCGGAAAATCTGATGATCGTCGACCTGCTGCGCAACGACCTGGGGAGGATCGCAACCCCGGGCAGCGTCCAGGTTGCGGATCTATTCAGCCTGGAGGCCTATCCATCGGTCTGGACCATGACCTCGACCGTCACGGCCCGGGCGCCGAACGTGCCGCTGGCCGAGGTGCTGCGCGCCCTGTTCCCGTGCGGATCGGTTACTGGCGCCCCCAAGATTGCCGCCATGCGGGCTATTCACGCCCTGGAAAACCGGCGTCGCGGAATCTATTGCGGCAGCGTTGGCTGGCTCGCCCCCAGTGGCGACTTCTCGTTGAACGTTGCCATCCGCACCATTGAACTGCGTGACGGCAAGGCGCAATTCGGCGTGGGCGGCGGCATTGTGTATGATTCCCGCGCCGCCGAGGAATGGGAAGAATGCCTGTGGAAGGCGCGCATTCTCGACCCCATCACACGATTCGACGTCTCGTCAACCGCTCACTACGTCCCTGAACCATGCTGATCCCATCGAAATCCGGTCCTGCCGGGTCTGGCGCGTCGAACGCCTCCGCAGCGCTCGAGGTACCCAAGGGGCCGGGCACGCTCCACGAAACCGATGCGCCCCTTTGGCCATCGTCCCCGCCCCGGCTCGTGGAAACGATGCTGCTGCACAACGGCTCGATTACGCTATGGCCGCTGCACCGGGCACGGTTGCTGGCCTCGGCCCGGGCGCTGCATTATCCGCTGGACGCCGCAACGCTCGACGTCTGGTTGCGCGCACAGGTTCAGAATGCGGTGGCCTTCCTGCGCGATCAGGGCAAGCGCGGCACGGCCCGCAACGCAACGCGTGGCGCCACGCACGACAAAAAAACCGGCCTGGACCCGTCCGACCTCGCGCGCAGGGTTGGTGCCGGACCATCACACGCCGTACGCCTACGCCTGCTGCTTGCACGCGACGGCGAACTATCGCTTGAATCTTCTCCTCAGGCAGCGACACCCAGCCCCGTGCGGCTGGGCATCGCCGACGAACGCCTCGGTACGAGCGCCGCACTGAACGCCGACGAATTCTGGCTGCGCCACAAGACCACCCACCGCCCCTGGTTCGACGCCGCCGCACAATGGCTGCAAGCGCACCCCGGCTACTTCGACCTGATTTTCCGCAACGCGGCCGGCGAACTCTGCGAAGGCAGCCGCTGCAACCTCTATGTGAAAAACGCAAGCGGGCAGTGGTTGACACCACCCGTGGCCTGCGGCCTGCTGGCGGGTGTGCAGCGCCAGGCGCTGCTCGATCGGGGCGCCGTGCGGGAAGCACGCCTGACACGCGACGACTTGGCAGGCGCACGCGCCGTGCGAATCTCGAACGCGGTGCGCGGTTGGCTCGACGCGCGCGTCGACTGAGCAGCGCAACGCTGGGCGAAGCGTCACGCTGTCACCAGGCGCCCCAACATGGTGCGCAACTCAGCGCCACGCACCAGCCTTGAATGCCACGATCGGCTCGAACACGGACGATTGACCGGCCTGGGCGCGGGCGGACGTCAACCATCATGCCTGGCACGCTAATTGCTTGATTGTGTCTAGTCACAGCCAGGAAAACCATCATGAAGCTGATTACCGCCATCATCAAGCCCTTCAAGCTCGACGAAGTCCGAGAGGCTCTGGCAGCCATCGGCATCCAGGGGATGACCGTCACGGAAGTCAGGGGGTTCGGGCGCCAGAAGGGCCACACCGAGCTTTATCGGGGCGCCGAGTACTCCGT
>SCQX01000126.1 GCA_004298545.1 Candidimonas sp. | reverse complement strand
ATTGCGCAATACGGTCGATCCCGCCAGCGGCAAAAGCTGGTACGACCTCACTGCGCAAGCGTTCGCCGTTTTCCTGCCGGTGAAATCCGTTGGTGTCATGGGCGACAGCCGCACCTACGATTATGTCGTCGCGTTGCGCGCCGTGCAGACCACCGATTTCATGACCGCCGACTGGGCCGAGTTGCCGTATTCACTGTTGAAGAAAGTGTCTTCACGCATCATCAATGAAGTGAAAGGCATCAATCGCGTCACGTACGATGTGTCGAGCAAGCCGCCGGCGACGATCGAATGGGAGTGAATTGACGTCCTTTGGGGGCTATAGCAGGCTACCCACACCCTGTGCGGAGACGTGAGGCCGAGCGGCGCGCTTGTCATGGCGATACACGTTCCGCGGCATCGTGAGGCAGGTTTACGCCTTCGTCATTTTGCGCGGTGAGAAGTGGACGGCCCAGCCAATGGCGCGTACTCCCGCTCCACCGCAATCTTCGTGCCGAAGGATCGTGCTTTGTCACCGCTGGAGATTCGGCTGATGGCGCGGCAGATGGAGTCGATGGCCACTTATCCGACCATTCGGCTCGCGTTGCGCATGATCCTGCTGACGCTTGTGCGCAAGAGCGAGTTGATCGAGGCCACCTGGGACGAGGTGGACTTCGAGCATGAAACCTGGACGATCCCAAAGCAGCGGATGAAGGGGCGTAAGCCGCATGTGGTCTACCTGTCGCGCCAAGTGCTCGACATCCTTGTGGCCCTGCACACTTGCGCGGCCGGTTCCAGGTTCCTGCTGCCGTCGCGTTACGACGCCGACAGCTGTATGTCGAAGGCGACCTTGAATCGGGTGACGCAGCTCGTCGTTGAGCGAGCCAAGGCGGCCGGCTTGCCGCTGGAGCCGTTCACCGTCCACGATCTGCGGCGTACTGGCTCGACGCTGTTGAACGAAATCGGCTTCAACCGCGACTGGATTGAAAAGTGCCTGGCGCACGAGGAGGGGCGTTCTTCCCGTTCGGTCTACAACAAGGCCGAGTACGCCGAGCAGCGGCGCCACATGCTGCAGGAGTGGGCAAACATGGTCGATGCCCGGATCGACGGGAAAACCTACGTGCCGAAGCTGATGCCGGAAAACGTGGTAGTGCCGATGTTGAGCGCAGCCTTGTGAGAGGAGGAGGGCATGGAGACGCTGGTACGTGGTGCTGCCGATGGGCAGAGAGTAGTTTGTCGTTGTTGTAAAAAGATCACTATAAGTGATCTAATTCATCATTTCTTAAACCATCAAGCCTTGGCAAGAGTTCGAAAAAACTGTATTTTGAGTACTATGAGTGAGCAAAATACAGGAAAACTAAACCGCCTGCTGGCTGAACTGGATGACACGCGCCTGGTTTCCAGCCGATGGCTGCGCGCGCGCGGCTACTCCAACAGCCTGTTGGCTCGCTATGCGGGCAGCGGCTGGCTGGTATCGCCGGCGCGTGGTGTGTACATGCGCCAGGGTGGGCGTTTGCAATGGGATGGGGTCGTGCACAGCCTGCAGGTCGGGGAGGGGATGCCGTTGCATGTCGGGGGGCGCTTCGCGCTGACCTTGCAGGGCCACGAGCACTACCTGCGCTTGGGAGACGTCGGGACGATCACGCTTTACGGACCGGAGCGGCCGCCAGGCTGGGTGGGCAAGCTGCCTTTGCAGGAGCATTTCGCGTTCCTGGGCAAGGGGCCATTCGATCCGTCTGCCGTACCGTTCACGGGTGAGGTGTCCGAGTCTGCGCTGGCCGAGCAAGGGCTGGTGTGGCATCGGGTCAGTTCGGGCACCGATGCGTTGGTGTGCTCGACGCCCGAGCGGGCCATGCTGGAGTTGTGCGATGGCGTGTCGGACGCGGCGCTGGTCTATGAGGCCGACACACTGATGCAGGCCATGACCACGCTGCGGCCACAGCGCGTCGGCCTGATGCTGCGCCACTGCCGCAGCATCAAGGCCAAGCGGCTGTTCCTGGCCCTGGCTGATCGTCATCGGCACGCATGGCTGGCGCGTGTGCCGCTGGAGGATGTCGATCTAGGCCGGGGCAAGCGTGCACTGGTGCCTGGCGGCCACCTGCATCCGACCTACCAGATCACCTTGCCGGGAGACCTCGATGAGCACCTGGCTTGACCATTGGGATCGGCGCTACATCGACCGGGTGCGGCTGCTGGTCGAGATTGTCCTGCCGTCGCGCTACAACGCTGACAGTTGCATATCCAAGGCGACCTTGAACCGTGTCACGCAGCTTGTGGTCGAGAGGGCCAAAGTCGCGGGCTTACCACTGGAGCCGTTTACCGTTCACGATTTGCGCCGTACGGGATCAACGCTGCTGCACGAATTGGGTTTCAACCGGGATTGGATCGAGAAGTGCCTGGCGCATGAAGACGGACGATCCTCGCGCTCGATCTACAACAAGGCCGAATACGCC
Source organism: Candidimonas sp. (assembly GCA_004298545.1). GTDB lineage: Bacteria > Pseudomonadota > Gammaproteobacteria > Burkholderiales > Burkholderiaceae_B > SCQX01. The sequence goes on along the minus strand of SCQX01000126.1, from coordinate 7,169 downwards.
GAGCAGAGACGTCACATGTTGCAAGAGTGGGCAGACATGGTGGATGCCTGGATTAACGAGCAGACCTACGTTCCGAAGCTGCTCCCGGAAAACTCGGCGGCTCCCATACATGTTGGTTGTGGTCATAGTTGGAGATCGTAGCTTCAGATCGCCGATCAAATAGTTACCCGTAAGCGTTTGGCGCGCTCCTTGAAGGCGCGCTCCCCGCCTTCGAGGATGTCGCACACGTACTGTCGGATGAGCGGGTTTTCGAGGCTACCGCTCTCGTATGTAATGAGCGGCAACTGGCCGGGCCTGTGCGGCCCACACTGCGCCACGATCACCTGATCCGCATCGGTGTTCACCACCAAGTTGGCATTGTGCGTCACGATGACGATCTGGCGCCGCTTCTTGGCGTCGCGGAAACGATGCACCAGTTCTTGATATATGGACTGAGGGTCCAAGTTCTCTTCGGGCTGATCGATGATCAGTGGTCGGTCATCTTCCGCATCGATGGCCAAGTACAGCAGCAGCAAGACGATGCCGCGTGTGCCGGGTGACAACTGCTCGATATCGACACCGTTATATTGCAAGCCGTAGCCAACAGTAATGTGATCGGTGCTGTACAGCCAGTCCGATATATTGCGCGCCCATGCACGGAACTCGGCGTTCTCCGGCATGTGGGTCCGGAGCGCAGCCTCATTGGTCTTGACGAAATCGAGCAAGGCCGTGGTGGCTTGCGCAGCGTCACCAGCCGCCCATGCCGCCATCAGGCCGGCGCGCGCTGACCGCAGCAATTCGCCGCGACCCTTGAAAGGACCGTTGGTCCGCAGGTCCAACAACTCTTCGCCATTGGCGGCCCACTGCGAAAGATCCACAATTCGACGCACCGAGAACGACAGTTTCGACAAGGAGCCCGCCGCCTCGTCGATACGCGCTTTGATAGGCGCGTAGAGATCCGCAAGCTCTCGCTCTTCCTCGACGATCGCTTCGAAGATGGCGGCGTAGGCGCTGCGCCGCGCTTCGATCAGTGCGTGGATGCGCTCGTCTGCGCCCTGGATGCGCTCGATCTGCTGCAGCACTTTGGTCAGCGCGGCCTCGGCCTTGGTGATCTTGTCCGAGAGGGTGGTGAAGCGTTTGGCGTTCTGCGCATCGACACCGACCAGCGTGCGCAGGCGAGCAAGCTCCCGCTCAAGGAGCGAAAGAGATTGATCCGCGAGGTTGACGTCCACGGGGATCAGCGCGACGGCTGGGTCGGGGTTGGCCTGAGGCGCCGGATCGGTTTTCGCGGGGCCTTGCAGCGCGGTCACAGAAAGGTTCGCCTGTTTGATGCGCTCGGTCAGCAACGTGTCAACCGGGCCGGCATAGTCGAGCCTGAAGGCTTCCCAGTCAGTGGCACTGAGGCCGGCCTGCTCACGCTCTTGCTTCAGGTCGGCGAGCAGCGATGGGGCCTGGCGGGTGCGGAAGTCGCGTACGTCGTTTTGCAAATGAAGCAGCGCTTGGTGTCGGCGCTTGGCTTGGTCTACCAGTTGTCGCTTCGCGTCGACCGCGAGCGAAACCTGTTCATGGCGCCGCGCGCGTTCTTCGTTGCCCTTGGCAATCAGCGACTTGCGGTCAGTCTTGTCCTTGTCTATCGCTTGCTTCTTCTCATCCCGGTCCTTCTCGAGCGCCTTGAGGCCGTCCTTCTTGACACGTTCGTCGGTGAGGTCTGCGGACGCCCTGGTCAAAGCCTGTTGCTGGCGTTCGCGCTTCTGGCGCGAAGTTTCCAGCCGAAGGCCCAGCAACTCCTGGAAAGAGTCTGCGCCTTGACGTTCGCTGAGCGGGTGAGCATTGAAGATTACACGCTCGATCTCCGCGACCAGCGCGTCGTTCAAGCCTTCCGCCGAGCAGAGCTGGTCAACGAACTGCTGCGACAGGTACTGGACATAGGGACTGGCGAGCAAATCCTCCATGTCAGTCTGGTCGAGTTCGTTGCCAGTCGTTTCGCCAGACGCCCATTGCAACTCGGCTTTGCTGTCACCGAGGTATTGTTTCGCGCGCAGGATGAAGGAGCGCTCGTTCAAATGAGGGGAGAGTGCAAGACCGCCTGCTGCAATCAGATCGGCCAAGGCGGTTTTTCCTGAACCGCGCGCGCCGATCACGGCAACCAATCCCGCGTTCAGTCCAACAGCACCGTTCGCGATCCAGGGCGCATTCGTCACAGATACCGAGTTGATTGTGTGGCTGTCCAGTGCGCCGCGCGGTGGCTCGGTGCCGATGAAAACACGCTCTTCGGGTTCGATGCAGGCCTGGCGTAACGAGTCGAACGTCAGGTCGCCCTTGAGCCAGCAGCGCCGGTCGCCGTCAGGTTGCCCGGCCTTGGCGAGCGAATGCGCATCTGACCCGTGCAGGCATGGCTTGCATCCGTTGTACTGGCTTTCGAGTTCTTCGACCGTGGCCGATTCTTTGCCCAGCCAAAAGCGGATCTGCTTGGGATTGGCGCTAAAGATGATGTGGGCAAGGCCCTCGACGTTCTTGCGTTGCGCCGCGAAAGAGGCGGTGGCGTCGCGCAGACCCGAAGTCCCGTCCTTCTCTCCTCCGGCAACGGCGATCAGGGTGTTCTTCTTGACCCACTCGTTTTTTGACCATGCCTGCTTGAGCTGGTCGAAATTCACCTTGAACTGGTTGGCACCTTCAGACCGGGCTGCCTCGTCGTCCGTCAGGTCTGGTTTGTGGGCGCGGCCCAAGCGAATGAGGTCGCTGCGTTGGCAGCGGTAGGACTCGGCCAGGTAGGGGAACTCGAATTCCAGCAGGAAGCGCTTGATCCGGTCGATGTGGTCGGTATCATGCGGCGAGAAGAGCAGGTGGATGTTGACCGCCGATGCCTTCGCGGTTTCGATCCCGAGCCGCAGTTCGACATTGGGGAATATCAGGCCCACGCCAGGCAAACGTCCACGACGTTTTTCTTCGACGACCTGCTCGTAACGTTCAATGCCGAAGTAGTCGGTAATACCTATCGCGCGAATCGGCGGGTTCGACGCCTCGATGGCATCTAGGAACGCTGCCCAAGGATCTGGACCGGCGTACTGGTCGTTCAGGGCGGTGCCGGGCGTGTGGATGTGAGGGTCCCAGCGATGCCAGATCGAGCCTCGTTTGCTTTGTACGTCGAACATGTCGGCCATGGGTCCTCTTCAGTGTTTTTCCAAGGAGGACTATTTGGTCACTCCTGTTATGCAGCGACGGCCAGTACAAAATGCCTAAAATACGAGGCATTATGTGCGATTTTGCCTAGTTTGGCGATTTCTTTTGCCAAGCATACCTTGTGTTTGTAGCTGAACGCACCTAATATAGCAGGCGTTAAATATGGTAATGCCTAATTTTATGAGCAAATTCGTGATGCCTTTGGAAGTTGCCGACCGGGTCGCCCGGCTGGGACAGCGTATCCGTGTCGCGCGCATTCGGCGCGGCTGGTCGGTTTCCGATCTTGCCAGCAAGGCGGGCATCAACCGAAATACCCTCACGGCGCTGGAACTCGGTAAGCCGGGTACGGCGGTCGGTGTGAGCTTCACGGTGCTGTGGGCGCTCGGCTTGGACAAGTCTCTGGACGCTGTTGCGGATCCCGACAGCGACCTCCACGGCAAGGCGCTTGAAGCGTCGCGCCGCCCGACACGGGCGGGCAAGGTTCGGAAGACAAGCGACGACTATGACTTCTGAGCGCGAGGCCTACGTATACATTCAGCTGCCCGGCACCATGGAAACGGTGCCGGCAGCGCTGCTCAGGGTCCAGACGCTGTCCGACGGCACCCAGATTGGCCGGTTTCGCTACGGCGACCGTTACCTTCGGCGCCAGGAGGCGGTCGCGCTTGATCCGTTCCAGCTGCCTCTTGCCAAGGAGGTCTTCGAGTTCACCCAGCTCAAGGGGATTCCCGGTGCGGTTCGCGATGCCGGCCCCGACGCCTGGGGGCGGCGCGTGATCGAGCACAAGCTTGAGCGCAGCGCGGCTGACCTTCAGGAAATCGACTATTTGCTGCATGGGCCGCAAGACGGCGCGGGATACCTGAGCTTCGGGCTGAAGGCGGAACCGCCTGCGCCCAAGCGCCAGTACAACCGCACGCACCAACTGGCCGAGTTGATCGCAGCCACACAGGCGATCGAAGAGGGGCGCCCGGTGGCCGCCCGCCTGCTCGAACAGCTCGATCCCGGCACCAGCATGGGTGGTGCACGGCCGAAGGCCACGATCGAGGACGCACAAAGTCTCTGGCTCGGCAAGTTTCCGGCCAGAGATGACCGCTTCAATCTGCAGCGAGTCGAATTTGCCACGCTCGATCTGGCTCGGCGATGCGGCCTGAACGTCACACAGGCACGGCTCCAGCGTGTTGGCGAGAGCGATGTGCTGATGTTGCAGCGCTTCGATCGCGACCACACCGACATGGGCTACCTTCGCTTCGGTCTTGTCAGCGGTTTGACCGTGCTCGACTGCGGAGATAGCCACCTGGACCGTGAACGCTGGTCCTACCCGCTGCTGGCCGACAATTTGCGCCGATGGTCTGACAAGCCAGAAGCCGACTGTGCCGAACTCTTCAGGCGGATGGTCTTCAATGCCGCTGTGACCAACAACGATGACCATCCCCGCAACCATGCTCTGCTGCGCAGACAGAAGGGATGGCGGCTGTCACCGGCCTACGATCTCGTGCCTGCGCCCGTGGTCAGCCTGGAGAGGCGCGACTTGGCGTTGACCGTCGGTGACTACGGTCGCACGGCCTGCATCTACAACCTGCTGTCGCAAGCGGGGCGTTTCGGTTTGTCGGCGGAAGAAGCGCGCGGGCAGATCGATCGGCTCGTCGATGTCGTCCGGCATTGGCGTGACAGCTTCTTCGCATGTGATGTGTCGGCCGAAGACATCGATTACATCGCTCCGGCCATCCTGCCTGACTGCTTCTTCTTCGAAAGGCGTCCCGATGCGTGAGGCGCAACGCCAACTGACGCCTGGGCAAGTCCAACTCGCTACTCGAACCCGTCCTATCGCGACGTGGAGGTGCCATGAGTAGCCCAGCGGATCATTACAAGGGATTCACGGACTTGGCCAGCGCTCAGGTCGAAGGCACTGATTATCGAGTGCATGTGCGGGCGAACGCGGGTTCGGCCGTGGCAGTAATAGCCCCGCATGGGGGCAGCATCCAGCAATACACGTCGGACGTTGCACGCGACATTGCAGGTGCGGATTCCTTCGCTCAGCAACCTTCTTTCACCGATGCACTGACCAAAAGACGAGGATAACAACCATGCCACCCACAGAAAAAGAGATAGCGGACCTAAAGAAGCTGATCAAAGATCGAGTCAACAACTACCCTGACCTGGAAGGCATGGTTGCTGCGGGAAGGCTATCCTATAAAGCCGGTTGGTATGAAGCGAAGAACAAGGAGGCATATGACGCGATCATTCAGTACGCCACCTCGATTCGAGTGAGCAAAGACGGGAAGGCGCAGATCAAGGTAGAACGGCAGAGCAAGAGGCTGAAGGTGCTCGCGGAGAAGTTGTGAGCCAAGCCAACCGTTCAAAGCCTACTGACTGAGAAGAGAATTTTCCGGTATTCTTGAGGTTGATTGATGATGGTGTCGAAAACGTAGCTCCCGCGCAAAGTACGCCATCTCCCGCGCCAGCAAAAGATGTGCGATGCGGACGGTAAAAGCGACGGTAAAGCCCGAAATCGATCAAGGCCAATCCCTTTAACCATGCGGGTTTGGACGGTCTATTGATGATCGAGTGGGAGTGAAAGAACATTCCGCGGAGGCTATCACCGGTTATCCACACCCTGTGCGACAAGGTGAAGGCGCGCTACGATGCCGGCCGCTGTATGTCGAAGGCGGCTTTTAACCGAATGACGTGGCTCGTCGTCGATACCGTTCGTCTGCTGCTGGCCATGGTGCCCGCAGTCTTTGCCAATGACATCTTTGCGATGAAGGGAGGCACGATAATCAATCTGTCCGTGCGTGACGTGCCGCGCCTGTCGATCACAAAAAACGAAACTCCCATGGATAGTAAAACCGCATGAAGATTGCCGTCGTCGGTCTCGGTGCAATCGGTGGCGTCGTTGCGGGTTCGCTTGTGGCACTCGGTCGCTACGATGTGGTTGCCTGCGTCAGGACGCCGATCAAGCGCCTGGTCATCGAGCGGCCGAACGATACTGTCGAGGTTCCCATCCGTGCGTTGACGGCGCCCGCAGACGCGGAATACGTTGATTGGGTGCTGCTGTGCACCAAGGCGCACCAGATGCCTTCCGCGTGGCTGGCCCGACTCTGTGGGCCGGGTACCCGCGTGGCGGTCCTGCAGAATGGCATCGGCCAGGCCACCCGCCTCGCGCCGCACGTGGGGATGGCCGCTATCGTGCCAACGGTTGTCTATTACAACGGCGAGAAGCTCGCGCCGGATCGCATGCGTTTTCGGCGTGCGGGCCAGCACGAACTGGCGGTGCGCAATGACGCGGACGGGCGGGACTTTGCCGGGTTGTTGGCGGGTACGCCGATGCGGGTCTTGCTGAGCGCCGACTTCGCCACGCTCGCCTGGCGCAAGCTGCTCATCAATGCGGTTGCCAACCCCATCACGGCCCTGACCTTGCAGCGCCAGGCTGTATTCCGGCGCGAGGACATCAAGGATTTGTGTCTGGCCGTCCTTCGGGAAGCCGTGGAAGTCGGCCGTGCTGATGGCGCCCGCCTTGACGACGATGAAGCGGCACGAATCATGGCAACGCTGCTGACCTATCCGGCCGATGCGGGAACTTCGATGTATTTCGACCGGCTCGGTGGTCGTGCCCTTGAGGTCGAGGCGTTGACCGGCGCCATTGTTTCCCGCGGAAAGCAGCTCGGTGTCGCGACACCGCTGAACGGCATGCTGCTCTCGCTGCTTCGAGCGGTAAGTGATGGCGCCACCGGCGGTGGCGCAAACGAAGCCTGCGGCGTCCCGGTGACCCATGCGTCTTTTTCGAGCGGATGAGCGGGACGGCCGGTCCCGGCACGCCCGTGTTCCAAGGTTTTGCATCGGTCTGCCTCGCCGGTTCCCAAGATTCTCAACGGATGCGCATCCCGTGGTTGCGTGACGGACTCGCCGATGCGGCGGCGTTGCGCATAAACTGTCGTCATGCGCCGCTGCCTGCTGGCGGTAAACGCGCGAGCGTATGACGTTGGCGTTCGGTCGAGAGTAGAAAACGGACGACG
>SCQX01000125.1 GCA_004298545.1 Candidimonas sp. | reverse complement strand
GCAGCAGGCCTTTGTCGGTATCCGGTTGACCCGGCGTGCGCATGCGCGTGGATTGGCCGCCGGCCAGGATCAGACCGTCGATTCTTTGCCCGGGAGGCGCCACCGGTTCAGCCGCCGATATAGCTCATCTCGATTTTGTGATCGCGATGAGCCGAACCGCGCAGTTCCGAATAATGATCGCCGCGGACGAGCCAGACCCCCGCCAGGCGATCGGTGAGCGCCTGGTCGGTGGCCCCTGACCGCAACAGGGCGCGGATGTCGTGCCCCTGTTCGGCGAAGAGGCACGTGAAGAGCTGCCCTTCCGGCGACAGACGCAAACGTGTGCAGTTGCCGCAGAAGGGCTGCGATACGCTGGTGATCAGGCCGATTTCGCCAGCGCCGTCTGCGTAGGCCCAGCGCGCGGCGACTTCGCCGCGGTATTGGGGCTGCACCGGCCGCAAGGCGAATTCGCTGCCGATGCGCCGCACGATTTCGGCGCCGGTGACGACTTCATCCATGCGCCAGCCATTGCTGTTGCCGACATCCATGTACTCGATGAAGCGCAGGATATGGCCGCTGTGGCGAAAATGCCGCGCCATCGGCACGATTTCCTGGTCGTTCATGCCCCGTCGCACCACCATGTTGACTTTGACGGGTTTCAGGCCGGCCTGCGCGGCCGCCTCGATGCCCGCCAGAATCGTCGCCACCGGTATGGCGCTGTCGCTCATGCGGTCGAACAGGGCATCGTCCAGTGCGTCGAGGCTGACGGTAATGCGGGTCAGGCCCGCGTCGGCCAGCGCTCGTGCCTTGCGTGCCAGCAAACTGCCGTTGGTGGTCAGCGTGAGCTCGGGCGGCTTTCCCTCGGGGGTGCGCAGTTGGGCCAGCATTTCCACCAGTTTCTCGATGCCCTTGCGTACCAGGGGCTCGCCCCCGGTCAGGCGGATCTTGCGTACGCCCTGGGTCAGCGCGATTCGCGCGACACGGGTGATTTCCTCGAAAGTGAGCAAGGCGCTGTGCGGGAGGAAGACGTGGTCTTTTCCAAAGACTTCGCGCGGCATGCAATAGACGCAGCGGAAGTTGCAGCGGTCGGTGACCGAGATGCGCAGGTCGCGCAGCGGTCGGCCCCGGGTATCGCTGACGGCTTCGCCAGGCTTCAGCGGCGCGGCGCGACGCGGTGCATCTTCAGGTCGATGAAAAATCACACTGCTCATGGATTCAGCTCTGTTCTTCGATGCCCTGCTCTTCGATGTGATGCACGAGGATGGCGATTTTCGCCAGGCCCAGAACTTTTATCGTCACGCTGCCCAACAGCAGGCGCGACAAGCCGCTGCGTCCGTGGCTGCCAATGAAGATTAGATCACATCCTTCCTTCTTGGCAACGTGGACAATGCCTTCGGCCACGTTGAAGTCGGAGATGGTTTTGCCCTGCGCCTTGATGCCCGCCGCGGCCGCGGGGTCGAGTACCGCCTTGAGATATTTCGCGGCGCGTTCCGCCGCCTGGCTGTCGTAGTCTTCGTCGGTGATGGCATAGGCGGCGGCCATGCCGTCGAACCCGATCGTCGCGGCGAATGGCTGGATGACATGCAGCACGACGATCTCGGCGCCGAGCGCCTGGGCGAAGCTGACGCCCATGTTGGCCGCCTGGGCCGAGAGGGTGGACCCGTCGGTGGGGATCAGAATTTTCTTGAACATGAGTGATGTGCTCGAAGTGTCGTCTGTGAAGTCTTGCAAGCAATAGGCGCCGGCTGATGTGCCGTCGGGTCATTGTTGGTTCCAATCGATCCGACGGTGGTGATTTGGATCAAGCGTAGTTGAATTCCCCTGGCGCGGCAACGGGGTCATGCACCGCCAAATCCGCGCGGCGCGGCGCCCAGCCGGTGAGCTCCGGTCAGTTCGCCGGCCCGCTTTCCCATGCGGCCTCAGTGCCCGAGGTCCGCCACCGAAGGCGAGCCGGTCGAGTCGGGTTCACGCATCCAGGCCGCCCGGCGCGACATGCGTGAGCGAATCCATGGTGCCGCGGCGTCTTAGAAGCCCTCGAGTACGATTTTGCCGCGCGTTCGTCCGCTTTCGATGGCGGCGTGGGCACGCCGCAGATTTTCCGCGGTGA
>SCQX01000124.1 GCA_004298545.1 Candidimonas sp. | reverse complement strand
CCGGCCACGCTCTGGTAGATCTCTTCTTCCTGGGCGAAATGCAATCGAAGAATCGCGTCCAGCGCGTGCAGGATGCGCTGGACATCGTGCAGCGCATCGACATCGGTGGGCTGCGCGCGCAGACGCGCGATGCCCGCTCCAAACAGCCGATGCAGCCGGAAGATTTCCCGATGAGTGTGACCCATCGCCGCCATCGGGTCGTCGCCGCCGAGCAGCTCGGCGATGACCGGGTAGACGTCGCGATCATCGGCGGCCTCGTGAGGAATTACCTGATCCCGCAACAGCGTGTCCAGATCGGTCAGCACCGACAAGGCCCCGGCGGGATCCGCGGACCGCAGGCGGGCGATGACCGCGCCAAGGCGGTCGAGGACCGGCGCGAGCCGCCGATGCTCGGCGCGCAAGCGTTCGGCATCGGCTGCCGCCAGGCGATACCGGACGGCCCGCAGCGGCCGGATGCGCAACACGCGCAGTGCATTGACGATCACCGCGACATCGATCGCCTCCTGCACCACGGCCCCGAACAGCGGCGCCAGATACCCGCCGGCCGCCACCAGCATCGCCAATAGCGAAAAACCCATCCCGGCGAATACGCTTTGCACCGCGATGCGGCGCGTCAGCCGCGCAATGTGGAACGCCTCGGCAAGACGGTCGAGGCGATCCGCCAGCAACACGATGTCGGCGGCTTCAGCCGAGGCGGTGGCGCCACGTGCGCCCATTGCCACGCCAACGGTTGCCGCTGCCAGCGCCGGCGCATCGTTCACCCCATCCCCCACCATCACGGTGGGCCCCAGCTTGCGGGCGGCCTCAATCGCGGCGAGCTTGTCGGCGGGGGCCTGACCGGCCAGTACCTCGTCGACCCCCACACCGATGGCCACCGCCTCGGCCACTTCGCGCCGATCGCCGGTCAGCATCACGATCCGCCGGACGCCAGCGCGCCGCAGTAACCGCAAGGCGCGGGGCGTTTCCACACGCAGGCGATCGGCCAGGAGCAGCGCGCCCGCATACTGCCCATCCACGGCGGTCAATACGACGGCCGTGCCATCGGCGCTGGTCCGATCGAGCAGATCGTTCACGGATTGGGGTAGCGTCGCCAAGCCCGAAACATACGCGTGTGAACCCGTCGCCAGGCGCAGACCGTCGACCATTCCCTGTATGCCCGCACCGGGGACTTCGCGAGTGTCGCCGGGCTCGCTCAACGCGATAGCCCGCGCGTGCGCTGCGGCGACGACGGCCGCCGCGATGACGTGATGGGACATCTGCTCCAGCGACGCGACGAGCCTAAACAACTCGTCGTCACCCACCACCCCCGCGTTGACGATTTCGATCAGTTGCGCCTGTCCACCGGTCAGCGTGCCCGTCTTGTCGAAAAACAGCGTGCGCGCGCCCGCCAGCGCCTCGAGCGCACCGCCTCCCTTGACCAGAATGCCGCGTTGCGCACAGCGGGAAATGGCCGACACCAGGGCAACCGGAACCGCCAGGATGAGTGGGCAGGGCGTGGCCACGACCACGACCGCCAGCGCCCGCACGGGGTCGCCGCTGAGGAACCACGCGACGCCGGCCACCGCCAGCGACAACGGCACGAACCACATCGCATAGCGGTCCGCAAGGCGCGTGGCGGGCGCCCTCGAACGCTGCGCGGTCTCGACCAGCCTCACGATTCCCGAATAAGTGCTGTCCGCCGCCGTGGCGGTCGCAATCATCTCGAAGGCATCGCCCGCGTTCACACTGCCGCTGCGCAGCGCCGCGCCGCGCGGATGGGTCACCGGCAGCGCCTCGCCAGTGAGAGTCGATTCGTCCAGGACGACGTGTTGCGCAAGCGTCGTGCCGTCGACGGCGATGACTTCGCCGTGGCGCACCAGCAACCGATCACCAATCCTGATTTCGTTCAGCGGCACTTCCACCAGCGCGCCGTTCCGGTAGCGATGCGCGCCGCGGGGAGCCCGCGCCAGCAAGGCGGTCATCTCGCGGCCCGCGCGCCGCTCGGCGAAGCTCTCGAGCAGATGGCCGCTGGCCAGCATTACCGCGATCACCGTGGCCGTGAGTTCCTGGCGCAGGACCAGCGCGCCACTGATCGACACCAGCGCCAGCATATCGACGCCAGCCTCGCGGCGGCGCAACGCGACGAGTGCGCCGCGCAGCAGCACAAGCACCGCCGGCGCGCTGGCCGCCACCCAGGCCCATTGCGCCCATGCCCGCAAGTTGGCCAGCCACAATAGGGAACCGGCCAGCAAGCCCGCCATGCAGACGAGGAATATGACGAGATCAGTACGCCAGCGAAGATTCATGCAACGGCTCGACACACGAATATTGGCAACGCGATCCACCACACACACCGAACCCAACCGTTTCCGGTTGGGTTCTTCATCGGCCGGGAGGACGCCCCGCGCCGCCACGCCTCTACACCATCGCAGGTATCCCGCGGGGCACGACGTCAATATCCGTCAAATTCCTCGGTCTTGATGTCTTCTTCGTCGATTTTCATCTTCACGAGAAGCTCGCGCATGGCGTGCACCATCTGCGGAGGCCCCGAAAGGTAGTACCTCACGGCGAAGATGTCGGGAACGTGGCGCTTGACCATCTCGGCGGTAATGACACCCGATTCGTCCGCCGCGTTTCCCGACGGCTCGTCGTACGCCTGGATGAACTTGAAATTCGAATTGGTCGCGGCGAACCCTTTCAGGTCGTCCACGAAGGGGGCGTACGCGGGACGACGATTCGAAAAGATGAGAGTCAGCTTGTGCCCGCTCGCGTCGTGTGTGGACTGCGCCACCATGCTGCGCACCGGCGTGATGCCAATGCCGCCGATCAGGAACACCGCGGGCTGCTCGGTCTTGCGGCTCAGCACGTATTCACCCCATACCGCCTCGATCTTGACAGGGGCGCCAACGGGAAGCGCGCCCAGGGCCTGCTTGAACTTCGAGTTCGCGCGCATGCGGGTCGCCGCCGCAATGTAGGGCTCGTACGGCGCGCTTACAAAGGAGAAGCCGTGCTGATAAGTGCTTTTTTCCGCGTCCGGCGTGCTCTTTTCCAGGATGATGTCGAAGAACTGCCCTGCTCGATAACTCAGTTCGGCGGGCTTCTCCAGCACGAACTCCATCGTGCCCTCTGCGACCTTGCGCTTTTCCGTGAGCCGGCTCTGATAGACTGCCATCTGTTTTTCCTCCTAGTCGGAAATGACGACACACTGTTTGAGTATACCCGGCCGGCACCCCTCACCCGCCACCCCGGCATGGCGCGAACGGCCCGGCTGGCGGCCATTGCACACTCACCGGATCGCCCGCGCGGCGTGCCCCGTTCCGCCGCCGCGGCGAGCGGTCACCCCCCAGCCTCGCGAAACGACAGCAGGTCCGCTTCGTCGAGGGTCTCTTTTTGCAGCAGCAGGCGTGCCGAGCGGTCGAGCGCACCCCTGCGGGCTTCAAGCAGCGCAAGTGTGTGGTCGAAAGCCTGGTCCAGGATGCGCTTGACTTCCGCGTCGATCGCCGCGGCGGTCTCTTCCGGATAGTCGCGCTCCCGGGAGTTGAAAAACGGCTGGTCGGACGCGAGGAACGACCGGTGTTCCTTTTCGAGCGCGACGTGGCCCAGACGCGCGCTCATGCCATAGCGCGTGACCATGGCGCGCGCAATGTCGGTGACTTTCGCGAGGTCGTCGGCCGCGCCGGTGGATAAATGCCCGAACACGAGCTTCTCGGCGGCGCGCCCGCCCAGCAGCACGGCCATCTTGTTTTCCAATTCCTCGCCCGTCATCAGGAAACGTTCCTCGGTGGGACGCTGGATGGTGTAGCCCAGCGCCCCGATGCCGCGCGGGATGATCGATACCTTATGGACCATGTCACTGCCCGGCAGCGCCATCGCCACCAGGGCGTGCCCCATTTCGTGGTATGCGGTGATTTCACGCTCTTTCGGGATGAGCAGGCGATTGCGCTTCTCGAGGCCCGCCACGATGCGCTCGATGGCATGCGTGAAATCCGCCATCGCCACCGAGTCCGCCTTGCGCCGCGTGGCAAGCAACGTGGCCTCGTTGACGAGGTTTGCCAGATCAGCCCCGGTAAATCCGGGCGTGAGGGCGGCAACTTCTTCGGGCGAGATGTCTGCCGCCAGTTTCGCTTTCTTCAGATGCACACCCAGTATCTGGACGCGGCCCTGCTTGTCGGGCCGGTCGACAAGAACTTGGCGGTCGAAGCGCCCGGCGCGCAGGAGCGCGGGGTCGAGAATTTCCGGGCGGTTGGTGGCCGCCAGCAGCACCAGGCCGCGCGACGGGTCGAAACCGTCCAACTCCGCGAGCAACTGGTTGAGTGTCTGCTCTTTTTCGTCATGCCCGCCGAATGCCGGCCCCATGGCGCGCGCGCGACCCAGCGCATCGAGTTCGTCGATGAAGATGATGGCGGGCGCCTTGGCCCGCGCCTGTTCGAACAGGTCGCGGACGCGCGCCGCGCCGACGCCCACGAACATTTCAACGAATTCGGAGCCGGAGATCGAAAAGAATGGCACCCCCGCCTCACCCGCAACGGCCCGCGCGAG
>SCQX01000123.1 GCA_004298545.1 Candidimonas sp. | reverse complement strand
GGAAGACATCGTGGCGTCGGTTCACAAAGGCTTGTACGCGGTCAATTTCGCGGGTGGGCAGGTCGACATCACCAATGGCAAGTTCGTGTTCTCGGCATCTGAAGCCTATTTGATCGAGAACGGCCGGGTGACCTGTCCGGTGAAGGGGGCGACGCTGATTGGCAGCGGCCCCGAGGCGATGACGCGGGTACGCCTGATTGGCAACGACTTGCGCCTGGATTCGGGAGTGGGCACCTGCGGCAAAGAGGGCCAGAGTGTTCCTGTCGGCGTGGGAATGCCCACCCTGCGCATCGATGGCCTGACGGTGGGCGGCACGGCTTGATTGCACCCGGTGTGTGAATCGAGTGGCCGGGTCGCTGCGCGATGCGGCCTGGCGCGCGCGGAATTCTTCGCGATCTTGGCTGCTCGTATCCGGTAGCCGCGTTGCTGCGCGATACGACGGTTGTCGCATCGCGCCCGTCGTGTGAATCCGCGTCGCCCGTCACTCATTGCCCATCGTTCATTGTCCATCACCCATTGGCATCGGCATCGGGCATTGGTTCTGGATGTTGGTTTTGGGTTGACGCATGTCGTTCTAGACCATAAAATTAGACGTCATATAGTTTCAACAGAAATGAATTCACAGGGATTCATTAGTGCCATGACCAACCCAGCCCAGTCTTTGAAAGCATCTGAACCGTATGATCTGCGCATTCTCCGGGCGCTGCGGCGCATCACCCGGTCAATCGCGGTGCATTCGCGTCAGTTGGCGGCGTGCAGCCACATTACGGCGCCGCAGTTGGTCTGTCTGCGCACGGTGATCGATCATGGCCCGCTCACCGCCACGGCAATCAGTCGCGAAATGCATGTCAGTGCCAGCACCGTGGTTGGCATACTCGACCGCCTCGAAGACAAGGGTCTGGCGCGCCGCGAACGCGGCCGCGAAGACCGCCGTATCGTTTTTGTATCCGCCACTGAAAAAGGGGTTGCGCTGGCGCGCGAAACGCCGTCACCGCTGCAAAAACAATTGGCCGATGCCCTGAATGCGTTGCCCGAACTCGAACAGGCAACCATCACGCTCTCGCTTGAACGCGTGGTGGAACTGATCGAGGCTCGCGCCCCCGAGTTGCGGGATGCGCGGGGTGAAGCATCGCCGCTGCTCGATGTCCCCACCGATGGCGCTCCCCCCGAGTCGGGGCTGGTGGTGTGATGTGCGGCGGCGCCACCGATACCGTTCGCGCACCGGAACGCGGTGGTGATGCGGTACGGGTCGTCCACGCCGACTTGAAGCTGCAGGCGCCTGAGCGGGCGGACGGGCGGGGCATTCACACACTGGTTGCGCAATGCGCGCCGCTGGATCTGAACTCGGTCTACACCTATTTGTTGCTGGCGGAGCATTTCTCGTCGACCTGCGTTGTGGCGCGTGCGGGCGGGTGCCTGCGCGGCTTCGTCTCCGCGTTCATTCCGCCGCGGCGGCCTGACGTGTTGTTCATATGGCAGGTGGCTGTGCATCGGGGTTCCCGCGGCAGGGGGCTCGGCCCGCGCATGTTGCGGCATTTGCTCATGCGTCGGGAACTGGCCGGTGTTCGCTACATCGAGACGACCGTCACGCCATCGAATGAATCTTCCCGTCGCATGTTTTTCCACGTGGCGCGCGCGCTGCATGCGCCAGTGTGCGAGTCGCCGTTGTTCGACCGGCGCCTGTTCGGGCCGGGCGGACACGACGATGAGCCGCTGCTGCGCATCGGGCCGTTCGACCCGCCAATGAAAGAGGGAAAAAATGGATCTGAAAATATTTGAACGGATGGAGTCTGAGGTTCGTGGCTACATTCGATCGTTTCCCGTGGTGTTCACTCAGGCCCGCGGCTCGTTGCTGATCGATGAGGAAAATACCGAGTACGTCGATTTTTTCAGCGGTGCCGGCACTCTCAATTACGGACACAACAATCCGGTGCTGAAGCGGCGGCTGCTCGAGTATCTGGATACCGATGGCGTGGTACACGGACTGGACATGGCAACCGGTGCCAAGAAGTATTTTCTGGAGACGGTCAAGCGGGTACTGTTCGCGCCGCGTGGCTGGAACTATAAACTTCAGTTCACGGGGCCAACCGGAACCAATGCCGTGGAAGCGGCCCTGAAACTGGCGCGCCAGGTGAAAGGCCGATCCAACGTCATTTCGTTCACCCGCGGTTTTCACGGTGTCAGCGGCGGATCGCTTGCGGCGACCGCCAACAGGAAGTTCCGGCAGGCTGCGGGTTTCTCGCTTGCAAACGTCACCTTCATGCCATACGACGGCTATTTCGGGCCGGACGTCGATACCATGACCTACCTGGAGCGCCTGCTGGACGATCCGGCCAGCGGGCTGGATCACCCGGCGGCCGCGATCGTCGAGACGGTTCAAGGCGAAGGGGGCGTGAATGTAGCCAGCTGGCGCTGGCTCAAAGACCTGGAACGGTTGTGCCGGCGATACGACATGCTGCTTATCGTCGATGACATCCAGGTCGGTTGCGGCCGCACGGGGAATTTCTTCAGCTTTGAAGCGGCCGGCATACAACCCGACATCATCACGCTGTCGAAATCGCTTTCCGGGTTTGGCCTGCCCATGTCTCTGGTACTGTTTCGCCCCGAACTGGACATCTGGAAACCGGGCGCGCATAGCGGCACGTTCCGTGGCAACAATCTTGCTTTCGTGACCGCCGCGCAGGCCCTTGAAACTTACTGGACCGACCGGGCGTTGAGCGACGAGACGGCGCGCAAGGAACGGCTGGTGCGCGATTGGCTGGAAAACCTTGCCCATAGTTACCGTGGGGCGGGGTTGAGTGTGCGCGGCAGGGGGCTGATTCAGGGGCTCGTGGCACCGCGGGCCGATGGCGTGGCGGGCCGCATCGCGCATGCCGCGTTCGAGCGCGGCGTGGTGGTCGAAACCGCCGGCGCCCATGACGAGGTACTCAAACTGTTGCCCGCGCTGACCATGGGGGATGCGTTGTTGCGCAAGGGCCTGGACGCCATCGAGGATGCGGTGGGCGCGGTGATCGGCCAGGGGTTGACCAATGTGCGGGTGCTCGAGACGGGGGGGAAGAAGCGGTGATAGTAAGGAATATCAACGACGTGATCGGAACGTCGCACGAAGTCAAAACCGATAATTGGCTAAGCCGCCGCGTGCTGCTGGCGCGCGACGGAATGGGATTTTCGTTTCACGAAACCGTCATTTTCCCGGGTACGGAAACGCACATCCATTACTGCAATCATCTGGAAGCCGTGTGGTGCATCGAGGGCGATGGTGAACTTGAAACGACCGCCGACGGTCGCAAATACGCGCTCGGGCCAGGCGTCGTGTACGCCCTGGATCAGCACGACGAGCATTGGCTGCGCGGCGGTAAACGGCCATTGCGTGTCATTTGCGTATTCAATCCCCCGCTGACGGGCCAGGAGGTGCACGACAGCGCCGGAGTTTATCCGGCCGCGCAGCCGGCTTCCGCCTGAACAGGAGAATGCACATGAGCACGACCGTCAGTGATGTCTACGTATCACGTACCGATCGGGACGCGGCCATCGTTGCCCGTCAAGACCCGGTTATCTATGGCAACGGCGCTTATGCCGACGCGCTGTCCGGTGAGCAGCTGGCCGCGTATGAGCGTGATGGTTTTCTGTTGATGCGAGGCTTGTTCTCGCCCGACGAGACACGCGACTTGCTGGTCGAAGTGGGGCGCATGCGGGCCGATCCGGCGATCAGGGCATTGGATGAGGCGGTGATCGAACCGCGTGGCCGCGCGATTCGCTCCATATTTCGGGTGCATCGTTTGAGTGGCGCCGTCGCACGGTGGGTGCGTGATCCGCGCGTGGTGAATGTTGCCCGTCAGATACTGGGCTCGGAAGTCTACGTTCATCAATCTCGGGCCAATTTGAAACCTGGCTTCGAGGGCAAAGAATTCTACTGGCACTCCGATTTCGAAACCTGGCATGTCGAGGATGGCATGCCGCGCATGCGCGCGCTGAGTTGCTCGCTGCTGTTGACGGATAATACCGCCTGCAATGGGCCGCTGATGCTCATGCCGGGCTCCCACCAGCAGTTCATTTCGTGTCGTGGCCAGACGCCGCACAATAATTACCAAACTTCCCTGCGACAGCAGGAATACGGTGTCCCCGATCCGGTAAGTTTGCGGCTGCTCGCGGACTCGCGTGGCGTTGAGGCCATGATGGCGGATGCGGGATCCGTGGTGTTCTTCGATTGCAACACCATGCATGGGTCGTCGGGGAATATTTCACCGTTGCCGCGCACCAACCTGTTCGTGGTCTACAACAGCGTGGACAACGTGCCGCGCGATCCGCAATACGGCCTCGAGCCTCGCCCCGAGTACATTGCGGCGCGCGCATCCCGCGCGCCAGTGGTGCCGCTGGGAACCGCGCCCGCGTCTTACGCGGTTTCTTCAGTCGCGGGCGATGAACCCCTTGAGGAATTCTCGTGTACGGGGTTCCCGCGGTGAAACCATGATGTCGCCGGGCGGGCCTTCCTCGACGATTCGTCCCTTGTCGAAGAAGCAGACGCGATCGGAAATTTGTTCCGCAAACCGCATCTCGTGGGTGACCAGCAGCATGGTGAGGTCGTGTTCGCTCGCCAGGCGGCGGATGACGTTCAGGACTTCCTCGACCAGTTCCGGGTCGAGCGCCGACGTGGGTTCGTCGAACAGCATGATGTTGGGATGCATTGCCAGTGCGCGCGCGATTGCGACCCGTTGTTGCTGACCGCCCGACAGCTGACTGGGAAATTTGTCGGCGTGATCGGACAGCCCGACGAGATCCAGGTATTTCTCGGCGCGCGCGGTTGCCTTTCCTTTCGACAATTTCAGCACGTACCTGGGCGCTTCGGTGACGTTGCGCCGCACCGTCATATGCGGGAATAAGTTGAATTGCTGGAATACCATGCCCACCTCTTTGCGCATTCCGCGCAGATGAGCGTCGCTTGCGGGAATGAGCCGGCCGTCCTTTCTTTCGTGCCACAGCGGGTCGCCATTGATGTAAATGACGCCCGCATCGATCGTTTCGAGCGTCATCAGGATGCGCAGCAAGGTGGATTTTCCCGAACCGGATGGACCGATGATGGTGACTTTTTCCCCTTTGTCGACCGTGAAATTCAAGGAATCGAGGATCATGGTGTCGCCGAATCGTTTGACGACACCATCAAATCTGATGATGGAGGCGTCGTTCATCGTAAAGGGAACCCTTGTTTGGGAAGGTGGGAGTCGATGAGGCGCACGCCGGCGGCGGCGACGAGCGTCAGCACGAGGTACAAGCCGCCCACCATCGACAGCGGAATCATGTAGTCGAACGTGCGGTCACCGATGATCTTGGCGACGTTGAGCATTTCCAGCACCGACACGACCGAAAGTACGGGCACGTCTTTCATGATGGACACCAGGTAATTACCCATTGCGGGAACGATGCGGGGAATTGCCTGCGGCAGGACGACGATGACGAATGACCGTGACGCGGGAAGATCCAGCGCGCGCGCCGCGTCGGTCTGGCCGCGCGCCACGGATTCGAGCCCCGCCCGGTAGACTTCGGACAGATACGCGCTGTATTGTGCGCCGAGGGCCAGGGCGCCCGTCAGGAAGGCGGGAAGCACGAGCCCGTAGTCCGGTAACACGTAATAGAGGAAGAACAGCTGGATGAGCAGCGGGGTGTCGCGCAGGAATTCGGTGATGAATCTTGCCGGCCATGAAATGGCCCTCGAGCGCGCGCCATTGAGCGCGGCCAGAACCAGGCCGAGCACGGCCGCCACCAGGAACCCCGCCAGTGTTGCCTCGATGGTGACCAGCAGCCCGCGCAGCAGGATGGGCAGGATGGAGCTCGCGAATGTCCAGCCGCTAGTCGTGTCCCAATGGATGCCGAATAGCATGTCACGACCCTCCGGCGCGCCAGCGCCCCACCGAACGTTCGATCGATCGCATGATGGCAGCAAGCACCAGCGCCATGCCGAAGTACATGAACAGCAGTACGGTGTAGACCGTGCCGCTGTCCTGCGTGAAGGTACGGATTTGTTCGGCGCGGAATGCCAAGTCACCAAGGCTGATGAGTGATACGAGCGCCGTATCCTTGAGGTTCTGTATTGCCAGGTTGCCGAACGGCGGCATCATTTCCGGGAGGGCCTGCGGGATGGCGATGCGCCATAGCATCTGGCGCCGTGTGAAGTTCAGGGCGCATGCCGCATCGCGCTGGCTGGCCGGCACCACCTGAATGGCGCCCCGAACGATTTCCCCGCCGTAGGCGCCGATGTTCAGGCTCAATGCGATTGTGCCGGCCACCACCGGCGGCAGCCGGAGATCGACGCCGATGGCCTGCCCGAAAACCGGTAGCGCGAAGTACAGCCAGAATAACTGGACCAGCAGCGACGTGCCGCGAAATATCTCGATGAAAAACAGCGAGACAATTTTGACGACCCAGTTCGATGATAGTTTGCCAACGCCGAGGGCGAAGGACACCACGCACCCGAGCGCTGTCGAGTAGAGCGTGAGCTTTGTCGTCACCCACGCCCCTTGCAGCAGCGCAGGGCCGTAGAGCGACCAGTTCATCGGCCCGCGCACAGATCGTGCGTCGTTTTTTCCGCCGAGGCTTTGTCGTCGGCCTGGGTGAACCCGTACCGGGCCATGATCTTGCGCCATGCCAGTGTCTTTTTGAAGGCATCCAGCTTTCCATTGAAGGCATCGCGCAGGCCGGCCGACTGTTTGGAGAACGCGAACGCACCCCAGCTTCTGGCGGCGTTCCCGTTGATGACCGGATCTTTGAAGTTGATGGCTACTTCCACTTTCGAACTTCTGGCGGCAAGTTGGCCGACGGTCAGGCTGGTGGCGGCGTAGCCGGCCGCTCGGCCCGTGGCCACCGTGGAAATGGCGTCCGCATTGCTTGAAATCGTAACCATTTGTTCATCTGGAATCTTCAGCGCCTGTAGTATTTCGAGTTGGTCGGCGCCAGCCATGATGGCGATTTTCCTGCCATTCTTGGCGAATGCCTGGTAAGAATGAAGCTGGTATGGGTTTCCCTTGGCAACCAGCAATCCTTCCCCGTAAGAGCTGTTGGGTTCGGAAAAGATGACCACCTTGCAGCGTGGCGGCAGCACCGCCATTTCAGCGGCAACCATGTCGAATCGGTTGGCGAGCAGGCCCGGAATCAGGGAGCCGAAGTTGGTGGCGACCCATTGAATTTTTTTGACGCCGAGTTGCCCCATGATGCGTGTGGCCACTTCCGGGCCGACGCCTTTTGCCGTACCGCTTGGATCGACGTACCCATAGGGAATCTCGTTGGCGACAGCGATGCGCGCGTAGCCGCGATCTTTGACCTGTTTGAGTGTAACCGCGTTTGTCGGGCTGGCGATGCACAGGGCGACGGCCGATGTTGCCAGCAGCAGCGCGTGGTTCGCGTGGTTCATATGGCCCATACGCATGTCCTTTGCGTTTGATTATTCTGAACCGAGAATGGTCGCGGTGACGGAGCCGTTATGTATTCTGCGTGAAAGCGCGCGGCCATGATTAAAATGGCAGGGTACATGACATTTATAATCATAATTACAACACTTTGAAGTATTGATATATGAACATCATGCGTGTACATATTGTAATGGCAAGGTTTCCAATAAGAGGTTGCCGGTAATCATGTATAGGGTATGGTAATTTCAATTGACTTCAATTTGCGGTGATCCACATCGTTGCTGTCCCGTTGATGTCGCCACCGCGCTTCTGAAACGACGGGGTCGCGCCGATGACATTGAGGGGCGTAAGGCGGTGCGCCCCGCGGCGGGGTGCACCAAGCCACCACCGGTGGATAGGTGCCGGTGTCTCGAATACGGAGCGTGTGGCCGATAAGGCTCTATACGAGTGATCATTATGGTATCACCTGCTGCCTCGCAATGGTCGATTAATATGTAAGATACAGATTCTCCATTATCTATGAGTGCTCTTCCGTATTTACCGTACTGTATCCATTTGAATTTTACCGTCGTAATATTACGCATGAACTATTGGTGTTATCCGGCAGATAGGTTCTCATTATTGATCGATTGGCGAAGTGGCGGATGCGCTCTCTAGTGATTGTCAGGGAAGCCGCCCGCAAGCCACCGGTGTCCACGCCTCAATCAATTATGCGAGGCCGTGGGTAGCGTGCGTCGAAGCGCCTTCGAGCGGCGCGCCTCGGTGTACAGAGGTCGTAGGAACTACATGCACGCGCCGTAGTTCGCTGGGTGGTGAAGGCGCGCCCCCGGCACGCGACGGTCGGAGGTGCACGAAACCGCGGTGCGGAAAACCCAACACGGAGGCGTGTTCCCCTTTACGCGCGGTATTTGCAGTGATAGAATCTGGCGCTATGTGTATTGATTTGTCCGCTTTTTATTTTTACTTTACCTTTCCAAGGCCGCTGGCGGAGGAAGGGAAGTGTCGCATGTGGTAAGCGAAGACAGCAAACAAAGAACCTG
>SCQX01000122.1 GCA_004298545.1 Candidimonas sp. | reverse complement strand
AGCGGAAAGCGACCAGATGGTGGCGGCGCTGAAGCAACGCGGCGTCGATGTGGATTACCTGGTGAAAGACAACGAAGGCCATGGCTTCCACAACGACGAGAACAAGTTCGAGTTCTACGAGCGCATGGAGGCGTTTCTGGCAAAGCACCTGAAGTCAAAACGGTAATGGTACCCGTGGACTGAACGAACGAAGCGCAAGCCCGCGCGACGTCCGGGCCCATCAGTTTCAGTGAAACTCGGCGGCCATGGCGGCCGCCCGGTCACGCGCGGCGGCCATGGCCTGCGCGACGATCGCTTCGAATCGCTCCTGACGAAACACTTCCAGTGCGGCGGCCGTCGTACCTCCCTTCGAAGTTACACGCTCACGCAGGCGCGACAGGGGTTCCGGCGAGGTCGCCGCCAGCTTGGTGGCGCCACCCAGCGTGTCCAGCGCCAGAATTCTGGCCTGTTCAGCCGTCAGCCCCTGAGAAACGGCGGCGGCCACCATCGCTTCCAGAAACAGGAACACATAGGCCGGCCCGCTGCCGGAAAGCGCCGTGACCACGTCGATGGCCGCATCGTCGGCAACCCATACGACACGCCCCACCGCTCCCAGGAGCCGCTCGGCCAACGCCTTGTCGTCAGCCGACGCGCCCGTCAGCGCCATCAGGCCGCTGACTCCCTCGCCAATCAGCGCGGGGGTATTCGGCATGCAACGTACGAGGCGATCATGCGGCCCGTCGTCACCACCCAGCCACGCGGCCACCGTGCCCGCGCGCACCCCGGCGGCAATACTGACGACCAGCGTTTCCGGCCGCAGGAATGGCCGACACGCCTGGACGGCCGTTTTCAACACCTGTGGCTTGACGGCGAAAAGCCAGACGCCATACCGCTCTAACGTTCGATCGGCCGCCGATGCCGCCGACACACCGCGCCGCGCCCACGCGTTGAGCGCGCTCGCCGACGGATCGACGACATGAATGTCGGCCGCGGAACAGTGCTTGCCGATCAGCCCCGACGCCAGCGCGCTGGCCATGTTGCCGCCGCCGATGAAGGCCAGCCTGAGGTCCTCTGCCATGCAATCACCCAATCTGCAAAAATGGAAATTCGCGCGGTAATGCGTCCTGCTGCGCCTGGGCGGCCATTGTAAGACTTTCGCCCCCGCCATTTGAGCAAGCGCCTCGCGCAGGCGGCCATCGATCGCGCGCGAAAATACGAGGCGTGCGCCGCCGATCGTGGCCGGATGCCAGCCCGCCCGTGGTGGTCAGGCCTCCACCAGTTCATGCGGCTGCGCGTCGCCGACATAGTTCACTCCGGGCAATCCGCAGGCGTGCACGGAAGCGATCAAGGCGTCCACGGCGCTGACCCGCGGGAAACTCTTGCGCCATGCCAGCACGACACGGCGATCGGGCACGGGTTCCTTGAACGGAATGTATGCCAGCAGGTTGCTCTGCATGCCGGGCATGGACAACGAGCTTGCGGGCAGGACGGTAATGCCGATGCCCGCCGCGACCATGTGCCGTATGGTCTCCAGCGACGAGCCCTCGAAAGTGCGCTGTATCCCTTCGACGGCCGCGGAGTAGCGCTGCAGCTCGGGGCAGACCTCGAGCACCTGGTCGCGGAAACAGTGTCCGGTGCCCAGCAGCAACATCGTCTCGTCCTTGAGTTCGGACGATAGAATTTCCCGGCGGTTCGCCCAGGCATGATGGCGAGGCACGGCAACGAGGAACGGCTCATCGTAGAGTGGCCGCACCATCAATCCGCAGTCGGGCAGCGGCAGCGCGACAATGGCGCAGTCGATCTCTCCCTGGCGCAACAGCTCGAGCAGGCGCGCGGTGTAGTTTTCCTGCAGCAACAGTGGCATTTGCGGCGTCGCGGCAATCTGGGTGGGCACCAGTTTGGGCAGAAGGTAGGGTCCGATGGTATAGATTACGCCGACGCGCAGTGGTCCGGCCAACGGGTCGTGGCCCTCGCGCGCGATCTCGCGCAGGTTGGCGCCCTCCTCCAGAACACGCTGGGCCTGCGCGACGACCCTCTGCCCGATGGGCGTGACGCCAACCTCGGAACCACCGCGCTCGAACAGCACGACGCCCAGTTCGTCTTCCAGTTTGCGAATGGCGACCGACAGCGTGGGCTGGCTGACGAAGCACGCCTCCGCGGCGCGTCCGAAATGGCGTTCCCTCGCCACTGCCACGATATATTTGAGTTCCGTCAGAGTCATGTCATCATCCCAATAAACAAGAACCGCTCACACGCCGCCAAAAGGTCAACTACGCAGAAAATCCTCGCGCCCTCGCGCCCAGCGTCGCAAGTGCGCGCCCACCCACTCGGGGTACGCGGCACTCAGTTCGCGCGCCGCATCACGCGCGCTTTCCACCAGGCGCCCATCGGTTTCGAAATTGGCAAAACGAAACAAGGCCTCTCCCGACTGGCGAACCCCCAGGAATTCGCCCGGGCCGCGCTGCTCGAGGTCGCGCCGCGCAATCTCGAAACCGTCGGACGTCTCGTACATCGCCCGCAACCGTTCGCGCGCCACCTTCGACAACGGCGCCTGGTACATCAGGACGCATGCCGATTGCGCAGTGCCCCGGCCCACGCGGCCGCGCAGCTGGTGCAACTGCGCCAGCCCGAAGCGCTCGGCATGCTCGACGACCATGAGCGACGCGTTGGGCACATCGACGCCCACTTCGATGACGGTGGTCGCCACCAGCACATCGATGCCGCCAGCCTGAAATCGCCGCATCGTCTCATTCTTCTCCGCCGCCGGCAGGCGGCCATGCACCAGCCCCACCCGCAGATCCGGCAGGGCCGCCGCCAGGCTTGCCTGCGTATCCACCGCGGTTTGCAGCTGCAGCGCCTCGCTCTCCTCCACCAGCGGGCACACCCAATACGCCTGCCGGCCGCGGCGCACCTCCGCCATGATGCGCGCGATGACTTCATCGCGCCGTGGTTCGGCCACCAGTTTGGTGATGACCGGATGGCGGCCCGGCGGCAACTGATCGATCACCGAAATATCGAGATCGGCAAAAAAGGTCATGGCAAGGCTGCGTGGAATCGGCGTGGCGCTCATGTGCAACTGATGCGGGATCAACGCATCGGGCAGCGCGCCCATTTCACCCTTGCGACTGAGGCGCAATCGCTGATCGACACCGAAGCGGTGCTGCTCATCGAGAATGACCAAACCCAGATCCGCGAATTCGACGCCATCCTGGATGAGCGCCTGCGTGCCAACCACGAGTTGCGCGTCACCACTTGCCACATCGCGAAGGTTGGACCGCCGATCACCCACCCGCTGGCTGCCAGTGAGCCAGGCGACCCGGACATCCAGCGGTTCAAGCCAATCGGCAAGCTTGCGGAAATGCTGTTCCGCCAGGATTTCTGTGGGCGCCATGATGGCCACCTGCGCACCCGCATCGATCGCCCGCGCTGCCGCCAGCGCCGCCACCACAGTCTTGCCGCACCCCACATCCCCCTGCAACAGGCGCAACATGGGATAGTCGCGCTCGAGATCGCCGCGAATCTCGGCCACGACGCGCGCCTGAGCCGGCGTCAGCGAAAACGGCAGACTTCGTTCGAGCCGCTCGGCCAGGTCGCCGGCACCGCACAACGGCCGCGCATGCTGCGCGCGCCGCCGTGCGCGCGCGGCGGCCAGGGCCAACTGCTGCGCCAGCAACTCGTCGAACTTGATACGCCGCCACGCCGGATGCTCATGTTCGACCAACTCGTCGTACGAAACACTGGGCGGCGGGTGATGCAAAAACTTTATGGCCTGGTCGAACGGCAGCAGTTCATACCGCTGACGGATGGCAAGTGGTAGCGTATCGGACAGATCGACCCGCTGTAGCGCATCGTCGATCAGCCGTCTGAGCGCCGGCTGCGCCAGGCCTTGCATGGTTGCATACACCGGCGTGAGTGATTCCGCCAGCGGGCTGTCGGCGCGGCCGATTCTTGGATGCACCATTTCAAGGCCAGAGAAGCCGCCGCGCACCTCGCCACGCACCCGCAGCAGACGGCCTGGCGTCAGTTGCTTGCGTTGGCTGGCGTAGAAATTCAACCAACGCAAATTCAACAGGCCAGTATCGTCGGCCACCTGGGCGCGCAACTGCCGCCGCGGCCTGAAATCTACCTGGCAGCCGATGACATGCCCTTCGATCTGTGCGTTCATGCCTGGCCGCAGCGACGACACGGATACGACGCGCGTTTCATCTTCGTACCGGAAAGGTAGATGCACGACGAAGTCTTCCGGGCATCGCAGGCCCAGCTGCGCCAACTTGCGCGCCAGCGGCGACGGCCGCGCGGAGCGCTTCGCCGGGGGGCTCGACTCCGCGCACGGAGAACTCGTATTCACGACGGCCAACCGACAAAGCATGCATGCCAGCCGGGCGACATCTGCCCACCATCACCAAGGATCAATCCCCCGAATGCAATGCGCCGAGCACCGATCGGGCGGCGCGCAAACCCCAGCCGGAAGGGTTGAGCGCTCACGATGAGGGCACACCGTGTCATCAAGGCAAGACGACGACCGCTTCCACTTCGAATTGCGCCCCTTTGGGCAGACTGGCCACGCCAAGCGTCGAGCGCGCCGGGTACGGCTGGGGGATGACATCGGCCATGATGGCATTGGCGCTTGCGAATTTGCCGAGATCGGTCAGGAACAACGTCAGCTTGACGATGTCGGCCAGCGTGCCACCCGCCGCTTCCACGACGGCCTGCATATTGGCGAATGCCTGGCGCACCTGGCCTTCGAAATTTTCTGAAACGAGCTCGCCCGACCCGGGTTCCAGGCCGATCTGGCCCGACAAATAAATGGTTCGGCTCGCCTTGGCGGCAACGGCCTGAGCGTAAGGCCCGACGGCGGCCGGCGCTTTATCGGTGTGGATGATTTGTTTCGCCATGGTAATCTTTTCTGAAAAGTGGAAACACAAGCAACTATCAGAATTTAATCATCTATAGCTAATATTAACAACCTCTCATTTGTCTCGCACTCCCTCTCATCCCCAGCGGATCACGACGATGGCTGGCCGCGGCGCTCGTGGATGGCGGTGACGATCTTGTTTTCCACGCTTTGCGTATGCGTGGCAAGCGCGTTCCGAAGCGCTTCGCCATCGCGGTCCACCAGCGCTTGGTGGATGTTCTCGTGTTCTTGCTGGCGCGCGTGCGAGTCCTGCCCGTCGGAGTGCGAGAGGTAGGTGACAATTTGCTGATGCAAATGCAGCGCGCAATGCTGGGCATAGAGGTAGGGGTTGCCCGCCGCCTCGATGATGATGTCGTGAAACTTGACGTCGGAATTCACGAACTGAGGCAGTGACCGCGTACCGGCAGGCCTCCGATACGATTCGTCGGCCATCACCTCCAGCAGTTCTTCCATCTCGCGCAGGCTGGCGGCCGTGATATTTCGCGCGGCCAGGGGGGCCGCATAGCCTTCGAACAGCCGACGCAGCGCGAAAATATGCCGCATATCCTCTTCGCCGACGTCAGCGACATACGTGCCGCGACGCCCCTTCACCGTGAGCACATTCTCCGCGGACAGGCGTGTGACCGCTTCCTTGACGGGCGTGCGACCGATGCCCAGCTGATTCGACAGCACCGTGACGGAAGTTGCCTGCCCTGGTCTAAGCGCCTGCCGCACGATGAGATCCAGAATGGCGTCGTATGCCTTCTTCGACGCCGCTCGGGATTCGTCACGTGGCGCCGCCCCGGCGGGATTGAGGGAGTCGGTCATCCGCATCGCACCTCCTCCATGGCAGGATTGAGAGAGTCGTCCATCCACATCGTTCCTCTTCCCTGCGCTTGGCAAATACGTTATCTGATTAACCGCCCGCATTCATAGACGCGCTTCGCATGGGTGTCCGCCCGGCGGCGGAAAAGTCACCGCTGCCATCGTACGCGTCACGCGCAAGTTGCAGGCCCAGGCGAACCTCATTCTCGGCATCGTGGCGGGAGCGTCCTTCCGCAAGCATACGGGCGACATCGATTTCATGCACTACATGCCCGGGGCGGCCCAGCACCAGCACCCGCCCCGCCAAGCTGGCAGCCTCGGGAACCGAGTGGGTGATGAACAGCGTTGTTTTATTCGTTTCCTCGATCAACCCCAGCAAGTCGCGCCGCAGGGATGCCGCGGTGAGCTCGTCGAGCGCGCTGAATGCCTCGTCGGCCAGCAGCAGGGGCGGCTCGATGGCAAAGGTACGGGCAATGGAAACACGTTGGCGCATGCCCCCCGAAAGTTGGTGAGGATAGGAATTGACGAATTGCGCGAGACCCACTCGTTCAAGCCAGGCAAGCGCCCTCCGATGGCGTTCCTCTTTGGGGAGATGGAGAATTTCAAGGCCAAAGGCGACATTCTCCAGCGCGGTGCGCCAAGGCAGCAGGCGATCGTTCTGGAAGACGATACCCACACGCCCGCGTAGCGCATCGAAGCGGGCGAACGGATCCAGGCCCAACACGCGCACCGTACCCGTGGATGGCGTCTGCAGCCCAAGGACCATTGCCAGGGTGGTCGACTTTCCGCAACCTGTTTCGCCAACAATGGCAACCGTTTCGCCCGCGTGAACGACAAACGAAAGACCGCGACATGCGCAAAACGCGCCACTGTCGGTCTCGAACATTTTGGATACGTCGGAAACCACCAGAAGAGAGGAGGCGCCGGTTGTGATCGGGTTGGTCAAGGACAGGTTCCGTCTATGACTGCGTCGGGCGACTCATCGATTTTCTCCAACTCATTGAATTTCTCCTTTAGGTCGCCACGCGAGAAGCCTGTGCTCCGCGAGGATGATGATGCCTTGGTACAGAAGGAGCAGCGCGACCAGGCTGAGCGTCCAGGCAATGGCGCCCGCCATGTTGAAGACCGACTGGGCTTGCAGTAGTTGGAAACCCACGCCCACCGTCGACCCCATGAGTTCGGCCACCACCGCGACGCGCACGCCGTTGCCCAGGTTCACCGTCCAGGCGCTCAGAATTTCCGGAACAATGGCCGGCAGGACCACCATGCGGAACCGCTGCAGCCGCGAGGCGCGGAAGGCTTGCGCCAGCTGCAGCAGGTCGAGATTCACCGCGCGCACCGCGCTATCGATGTAAAGCGCAAACGCAGGCAGTGTGATGATGACCAGCACGAACCCGATGCGCAGCTCCGCCTGAGAGAACCAGATGACCGCGAATACTACCCAGGAAAGGCCGGGAATGCCCTGCGCCACGTAGAGAATCGGCTTGACGTATCTGCGCACGCCGTCGAGCGCACCCATGAGCAGCCCCAGCGTCGTACCGCCCACGAAAGCAATGATCAGGGCGATGAAAATGCGCGCGCCGGTCGTCACCAGGCTCAGAAGGTTCTGAGGCTCCGAGAAGATGTCAAACACCGCGATGCCGATATTCTTCAGGGAAGGCGCCACGATCGGTGGCAAAAACAAGGTCGAGAACTGCCACAGCCCGGCGATGACGATGACGTCGATGATGACAGGGTAGCGCTTACCCAGCCAGCGTTGCAGGCGCGCGCCGGTGTTGCCTGTTGGTGCGGCGGTGTTGCCTGGTGTTGCCCGCATCGTGATGTCCTATTTAACTAGTGTTTACGGTTCAACTCCGTTCACGATCGCATTACTTCGCCCTGGACGTGCGAGGCAGCGGCCAAACGGCGTCCGCAGCGTTTCACCGCGCAGGGTGGTACACCACATCCGCCGCTGGCATTTTTTTAAGGTAGCCCGCCTTTACGCCAGCTTCAAACACAGCGTCGATGGCATCGACGTGAGTGCCTGCCCAGTAGACGTTGAGCCGCAGGCGATCAGACTCGATCAGATCCTCGAGCACCGCGTCGGGGATGCCGGTGCCCTTGGCGATGATCTGCGCCGCTTCCGTGGGATGGCTCTTGATGAATTCCCCCGCTGCCTTGTAGGTTTCGTAAAGCTTCGGAATGAGCGGCTTGTGCGTCCGTACCCACGACGCGTGCGCAGCGACACCCAGATAGGGAATCAGCGGAGATTTGTGGAACTTCTTCCACGTGCCCACCATGTCTATGGCGCGAAACTTGTCGCTGTCATGAATGAGCGTGGAATAAGGAGGGTGCGGACGAAAAGTTGGACTCCTTTTGGAGATGATCCATGTATTCGTACACAGAGCGCATCAGGGCGGTGCGGCTGTACATCAAGTTCGGCAAGCGCATGGGCGCCACCATCCG
>SCQX01000121.1 GCA_004298545.1 Candidimonas sp. | reverse complement strand
AGGTCAGCGTGGTCGACGAGGGCGACCTCGCGGCCACCTGGCTGGCCGATTATCTGAAGGCGCCCTGCCGCCTCATGAAAGTGCATCCCGAGGCTGGCGCCGTGGATTGGCCCGCGCTCTGAGCGGCGCGTCGCCGCCGCGTGGCGCCGGCAAAATGCGCGCCGGCCGTGACGCGACGGTCAGTGCCGTTCCGACGCCTCGCGCCAGGCTTTGGCCTTGCTGTGCAGCCAGTGTTCCACCGATGGAAAGACGAATTTGCCGACGTCGCCCCCCAGGATCGCGATTTCGCGCACCATCGTGCCCGAAATGAACTGGTACTGATCCGAAGGCGTCATGAACAGAGTTTCCACTTCGGGCAGCAGATGCCGGTTCATGCCCGCCATCTGGAATTCGTACTCGAAGTCGGAAACGGCGCGCAAGCCGCGCACGATCACGCGGCCGTCCTGTTCCCGCACGAAGTCTTTGAGTAGACCGCCGAAGCTTCGGACGTCGACGTTCGGATAATGTTCCAGCACCTCTTGCGCGATCTCGACGCGTTCCTCGGTGGTGAAGAACGGCTTTTTATTGGGGCTGTACGCGACGCCGACGACGACGCGGTCGAACAGGCCGGCCGCCCGGCGCACAAGGTCTTCATGGCCGCGGGTCAGCGGGTCGAATGTTCCTGGGTAGATGGCGATGATCATTCTTGCTTGGGATGAGTGGGTGGCTCGAGCGCGCGGTACTCCAGCCTTTCGCGGTAATCATTGGATTCAGTGGTTGCATTATTCCTTGTTCTTTGCGGCGCAGCAAATCGTAGCAGGTGAAAATGCACCGCGCCCGCCCTTGCCTGGCGAAGCCGTTCGAACGCGGCCGGTGGATCGATCGGGCTCTCGGATTCCACGTACAGCAGCCCGTCGGGGGTCATCAGTGCGGGCAGCCCGGGCCACAGCGTGCTCAGCCATTCCCGCTTGAACGGCGGATCGAGCAGCACCAGATCGAATGGCGCGGCGGGGCGCCGCGCCAGCGTGGCGCGCGCGTCGCCCGGAACGATATGCACGTTGTTCGCGCCGAGGCGGGTGCGCAGTTGCCTCAATGCGGTGATCGCCGCGGGATTGGTTTCCACCATTTGCACGTAGGCGGCGCCGCGGGATGCGGCTTCGAATCCAAGCGCCCCGGTGCCGGCGAAAAGATCGAGCACGCGTTTGTTCGCGAAATTGCCGTCCCAGAAGTGGCGCAGCCAGTTGTAGAGCGTTTCGCGGACCCGATCGGGAGTGGGACGCAGGCCGATGGCGTCGATGACGGGAATGCGTGTGCGGCGGTAATCACCGCCTACAATACGGAGTGAGTGCTTTTTCATGGCAAAACGGGTTTCGTGGCGGTTTCAGGCCTGGTTTGCCGCGTCGACGAATCAGTGTAAGGCCAAAGTCATGTTTCGTTTCCTGAGGAAAAAGGAGGCGCCACCGGCTGGCGCCGCGGGCGACGCAACTAACCTTGCGGCGGGGGCGCCCGAGACCGCTCCCCCTGATTCCGCCACTGTGGACGACGCTGGCTCCGCCATGGGCGCCCAGTCTGGTGATCCGGCCGCCCAGGTATCGCCCAGCGCCGTCGCGACCGGCCCCCTCTTTTCACCGCCGGAAGTGTCGGGGGGGGCGTCGGCGGGCCTCGAAGTTCCGCCAGGGCCAGAGCAAGAACCGTCCGGCCACGCCGCATCCAGATCCTGGTTCTCGCGCCTGCGTCACGGGTTGTCGCGTACCGGGCGAGGCATTGGTGGCTTGTTCGTGGGCGCCAAGGTCGACGAACAGTTGTTCGAAGAACTGGAGACCGCGCTGATTATGTCCGATGCGGGCGTGGCGGCGACCGAGCAGCTGCTGGCCGCGCTGCGCGCGCGCGTGCGCAGTGATCGCCTGTCGGAAGTCGCGCAGGTGCGGCTCGCCCTGCGCGACATTCTTGCCGAGCATCTCGCGCCGCTGGAAAAAAAATTTCCGCTCGGCAGCGCCCTGCCGCTGGTGGTGATGATGACGGGCGTCAACGGCGCCGGCAAGACGACGTCGATCGGCAAGCTGGCCAATGCGTTTCAGCGTCGGGGCGCCAGCGTCCTGCTGGCGGCCGGCGACACATTTCGCGCCGCCGCGCGTGAACAGCTGGTGGCCTGGGGCGCCCGCAACAGCGTGACGGTCATCGCACAAGAGGGGGGCGATCCGGCAGCGGTTGCCTTCGACGCCGTCAACGCCGGCAGGGCGCGCCAGGCCGGCGTCGTCATGATCGACACGGCGGGGCGCCTGCCGACCCAGCTGCACTTGATGGAGGAACTGAGGAAGATTCGGCGCGTGATCGCCAAAGCGGATGCAGCCGCACCCCATGAGGTCCTGCTGGTCGTCGATGGAAACACCGGTCAGAATGTCATCTCGCAAATCAAGGCGTTCGATGCGGCCGTCGGTCTTACCGGCCTGGTGGTGACGAAGCTGGACGGCACCGCAAAAGGTGGGGCGCTGGCAGCGGTTGCGGCGGGCAGCCAGGGCGTGCGCCCCGTGCCGGTTTACTGGATTGGCGTGGGTGAGGGCATCGATGACCTGCAACCGTTCGTCGCGCGTGAATTTGCAACGGCGCTGGTCGGCGGCGAATCGTTGGCTTGACGGCCGTCGGCATGGCGGCGATTATCGACTGTTTTATGAAACGAACTTCCGAGGCAGGATACTAGGTTCGAGGCGCGCCGTACCGGGTCGGATGGCGCGGTAAAATCGCCTCAGCATCCCTTTTTGAGAGTGGAACATCATGAGTGACGCCGCGCTGTCGTCGAGCCGCCCGTCTGATTCTTTCGCCATTTCGCCCGTCTCCGAGATCGTGGCCGAGTTGCGGGCGGGCCGCCTGGTCATCCTGGTCGATGAGGAAGACCGCGAGAACGAGGGTGATCTGCTGATGGCGGCCGACTATGTCACGCCCGACGCCATCAATTTCATGGTCACGCACGCGCGTGGCTTGGTGTGCCTGACGCTCACCGAAGAGCGGTGCCAGCAGCTGGGGCTGCGCCTCATGGCGCTGAACAATGGCTCCCGTTACGGTACGAATTTCACGTTGTCGATCGAGGCAGCCGAGGGGGTGGGCACCGGCATTTCGGCGGCCGACCGCGCGCGTACCGTCCAGGCGGCCGTGGCACGCGATGCCAAGCCGTCCGATCTCGTGCAGCCGGGCCATATTTTTCCGGTACGGGCCGTGCGCGGCGGCGTGCTGGTGCGCGCCGGGCATACGGAGGCCGGTTGCGACCTTACGCGCCTGGCGGGCCTTACGCCGGCGGCCGTCATCTGTGAAGTGCTCAACCCCGATGGCACCATGGCGCGGTTGCCCGATCTCAAGCGGTTCGCGCAGCGGCACGACTTGAAGATTGGCACCATTGCCGATCTGATTCAATACCGCGGCGAGCATGAGTCCATGGTCGAGCGCGTGGCGTCGCACGTGGCGCAGACGCCGTGGGGGGCATTTCGCGCGGTCGCCTATCGCGACCTGGCATCGGGCGCCCCGCATCTGGCGCTGGTGCATGGCACGCCATCGCCAGATGCCGAAACGCTGGTCCGGGTGCATGAACCCACCAGTGTGCTCGATGTGCTGTGCGACAATCCGGCCGGCCATAGCTGGAGCGTGGCGAGCGCGCTCAAAACCATCGCGGCGGCGCCGTCGGGCGTATTGGTCCTCATGAACTGCCAGGGGTCGGCCGACCTTGTATTCGACCAATTCGCGTCCTGGACGCAGCCGGCGGGATGCGGCGCGGGCGATCCACCCAGCCTCGACCTGAAAACCTATGGCATCGGCGCGCAGATCCTGCGTGATCTGGGCGTGGGCAAGGCACGGCTTTTGGCGCGGCCACGAAAAATGCCCAGCATGGCCGGCTTCGCGTTGAC
Source organism: Candidimonas sp. (assembly GCA_004298545.1). Classification (GTDB taxonomy): domain Bacteria; phylum Pseudomonadota; class Gammaproteobacteria; order Burkholderiales; family Burkholderiaceae_B; genus SCQX01. Next base: position 2,573 of record SCQX01000121.1, on the reverse strand, counting down.
GATTACGGGTTACGATAGCGAACCCGCATTCGTACATGAAACGTAATTGGAGCCGACGACGATGAACCCCTACACCCTGTCGCCCGATCTCAACGGAGAGGGCCTGCACATCGGCGTCGTCCGCGCCCGCTTCAACGAAAGCGTCGGGCTGGCCGAACTCGATGCCTGCCTGGCCGAGTTGGCGCGCCTTGGCGTCGATGAGCGCGACGTCATGGTCGTGTCGGTGCCCGGCGCGCTCGAACTGGGCGTCGCGCTGGCACAAATGGCCGAAACCTTCGAGTTCGACGCGCTCATCGCGCTGGGCGCCGTCATTCGCGGTGAAACCTATCACTTCGAGATCGTAAGCAATGAAAGCGCGGCGGCCATTGCGCGGGTGGCGATGGAAACCAGCATCCCCGTGGCCAATGGCGTGCTGACCGCCGATACCGACGAACAGGCGGCGGCTCGCGCGGCGCGCAAAGGGCGCGATTGCGGGGCTGTGGCGGTGGAAATGGCGAATCTGATCGCGGCACTGGAGCCCGAGTCCGACGACGACGACGATGACGACCGCGACGATGACGACGACGAGGGCGGCGGTCAGGATAGGGAAGGCCACGTTGATCGCGGGTAAATCGCCGCGGGATCGAGCGGGCCGGAGCGGCGACCATAGTCCGCGCCGGCGGGCGCGCGAGTTTGCCCTGCAGGGAATTTATTCGTGGTTGCTGCGCGGTGCCAGCGACGCGGACACGGCCGATGTCGAGGCGGATATTCGTGCCGACGACGCCTTTCCCGAGGCGGATGCGCAATGGTTCAAAACACTGTTGCATGGCGTGTTTCGTGAAGCGGCCGCATTGCGCGAACGGTTCGCGCCCTATGTCGATCGCCCGTTGCGCGAGGTCTCGCCCATCGAACACGGCATTCTGCTCATCGGGTGTTACGAGCTGCTGTTCTGCGTCGATGTTCCGTATCGCGTCACCATCAACGAAGCGGTGGAGCTGGCGAAGTCTTTTGGCGGCACCGATGGGTTCAAGTTCGTCAATGGCGTGCTCGACAAGGTGGCCGCCGATGTTCGGCCAGCCGAGATCAAGGCGTCGCGGCGCTGAGGTCGGTCGGGGGGTATTTTGAGCAGCGAATTCGATCTTATCGCGCGTTTTTTTTCGCGTCCCGCGCCAGCCGGCATGCTTGGCGTGGGTGACGATTGCGCCCTGTTGCCGCTGGATCCGGGCATGCAGCTTGCCACGAGCACCGACATGCTGCTCGAAGGAAGGCACTTTCTTGCCGACATCGATCCGCGTGCGCTGGGTCATAAGGCGTTGGCCGTGAATCTGTCCGACCTGGCGGCCATGGGGGCCAAGCCACTGGCTTGTGTGCTGGCGCTTTCGGTGCCAACGGCCGATACGGGCTGGCTGCAGGCATTCGCCGACGGCTTCTATACGCTGGCCGATGAATCCGGCTGCCCGCTGGTGGGGGGCGACACGACCCGTAGTCCGTGGGGCGTCGTCATCAACGTCACCGTGTTCGGTCAGGTCGATCCTGCGCTGGCACTGCGTCGCGACGCGGCCCGCGTCGGTGATGACATCTGGGTGACGGGCACCTTGGGGGCGGCCGACATTGCACTGCGTCTGTTGCAGGGCCGGTTGCCGCCAGATTCCTATCGCCTGGCGGTGCTGCGCCCTGCGCTCGAACGACCGATGCCGCCGTGGCGGTTTGCGCAAAGTCTGGCGGGGGTTGCCCACGCCGCACTGGATATCTCCGATGGCTTGGCGCAGGACCTTGGCCATATCCTGACCGCCAGTCACTGTGGCGCCGAACTCGATCTGGCGGCGCTGCCGGTCGATCGGGGTCTGAATGGCCTCGATCAAGAGGTGTGCCGGCAGGCCGTGCTCGACGGCGGCGATGTCTATCAGCTCTGTTTCACCGCGCCTCCCGCGCGGCGCGAGATCATCACCGAACTCGCGCGGGCATCCGCTACGCCGGTGGCGCGGATCGGGCGCATCGTCGCCGGCGCCGGGTTGTCCGTGCAAAGCCCCGACGGAACGCTCGCACCCTATCACGCGGCCGGTTTCGATCACTTTTCCTGACGCGCCGCCGCACATCGCAAATTCGGCGCGCGTCTTCACGAAGGGCTCTCTCATGTCGATGGGAAATCCACAACACGCGTCGGGATCCACCCGGGAACCCACGGTGGGGTGGGTGTTTCGGGCGCCCTGGCGGATACTGGCGTTTGGTTTTGGCAGTGGTTTGCCGCACCCGGCTTCAGGAACCTGGGGCGCGCTGTTCGCGTGGCTGCTGTGGTTTCTGTTGCTGAGGCACGCGTCGGATACACTGGTCGGCGGCATTCTGATCGTGGCATTCGCCGTCGGCTGCTGGGCATGCCACGTCACGGGACGGGAGCTCGGGCACCCCGATTATGGCGGCATGGTGTGGGACGAGATCGTTGCCTTCTGGCTGGTGCTTTGGCTGGTCCCGGCGTCGTTCGGCGCACAGTTCCTGGCGTTTGTCATCTTCAGGGCGTTCGACATCACCAAACCGCCCCCCATTCATTTTTTCGATGCCCGCATCAAAAACGGCTTTGGCGTGATGTGGGATGATAT
>SCQX01000120.1 GCA_004298545.1 Candidimonas sp. | reverse complement strand
CTGGATACCGTATCGATGCGCGGCATCGGCATCCACTTCATTTTTCAACGACTGGAAAATCCCGATTACCACGGCGGGGGCCGCCCATTCCCAGAAGCGCAGCGTGGGCGCGCGCCGCCCCGCGGCCACCGCGTCGAGCAGCACCTGGTCGAGCGCCATGTGTTGTAGCGGCATCAGCGGCTCGGTGCGTATCATTTCCCAATCGTAGTCGGCCCAATGCGGGCGCTCGCCCGTGGCGCTCATGCCAGCGCCCTTTGCACGACGACGACAATGCCCGCAACCGTCAAACCGTACATCGCCGCCGCGTCGCCCAGCCCGGCTCGCACCGCGCGTTCCAGCGCGGCGGGTTCGGCATCGCCCGGCAACCCGTTCAACGCGGCATCGATGGCGTCGAGCGCCTCTGGCGGCTCCAGGAAAAAATCACCTGACAACCGCACATCGCACAGCCGGCCACCCACGACGCGAAGGTCGACGACGACAAGCTTCCCGCCGGGGATTTTGTACTCCCCATGCCGCATACCCGAATCACCCGCTTTGTTTCTATCGGCCATCGCACGCGTCCATGTCTTGCAAAAACCGCACCCTCGTTCACGACCGCGGCCCGATCAAAATATTCAACATGACCAGCCCCTCAACAAAGGCACCGAGAGTGATTATGGCGCGTGGCGAGCGGATCAGGCGGCATTCCCATATTCGCCACCGATTTTTTTTGCGGCCGCGCCCACTCCGAAAATTCGATTGCCACCCAGGAGGGCACCCCAGCAGGCATCTTTCGTTCCCCCCGAAACATTGTCTTTGAATACCCACGACGTCGAACCCAGAATTTGCGCGCGTAAACCCATTAATAATCAAACAGAACCGGCGACCCAATCAACTCATTCAGAGGTTTCCTAGGGATTTCACGGATTGCGTTGTTGACCATATCGGTGCTAGATCAACCCTATCGCCTTGATGTGAATCAAGCTCCGCACAGGGGCCGCATGGTATTCTTTTCAAAACAAAACACAGTCCAACGGCGGGAAGATCATGACCATCTCAAGAACGACTCCGTCAACGAGTTTTGCGCAAAGCAAACGGGCCACGGCGCATAACGCCGCGCCGGCTCGGCCCCGTGTCATGCCGTACCGCGCGTACGACACGAACGGGCGGGGCAAACGCCAACCCGACGAACCATCGTCCTCGTCACTGCAGGAAATCTACAGCCTGCTGCGCACCAGCCCCCCACCTGGCGCGCCACAAGCCGGCGCGGCGGAGCCGCGGTTCCAGCACCGCCGCTTCAAAAGCGGTGAACTCATCTACCGCATGGGTCAAACCTTCAGTGTCTTGTATATCGTGCGCCTTGGCTTCCTCAAAACCATCCTGCGCAACATCCAGGGCGCCGAACGCATCCTTTCATTCCCCATGCAGGGCGATCTGCTGGGTTTCGACGGCATCTATCACAACCGCTACACGAACGACACCATCGCCCTTACCGACGGCGACCTGATCGCCATCCCATTCAAAGAACTACTGGCAACCGGCCACTGCACCGACGAGCTCGGGCAAATGATCTACCTGGCGGCAAGCCGCGAAATCATGCTCGAACGCTGCGGCATGGGGCTGTCCATTACCGTCCAGTCGGAAGCGCGGGTTGCGCGGTTCCTGGCAATGCAGGCCAAGCGCTACACCGACATGGGGTACTCGTCACGCAACTTCCTGCTGCCCATGACGCGGCGCGATCTCGGCAGCTACCTGGGACTGACGCTGGAAACCATCAGCCGTTCGCTGTCGGCCCTGGCAAATGCCGGCGTCATTGCCGTCAATCGCCGCGACATCCGCATTCTGCAGCCCGAAATGCTCACGCTCCCGGCCGACTTTCCACCCGCACCCGAAAGGTTGCGCAAAACGGCCGCGGTGGCGGATGCGCAACCGGCGGTCGTGGAATGAACGCCGTTTACTGTTGAACCCGGCGCTTGAACCCGGCGCCGCCGATCAAAGCAGGGGCGGCCGGCGCAAGCCCACTTGTGTCGCCTGCTCGAACGCATAGGCCGCCTGCAGCAGCGCGAATTCGTCGCGATATCGCCCAACGATCTGCACGCCCACCGGCAGGCCGCCACTGGTGAATCCGGCGGGCACCGACATGGCGGGATGCGCGGTAACCGTTATGTAGGATAGCGATCTCACCCAGTCCACGTAACTTGCCATCTTCAGCCCGTTGATTTCGGCGACGTACTCCTGATCTACCGGAAAGGGCGGCACCTGGTTGACCGGAAGCAGCAGGAATTCGTACTTTTCCATGAAGCGATGCATGCGCTGGAAAAGTTCCGTGCGAAGCCTGGCGGCGCGGCCCAGATCGGGGCCTCTCAACCGCCGCCCCGCCTCGATGTCCCCCACCAGCGTCGGTTTCAGAATTCCGGGGTGTTCTTCCATCACCCGACCGAGGCGCAACTCGGCACTGTAGGCGCGCAGCGTCATGGCTATTTCATTGGCATCACGGAAATCAGGGCACGCTTCTTCCACGACACAACCCAGCTCTTCGAACACTCGGGCACTCGTGCGCACGACATCCGCAACCTCGGGCGCAACGGGCAATCCGCCGAAATCGGCGCTGTATGCCACGTGAACACCCGCAAGATCGCGCCCCAGAGGCGCAAGAAAATCAACCGTGCCGTCCAATGAAAGCGGATCCCTGGAGTCGGGTCCGGAGATGACCGACATGAAAAGCGCAACATCTTCAACCGTGCGGGCGATGGGCCCCACCACCGACATGCTGTTCCACCCGTCGGCGCGAGGCACCCGCGGCACCCGACCGATCGACGGCCTCAACCCGACAAGATTGCAATAATTCGAGGGGCAGCGGATGGAACCGAACATATCCGAACCATCGGCCATGGCCACCATGCCGGTGGCCACCGCCACCGCCGATCCACCGCTGGATCCCCCACAAGTCCGCGCCAGATCGTAGGGGTTGCGCGTCGTGCCGAACACGGCGTTGAACGTTTGCGATCCCGCCCCGAACTCGGGCGTATTGGTTTTCCCCAGCGATATGGCGCCCGCCTGCTCCTGCCGCTCGACGAGGAGGGAGTTTTCAGTCGGAATGAAATCTTCGTATAGCTTGGAACCGAAGGTCGTTCTCACCCCCTTGGTGGGTTCCAGGTCTTTGTGCGCCACCGGCACCCCATGCAGCGGCCCGAGGATTTTTCCATGCGCGATCGCATCGTCGGCCTCTTTTGCGCGCCGCAGCGCCCGCTCCGCATCCAGCGTGACGATGGCGTTGACTCGCGGGTTGATCGTCTCCACCCTGGCGAGATGTGCCGTTACCCCCTCGACCGCCGACAACCGCCGTTCACGAATTGCGCGTGCCATTTCCGTCGCGGTCATCCAAAAAACCTCTTCCCCCACAGCCATGTCATTCTCCAAATTCAAGCACTCGACATCACCGAAGCGAATGCGCATCGGTGACAGACCTGTTTGCGTCAG
>SCQX01000119.1 GCA_004298545.1 Candidimonas sp. | reverse complement strand
ACGTCGACGATGCCGCCCCACTGGCGGTTCATGCGTACACGGCTCAGTGATGGAAACATTTCCACGATGGCCTGCAAGGTGTGTTCGATGATGCGGAAACTGCCGCGCTGCGCGTAGCCGAGGTAATGGTCGATGCCGGCGCCGATGACCAGGTCGCCCTTGTCGGACTGGCTGATGTAGGCGTGCACGGCGTTGGACATGACGACGGTGTGGATGCAGGGTTTCACCGGCTCCGACACCAGCGCCTGAAGAGGGTGGCTTTCGATGGGCAGACGGATGCCGGCCATGTCGGCCAGCACGCTGGAATGCCCCGCGACCGCGACGCCGATCTTGCGGGTCTTGATGAACCCCTTGCCCGTTTCCACCCCTTCGACCGCGCCGTCTTTTTTGCGGATGCCGGTGACGGGGCAGTTCTGTATGATGTGTACACCCAGTTCATCGGCGGCCCGCGCGAAGCCCCAGGCCACCGCGTCGTGGCGCGCAACGCCGCCGCGCCGTTGCAATGAGGCGCCCAGGATGGGATAGTGGGTGTTCAGGTTGATGCCCGGAACCATTGCCTGGATCTGCGCCGGCGTCATCCATTCGCTGTCGATGCCGTTGTAGCGGTTGGCATGGATGCGGCGCTCGGTGTCGCGGACTTCCTGCAGCGTGTGCGCCAGGTTCAGCACGCCGCGCTGGCTGAACATCACGTTGTAGTTCAGGTCCGCCGACAACCCTTCCCAGAGCTGCATGGATTTCTCGTAGAGCCGGGCCGATTCGTCCCACAGGTAGTTCGAGCGCACGATGGTCGTGTTGCGTGCCGTGTTGCCCCCGCCCAGCCAGCCCTTCTCGAGGACGGCAACGTTGCGGATACCGTGGATTTTGGCAAGGTAGTACGCGGTTGCGAGGCCGTGACCCCCGGCGCCGACGATGACGACGTCATACTCGCGTTTGGGCTCGGGGCTGTGCCAGGCGCGACCCCAGTTTCTGTTGTGGTTCAGGCCGTGCCTGATCAGGCTGAAAATCGAATAGTGATTGCTCATGGTCGGCCCATTTCGATGGAATCGCGAACGCGCCAGTCGCGTAGGATGTAGTACATCAAAAGCGGAGCGGCTCAGATAGAATTTTTCCGCCGTACCGATGGACGAATCTGGCAGGATCGGTACTTGGCGCCGGAAATGACATTGCGCGTGTCGTCTCGGCGCCTTTCGTATGTGCGGATTCGGCGCACGGTATCCAGTGGAATGCGGCGGTGGCCAGGCTTGCGCGTCGATTCAAGACTGGTGCCTGGAAGCCGACAGTGATTATATGGGGATGTCCCGTATTGATTTCACGGGAGCGACTGCTATATCTATACCCTTCCTAGAGAGATTTTGGGGTCAGCATCGAAGGCAGCACCATGATGAATGAAAAGCCGGTACGCTTTGGGTTCTTGTTACTACCGCATTTCACACTAACGGCATTTTCCGGGATGCTTGATGTGCTGCGCTTGGCCAGTGACGAGGGGGATCGTAGCCGACCCATTCGCTGCGACTGGCAGATTATTGGCGAGTCCATCGCGCCTATCCGTTCCAGCAGCGGTATCCAGGTGACGCCATCGGCCTGTCTGGGGGACCCGACCCGCTTCGACTACCTGGTCGTGGTGGGGGGCTTGCTGCAGCGTCCGCCTACCAGCCAGGCAACGCTGGACTTCATACGGGCCGCCGCGGTTGCGGGGGTCACCTTGGTGGGTTTGTGCACCGGTGCCTTTACGTTGATGCAGGCGGGCGTTCTGGATGGCTACCGCATCTGCATTCACTGGTTCCATTATTGGGATTTCCTCGAGCGTTTCCCGACGGCCGATCCCGCGAAGATTGTGGCCGATCGGCTGTATGTGTTCGATCGGCGCCGCATCACCTGCTCGGGCGGACGGGCCACGATCGACCTTGCCGCGGAAATTTTGAACCACCATATCAGCCCGTGCATCGTGCAAAAGGCGGTACGGATTTTGCAGGTGGACGATATTCAGCGCAGAAATGCCGCCCAATCGCTGCCTCCTGGCATACAGCCCGCAGCGCATCCGGTCGTCCGTCGCGCGGTTCTCCTTATGGAGCAGCATATCAGCCGGGGACTCAGCTTAGACGAGTTGACCGATAAGCTGGGGGTGTCGGGGCGCCAGTTGGAGCGGCTCTTCAAAGAAACCGTCGGTCAAAGTCCCCAGGGGTACGCGCGGGGTGTGCGCTTGCGTCTTGCGGCCTGGATGCTGACGAACACCAACAAAACCATTTCGGCGATTGCGATGGATTGCGGGTTTTCGGGCGCGTCGCATTTCGGACGCGTGTTTCGTTCCGCCTTCCACGTGCCACCCAGTGCGTGGCGTGACCGGGCGCCGGTTCCCGACACGCCGGAGCCAGCGCTGACCACCGTGCCCGACCCCGTCAGGGAAATGTTCCCTGATCGTCGCGAGTTCTACTGAGCCCCCGCGCAGGCCTTTGAAACAGCTTCAAAACAGCTCCGGAAATTTACCTCGAACCCGCCACGGTGAGCCGCACCGGCGAGCGCGCGGTTCGAGGCAGGCAACAGGAGGTCGACACTGGTGTTCGGCAAGCCGGTCATGTGGCTCGAACATGCTATCAAATTGTCGAGGACATACCAGCAGGAACTTCCGTGTAAGCTACACTGGTTTCTCGAGGGTTCGATTGAACCGGCTACGAATTCAGCCTTGAATACAAGACATTGCGGAGATCAGCGAAGAAATTGCAGTGAGTTGGAGCAACCGTCTAGGTTAGGCCTATCCTGGGAGAGAGGACGAGATGAGCACAGGCACCGCTATAGCATTTGACCATGAATTGAGTAAGGAAATCGAAAAAGGCTTCGTACAATGGCTGAAACCGGAACCTACCTATTGGCATTCCGACAGAAACGCTTGGGTTGTCACGGGGTATGACGAGGGGTTCCGCGTACTCAAAGAGACGGACACGTTCTGGCGAGACATTCCGGAACGGGAAGGCGCCGACGAGTTTTGGGGTCGGAACCTAATTAATCTTTCGGGGCGTGATCATCGCCGTTTACACACGGTGCACATGAAGCTGACCGGCGAGGATTTCGCGGAAGAAATACGCCCGATGGCTCTCAAGACCGCGAAGAAAATCGCTAAGGCGCTCGTGGCGAAAGGGTCCGCGGAGCTCGCGGTGGAATATGCGGACACGGTGCCATTATATATCGGCTGCACCTTCCTCGGGGTTGGCAGTTCCGATGACGCCCTCATGCAGGAATTGAATCGCCAGATGCAGATACGGGCTGTTTGGAAGGAAGCCTTGATGTCGGGGGAAAGCATCCCATTGAACGCCAAGGTGGCGCAGGACGGGCTGAAGGCGCTCGAGGAGGTAAGGAAACTGATTATGCCCACCATCAGGGCGAGGCGCGAAAACCCGCGCGATGACTTGATAAGCAAGTTCTGGCAGGAAGGCCCGTCAGTTTTCCCGGACTGGAACGAGCAAGACGTCATGTCTCTGTGCTGGAGCTGCATGGACAATGAAACCAAACCGCTGTCGCGAGGCCTGTTGTACATATTGGCGAGCGATAAAGATCTGCAGACGAAACTCCGCAAAGATTCAAGTCTGGTGCAGGATTATGTGGAAGAGGGCCTACGTTATTTGACGCCGTTCAGAACCATACGCAGAACGGTGCTCAAAGATGTCGATCTGAATGGCACCAAGATGAAGAAGGGCGATGGAATCTATGTCATCACGCCGCTGACGAACCGGAGCGAGAAAAAGTGGGAATGCCCATATAGCTTCATGCCCGGCAGGTCGCAAAGTACACATTTTGCCTTTGGCTTTGGCGCCGGGTACTGTGTGGGCCGTTATGTCGGCCGGGTGGAAGCGGCCGAGATGATCAAGGGGTTGCTGGCGGAAACCACCTCGATCGAGCTCGACCCCAAGGGTAAAACGCCAAAATGGGCCGGTGAAATGTACCATTCGGTTTCACCGTTGAACGTGCGGTTGAAGTGACAGGGAGCGCGCGCTGCTTCGAAGGGGCGGCGCGCGCGTCACCTGTTGCAAACGAGCGTGCGTGGTGTTCGCGCGCCTTTCTGCGCGCTGCATGTTATGTGATCTCGGCCTGGGCGGAAGAACACCTGTATTGGGAAGCGGAAAATGCCACATGTAATAACCGAGACGTGCATCGATTGTATACACCGGGAATGTGTGAAAGAGTGCCCGGTCGATTGCATATATTGGGGAGCTCGGGCGCTGTACATCCAGCCAGATGAATGCATCGACTGCGGCGCCTGCGTGCCGGCCTGTCCGGAAGATGCAATATTTTTTGATGAAGATGTGCCAGATAATCTGACCGCGTATATTGCCGATAATGTGAAATTTTTCACTGAAACCCTGGCGGGTAAATCCGCGCCGTTGGGGTCTCCCGGCGCGGCCGCGCCAATAGGAGAGTACGGCGCCGACACGGAGTTGGTTGCCGGCTTCCCGTCCCGGGTCGGGCTGTGCAAAGATTGCTAGACTTCGCGGCCGATCCTAGACGGAAATAGTTCACCTCGCGTACCGTGGTTCGCTGCGTTCTTGCGGCCGCGCCGACCTGTGAGTCGGCGGGCGCCGGCGTGCGCCGGCGTGCGCAGTCACGGCATTTCAATCAGCATACGATGCCAGCCCGCGACATTGCCGCCGGGGCACCTGAATGACGATCATGAATGACTTGAAATCGAGAAAAGTCGCGGTAATCGGGGCTGGACCGGCTGGGTTTTATGCGGCGCTGGAGCTGCTCAAGCGGCCGTCCATCCAAGTTGACGTGATTGACAAGCTGCCCACGCCTTTCGGGCTCGTCCGGTACGGAATCGCGCCGGATAATCAACGCATGAAGACGGTGTCCAAGGTGTTTTCCGGGCTGTTCGATGAATCCCGCCGCTTACGGTTCATCGGGAATGTGGATTTCGGCACAGACTTGGCCAGGGATGACGTTCTGGATCACTATGATTCCGTCGTCTACGCTACCGGAGCGCCCAGTGCGAGGCTTCTTGGCGTCGCGGGCGAGAATCTGCCGGGGAGTTTCAGCGCGAAGGATTTCGTCGATTGGTACAATGGACATCCATTCAGGGATATCCGGGATTTTTCGCTTGATTTCGCCGCGGTGGCCGTTGTTGGCGGAGGCAACGTAGCGCTGGACATCGCTAGAATGTTGGCTAATGAAATTGATGTCGTCAGATCCACCGATGTGCCTGACGATGTGTTGAAGGCATTCGAGGGTAACGCCGCGAAGGATATTTATCTACTGGTGCGTAAAGGGCCGGTCCAGGCCAAGTTCACGCCGGTGGAGTTGCGCGGTCTGGGCAACTTGAGAAATGTCGACGTCATTGTGGATCCGAAGGATCTTGTCTTCACTGAAGAGGAGTTGGCATATATCAGCGGCAACCAACAGTGCCGGACCAATATAGACATCTTCAAGTCGATTGCGAAACGCCCGCTGCGCGGTCATGAAAAACGGATCTTCATCAAATTCTGGTGTTCAGTCGCTGAGATAGGCGGGGAACAGCGGGTTCAATGGTTGAAGTTGCGTAGCAACAGAGTTTCAGTCGGGAATACGCAGGAAACAGTTGGCAAGGCAGATATGGAAAAAATTCCGGTCGACGCAGTGTTTTCCGCTATCGGGCAGATCGTCAGACCACTTCGAGGCGTTCCGTTTGACGAGCGCAAGTCGGTCATACCCAATGTCGGAGGGCAGGTTGTCGACCAGAACGGCAAGCTTTTGCCCGGCGAGTTTGTTTCCGGTTGGGCAAAGAGAGGGCCATCCGGCACAGTGGGCACCAACAGAGAAGATTCCAAGCAGACGGTCAACGCATTGCTGGAGAGCTGGGAGGGGCCCCACGAACATACGCCGCGTCGCGGGGCGGCCGACATCACCGAGCTGCTGAGGCAGAGAGGGGTGAGGTTTACTTGCTGGCAAGATTGGTTGCGCATTGATGAGGTCGAGGTGGCGGCCGGGGCGGAGCAGGGCAGGATACGCGCCAAGCTCTCCAGCCTGAGCGGCATGATGGGGTGCCTGAAAAATGGGCCGCCAGGTCTCCCGGATGGCAGCGCAGCCGCTTGACGGCTTCGATGGCTCTACCGTAGAGCTTGAGACTCCGATCTTGCCCGGAATACGCGAGGCGGGTTCCTCGGAAATGAGCGATTTATCCTTTGTTCCGAATTAACCGGGGGGATATTCATGCAATACAGAATTGGTATTGAAGAATCCGAGATAGGGAATTCGGAATATATTGGAATCTTGAGTTCTTCCAAATATGAAAATCTTGCCAGATACTTCCATCCATGGCACGCGCCGCGGTTTGATCGAAGCATGCAGATTACCATCCCCGGTGGAACGCTAATCATAGAGACCCTCGATTTCAGCCGCATAGCTGCATACTCCCTATGCGCGGGCGACGATCTATGGATAGGTTCGGGGGTGCGGTGGCGTATTCGCCCCGGTGAGAACAATGTTACGCCCACGGTCAAGCTGTATCGTATGAGCTACGACCCCTTGCAGCCGCCTGATTCCCGTCGATCACGTGCCCATTGGTTCGGCTCCATCCCAAGAATATCGGTCGGTACAAGGCAGCAGATGGCCGCGGCCTTGCGCAGTATGCGTTTGGATGATCCGACCCTAGTTGGTGGGCCGGCCGATATCGTGCAATCATTGCTCGACAGCGATGATTCGACGTTCTTGTACTGGCATCCTCTCTTGATCGATAACGATGGCGTTGTCCTTGTGGTTATAAAAGCGAGCCGCCCGATAGATATTGATACTTACCTGAGCAGGGATCACGCGTTGATCGAAGCGCTGCTGATCAGGGCAGTACACGACGGTGGCGAGGCGCTGGTTTGGCTGCGCTTCGTCCTTGGGCGGCATCTGGACATCGAAGAGAACTATCTATTCCCAAAGTGGGTGGAAGTGGGCGGCGATGAGAAGGAGGTTCCGAAACTCCTGCGCGACCATCATTTCATACGCGACTATCTCGACCATTTTGACTCTCCTGACTTCAAAGCGCACATTTTTTTCAATTTGCTCGACGGGCACGATGAGAAGGAAGAGCGCAGCGTATATTCAAAGATAAAAGATGTCGAAAGAAGTGCGGGAACGAGCGGGGAGGCAATCAGGGACATATCACGCCTATCTGTGAAGATGTGCTGAACTGTCGTTGAGGAATCTTGGCGCACGCGCGGTTGCGTGGTACGGCGCTTCAGTCGAGTCCGCGTGCGCAGGGGGGTGTCGTATGCCTCGATTCCCGGTTGCCGCCGATGGCTGGCTGAGAAGGGATTCGGCTCCGCCCGGACGCCCCGCCGGCGTGGCGGAATTGTGCAACATATCCGTCGAAATCTCATAAACAATTTCCCCGGTGCCAGTTACCATAGCGTAACGGACCAAGACACCGCCTATTCGGCAGGGGGATTTTCCGCCACGACATGCTTCGGCAAGTGGTCCGCCGCGGCGCCGGCGAACGAGGCCGTGGCACGGACGCTAGACGCGGCGTACGTGCTGCATCTAAAAACGATGAGACAACGCGTTTCCTTCTTTTCGAGTAGGTTCGTTCCTGTCGTATGTAGTATCCACACGGATTGCGAAGAAAGTGTTACTGCCAGCTGCAACAAATTGTTCGACTCAGTAGAGAGGGATGCCGCTTCTAGGGATTCTTTGAATTTAGTTCCAAGAATGGGAATAGAGAAATGATTTCTCAAAAATCCAGGGCTGCCGAGAAGGCACGGTCACGCGTAGGAAGGCTCCAAGCTGTCTTGGCGACGGTGATCGGGCAGATCTGGTTCGACGGCTGGCGTTACGTTGCAGCATAGTCTGCTGGTTGTCGGCGCTCGAACGGCACGGGTGGTAGTGTGTTGAACCATGGTGCTGGTGTTTTAGGGGGTTGGGTGGGGTCGTTCGTGTAATAGCGGCCTTGAAATGGAATTTTCACCATATTGCACGTTCGCCCCTCTCGGCATGTCGGTCGAGACCGCCAACAGGAGATGGCTGATTGGCCGACGCAGTGAACCGAAGGTGGTAGCTGGACGTGGAAGGAGACTAAAATGAGTAAATCAACCTATCGTAAACTGGCTTGGCGGGTTGCAGCGGTGTTGTTGGCAACGCCGCTGGCGGCCGCGTACGCGGCCGATACGACCGGCGTCAGCGCGAACACTATCAAGATCGGCGTGCCGGGCGCCTTCACGGGCTTCAATGCACCGTTTGGCGCCGTTGAACACGGCATTTCCGCGTATTACCGTTCCGTGAATGCAAAAGGAGGTATTCATGGCAGGAAGCTCGAGCCGATCGAAATTGATACAGCCTGCAATGAGGCCCAGGGAATTTCAGCTTTCAAGAAACTGATTTTCGACGACAAGGTATTTTTCATCAATGGCATTGGATGCAGCGGGGTCGGGATGGCGGTGAAACCGCTCGTCTTGGCCAACAAGGTGCCGTTCATCGTCGCCCAGGCGGTCAACCCCAGCATTTCGAGCCCCGTTACGCCGTATATCTTCCATGCGGTACCCACGAGCGTCGATGCAGGCAACACGCAGGTCGACTTTGCCATGTCGGCGCCAGGGCCACATCGGATCGCGTTCATTTCGTTCAATGACGAGTGGGGCAAAAGTTACCACGACCCCGAAGTGGCGCATCTGCTGAAGAAATACAACACCAAGCCGGTTGTGGATCTGACCATGGCGCGTGGCGCAACGACGGCGGTTCCACAGTTGCTGAAGATCAAGGAGTCGAAGGCCACCTTCATCGTGGCAAATGTGTATGCGGTCGAAACGGCCATCATCCTGCGTGAAATGCATGATCTGGGGATCACTATCCCGGTGATAGGCGGCTTCGCAACCAATGTTGTCGATCTGCTCGCAAGAGTGAAAAGCCTGGACGTCATGAAGCCATACTGTGGCTTGGACGCGATGATCGCGCCGACCGGTTCGCCCGCGCTGGAGCGCTGGACCAAGATATTCGAGGCGTCGTACCCCAAAGAGCCGGTAACCACTTATACGTATCTTGGAATGGGTGGTGCCGTCGCCGCGGTCAAGGCCATGGAAAACGCCGGGCCGAACCTCACACGTGAAAAATTCATCGCGGAGATGGAAAAGCTGAGAAATTTCGACACGGGCGTTCTTGCTGGCAAAATCACCTTCACACCGCAGGACCACCAGGGTGTCAAGCAGTCGGCCGTGGCTTGTCTCGACAACGCTGGGAAACCTGTTTTCTACAGCGCTTGGCAAAAACCCCTGGCCGCGAAGTAAGCGCAATCAGGAGTCCAGCCGCTGTTTCCGCCGGGTTCGTTGGAATGCCACGCCGCAGTCTTTCTCCGCTAGCGGAGATCGGGCGTGGTGGCGGTGCGCAGAGCCATGCCCCGATTTCAACCAACCCCCGGCGGTCGGATGGATCCCGTGGAACGCCGTGCCGTTGACATGCTTGCCTTGGGTGGTGTCAAGGCGGCATCAATGGCCACGGCCCGAACATAAGACGGTTGCTGGTTTAAGGGCGTCCCTTTCGCCGTTGCGGTGAAGCGCAATCCCGACCGGTGGACGCATCCTCGAGAAGATTATCGCCTCGGCCTCATGGCCGGACCAATTGGTCGAACGCGTGGATCAAACAACGGCCTGCCGATGGGGCCGCGAACACATTTACTGCAACTTGGGTTAGAAACGTCATGCTAGCGCAACTTATTCTCAGCGGTGCGGCACAGGGTGCAATCTACGCGCTCGTTGCTTTGTCCATGACGATCATCTATCGCGGAACGACGATAGTGAACTTTGGCCATGGCGACTTCATCATGGCGGGGGCATTCCTCGTCTTTACATTCACGACCGCGATGGGGCTTCCCTTCTTGTTGGCCGTGTTGGTCAGCATGGCGCTACTGTGCGCGCTTGGGATAGTCGTACACATCTATTTCATCGAGGCAACCGCCAAGGGTTCCCATCTTGGTCAGATCATGATGACGATCGCGATCGGGTTCTTGTTGAACAGTGTGGCCAACATCGTTTATGGCCGCGACGTGATCGCCTTACAGTTGCCGTATCACCTCAAACCGATATTTGTCGGAGACGCCGTCATTACCGGCTCGAGCTTTTTGATAGTCTCGGTGGCATTGGCGCTGACGGTTGCGTTCTTTATCCTGTTGAACAAGACATGGCTGGGCCGCAAGATACAGGCCGTGTACCAGTCCCCGACGGGCGCGGCGTTGGTTGGCATTCACGTCAGGCGCTATCAGGCGGGCTTGTGGGGCGCCGGGCTTGTAATTGGCACGGTATGCGGCGTTCTGCTGGCGCCGCTGACGCAGCTTTATCCCGATATGGGTCGAAACCTTTTGATCATGGCTTTTGCGAGCATGGCGCTGGGTGGGTTCGGAAACTTGTGGGGCGCCATTCTTGGCGGCCTGCTGGTGGGAATTCTGCAGAATGTGGCGGGCGCCTATGTCAATACCGCCCTGATAGAGATCATCCCACATCTGATAATAATAATCGTGCTGGTCGTGCGCCCAACGGGGTTGCTCGGGCAGCAGGTCGTGGAGCGGGTATGAACGATACCAGTTTCCGATGGCGGATACGCTTTGGAGGAATTTGCTGTGAACGTTAATGTGACACCCTATCGCGAAGGAACGCCGGGTGGGCGCAAGGCACCTTCCAGCGCCCTCTATCGCAGATTCCTGTTTTTCATTGTTGCAATCATCCTGCTGGTTCTGCCATTTTTTCTCGGGGAGTATGCGCAGTATGTGGTGAATCGGATCATCGTGACCGCGCTTGCGATAATCGGCTTCAATATTGCGCTGGGCTATCTGGGCCAGCTTGCATTTGCCAATGTCGCATTCTTTGGCATTGGCGCGTACGCGGCGGCGATCGTCCTGGGGATCCTGCACATGCCTATCGGGCTGGCCTTGATCGCGAGCGCGCTGGCCGGCGCGATTGGGGGTCTCATCGTGAGCCTGCCCGCACTTCGGGGAATACGCGGGCTTTATCTGGCCATAATAACGCTGGCATTCGGGGAACTCTTGCGCTGGGGCTACATCTACGGCGGGGTGGTCACGCAAGGCGCCAATGGCATCGATGTGCCCGTATCGACCTTTCTTGGCATCAAGATGGCGACCGCGTTCAATCAGTACTATCTGTTTCTGGCGATTGCCGCGCTTGCGGTCTGGTTGACCATCGTACTGCTGCGTTCCAAATTCGGCCGCTCGATCGTAGCCATACGTGATAATCCCACTGCGGCGACGTCGCTGGGGATATCCGTGCCGCATTACATGATCTTCACCTTTTGCTGGAGCGGGTGCATCACCGCGCTGGGCGGCGGGTTAAGCGCCATCACCGTTGGTCGTGTGATTCCCGACATGTTCAATATGGGCACTCTCATCAGCCAGTTCGCGATGGTCATGGTGGGCGGCCTGGGAAGCATAGGCGGATCGATTCTGGGGGCGACGGTACTGGGTATAGTGCCGGACCTGCTCAGCAGCTACCCGGGGACCGCCGAGATCGCCACGAGCGCGGTCATGATCCTCGTGCTTTTGTTTCTGCCACGGGGGCTTATCAGCCTTTGGGGGGGGCGCGGCTCCAAGCGGTACGCCTATTTCTACAAGGAGCACGTATGACGGCTCTGCTTGAAGTAGAACGCGTGTCGATACAGTTTGGCGGCTTGAAGGCGGTCGAGAATGTGTCGTTCACGGCCGAGAAAGGGCAGGTTACGTCTATCATTGGCCCCAACGGCGCCGGCAAGACCACGCTGTTCAACGCCATTACCAGAAACGTCAGGATACGGGAAGGTTCCATTCGATTGAATGGGCGCGAAATCAGCCATCTCACGCCGCTCGAAATAACCGGCCGCGGGATCCGCAGGACTTTCCAGAACGGTGGCCTGTTTGGGCAACTCACCGCGATCGAAAACATCCTGGTGGGGCTGCACACGGAGATTCACAGTAGTTTTTTGGGAACACTGCTGCACGGCCGCGAGGCGCGTGCGCAAGAGCGCGCGGCGATCGCCCGTGCAAAAGAGCTGCTGGCCGAATTTGAAATAGACGCACCAGAGAATATACCAGTGGGGCAACTATCCGGAGGCGACCAGCGCCTGATTGAAATTGCGCGCGCCTGGTGCACCGAGGCGCAGCTGCTAATGCTGGACGAACCGGCGGTGGGCCTCAGTCCGCCGGTGCGCTCACGGGTGCTCGATGCGATTCGGGGCATTGCCGTCAACAAAGGAGTGGCGGTTTTGATGATCGAACACACCATGGAAATGGTATTGAAAGGCTCCGACAAAATCATCGTGCTCAACGGTGGCAAGCTTCTGGCCTCCGGCTCGCCGGCGGAAATAAGGGAAGATCGAACGGTGGCGGAGGCGTACCTTGGCTACGTATGAAAGTGTTTTATCGGTTGAGGGGCTGGAAGCGGGCTACGGCGAAAGCCCGGTCAACCGGGGCGTTTCTTTTTCAGTGCGAAGCGCGGAGGTCGTCGGCTTGCTTGGTGCCAACGGCGCTGGCAAAACGACCTTGCTGAACGTCATCAGCGGCTTCATCAAGCCCACGGCTGGCAGCGTCACGTTCGAACGAACATCGCTGATCGGGCGCCGCCCGGATCAGGTGGCGGGCCTGGGCGTCATTCAGGTGTCGCAGTTCATGGATTTGTTCCTGGACATGTCGGTGGAGGATAACCTCCGACTGGGAGCGACTTGTGCCCTTGGGCGGGTGGAGAATGGCCGGGGCGCGCTCGACGCCGTATTCAACTCTTTCCCCAGGCTCGCGGAACGCCGCGGCCAAAAGGTGGGTACTTTGTCGGGGGGGGAGCGCCGAATGGTCGCCATCGGCCGAAGCATGATGGGTCATCCGAAGCTGCTGCTGCTGGACGAACCGTCCGGGGGCTTGTCCCCGCAATTCGTCGCTGAAATTGGAACGATCTGCGGCCGGCTCAAAGAGCAAGGCGCGACGATGTTGATCGTAGAGCAGAATTTTGACTTGGTATTCAAGGTGGCCGATCGCATCCTGATCATGCGCGAGGGCGAGATCGTGTACGACGA
This sequence comes from Candidimonas sp., assembly GCA_004298545.1. Classification (GTDB taxonomy): domain Bacteria; phylum Pseudomonadota; class Gammaproteobacteria; order Burkholderiales; family Burkholderiaceae_B; genus SCQX01. Next base: position 18,454 of record SCQX01000119.1, on the reverse strand, counting down.
AACAGCGGCGGCGACGAGGGAAAAATTCAGCGACCACGAATTGGCGCGCTTTGTTTACCTATGACGCAGGCTTTTTTGCGTTGGTCGGCTGGTGGTCGGCCGCCGAACGCTGGTCGCCCGGAGATCATGTCTTGTCGAAGTGCCGGTGACACGTGAACATTTGCAGTTTCAAGGGGGGAGTCCGTGATGGAGACATGCCGTGAAAAAGACACCGGGGCGGAGACCCGGGAAGTCCTTGTGAATGATGAGAATCTGCGGCGCCGGCTGGGTAGGGAGGTACTCGCGAGGCTGGGCGGAGATATTCCGGGCATTTCGGCGCATATCGGGGAAGACTACGAGTGGGGCGCGGATCCGGAAGTGAGGGTCTTCCGGGAAAGAAAGGCGGGGTTTCGCTTTCTTGCGTTCGCATTCGAGCCTTGGCGAATGTGGGATCTCTATGTGGGAGTCGTTGTGGTGGGGGCCGACGAACTGAGCCTTGGCTTCCATATTTCCGAGCGCGCGGTCGGCACTTGCATGATGAGGCTGATGAAACTCGCCGAACGGATCGGCGCGACGGTGAGGCACTACCCGGTCGTCGTCGAGTACCGGGCGGATCGACCCGTCGTCACGGTATCGGCCGCGAAATTCGAAAGCTTAGTCAATATCATCTGTGAATTGTGCCGTTCGATGTCGGCGATGGCGGCCAGCATCGAACCGCCGGACCCCATGCGCGCATGAATGGTCGGCGTAGTGGAAATTTAGACGATGAGGATCCGTTGAAGGCGGCGGTTACTCCCCCCAGACCCTCTTCAGCAAGTTGACCCAGTTTTCGCCCAGCACGCGCCGCATCCGCGTTGGCGGCCAATTTGCGCGGTGCATGGCCTCCGTCAGGTTCGGAAAATCGCTTATTTTTTCCATGCCACGCGGGTTCTTGATTTCGCCGAAGTCGGTCAGCTTGCGCCCGTAACCCTTGTCATGGGTGATCCAATCGAAGAAGGAGCGGTCATGGCCATCGGTGAAATCGGTTCCTATGCCGACGCTTTCTTCTCCGACGATATTGATGACGTAGGCTATTGCGGCGACGTAGTCGTCCACGGTCGACTCGGGGCCTCGTGGGAGGAATGGCGGAAACATGGTCACACCGACGAAGCCGCCATGGTCCGCAATGAAGCGCAGCTGCTCGTCCGTCTTGTTGCGTGGATGGGCCTTCAGGCCGGCCGGCAGACAATGGCTGTACGCGACCGGTTTCTTCGATGCCTCTATGACTTCCTGGCTCGTTTTGGGGCCGACGTGGGATAGATCGCACAAAATGCCGAGCCGGTTCATCTCGGCGACGACGTCGTGGCCGAAGTCCGAAAGGCCGCTGTCGCGGCTTTCGTAGCACCCCGTGCCGACGAGATTCTGCGTGTTGTACGCCATCTGGATGACGCCCACGCCAAGCCGCTTGAATAGTTCGAGGCTGTCTATTCTGTCTTCAATGCCCGTTATGTTCTGCCACCCCAGAATAATTCCGGTTTTCCCGAGTTCCTTGGCGCGTTGGATATCGGATACCCGGTAGATGGGCATTATCAAGTCGTTGTGGGTGTGGAACCACTGCTGCCATTGCGCAACATTGCGCATCGTTTCTTCGAAACCTTCCCATACGCAGCAGGTGCAGTTTGCGGCGGTCAGCCCGCCGCGGCGCATGGCTTCGAAGATCTCTCGGCTCCATTTCGCAATGATGAGCCCGTCGACCACGGTTGCGGATTCGTGTAATTGTTTACTGTTCATCCCATTGCTCCTGATTGCCGTCGTACGTTGCGCCCGCACATGCGTGTAGTCTGGACCGGAGGCCCGCGGCTCCTTGCTTGGCATCTTCATGTATTTGAATTTCTCGGTCAACCGGTTTTGGTGCGAAAAAGTGAGAAAGACCATTGCGTACCAGCACAATGTCGTGAACGTACGAGCGAATCATGATGCACCCGGTCATTGCTTTGGTATCTGCGTAGGTTCCCCTTGGAGTAGACGATCTCAGGATTTTTGGGCCTCCTTGTGACGTCCTCCCAAAACATGGACAGCCCTAAGCTGGAGAATCCGACATGTTTCGGGTCGTGGTGATATGCCTGGCAAACACGGCTGGCGCGGCGCGGTAGTGCGTTTTCGGTTCGGCGGTTCTATTGCGTGTTGTGGGTCGCGGCGTCGTTCCTTACTGCTCCCGCGCCCGCGTAGCGCTTCACGAAAGTAGCGAACCGTTGTAGTACCTCCGATGGATTGCTGACTTCCCAGATGGCGAAGGTCGGGATTGGTTCGATAACGTCCGCAAGCGGTTTCACGACCACGCCAGTGCGGCAATCGTTGCGGGCACAGCCGGCGTACAGGCTTACGCCTATGCCGGCGGCTACCATGCCGAAAATACCGGAAGTGTTTGATGCCTCTTGCACGATATTCGGGTAGAAGCCAGCGTCGTAACACACATTGAAGAGCAGCTTGCGAAAGGTGCTGAAAGTCGCTTCGGTTCCCAAGATGAACGGTTCATCGGCAAGATCGGCTAGACGCAGTTGAGGCAGGGATGCCAGTCTGTGGGTATCGGGTAGCAGAGCGACGAAGTCGTTGGTTTCAAGCAAAGCGTTGCGAATCCGATCGTTTTGCACTCTGCCGATCACGAAGCCTATGTCGATTGAGCCGTCAAGTACCTTCGCGCGTTGTTGAGCGCTGGGCGCATATTCCAAATCAGTAACTACATCAGGGAACTGTATCCAGTAGTTGCGTAATAGGACGGGCAGGCTACCGCTGATAGCAAAGCTCATGTAACCGATACGAAGGTGGCCGCGCCAGCCCTGTGCTGCCGCATTGGCTACCCGGCTAGCGCGTTCGAGATAGCTGAGTGCCTGTCGACATTCTTCGGCAAACGCGACTCCGGCAGCGGTGAGTTGTACCTGGCGCGTGGAGCGTTCGAGCAGGGGTGTGCCCACTGCATTTTCGAGGGCGAGGATGCTGCGGCTCAGTGCTGATTGGCTGACGAACAAACGTTCAGCTGCACGCCGGAAGTGCAACTCGCTGGCTACTGCGAGAAAGGCGCGTACCTGGCGCAGATCGAATCTGAGATGTAGCGAAGAGTCGGAACCAAGTTTGTTCACGGTACGCGATATCTTGCACGAAAAGCATCAATCGAGGAGAGGTTAGCATCAAACGGTTGCGGTGTCTTCTTATACTTTTCACCGAGTGGCTATTCATGACGTCACTTAGTTGCAGTGATTAGTGATATCTCTATCTTCGTGGGAATACAGACGATATGTCCGATCAACTTGAACAAGCTTTGGAAGCGGCGTTTGCCGAGGCCACACGTCGCTACCAGGGGCGTGGTTTCCAGCGCCGTGTAGGTTTTGGCAATCGGCCGGCGTTGATTAGTGTTGACCTCGCGAATGCGTGGACACGTGCGGGCAATGCGTTCGCCTGTGAGCACATGGATGATCGCATTATCCCGGCTATGCAAGCGTTACTCGAAGGATTTCGCAGGTACCACTTGCCGGTGGTGCACGTGACGACCTGCTACGAAATTACCGACCGCAATAATATAAATACTGATATGGGGCTGTGGCACAAAAAGATTCCGGTCGAAACTGTAAATCAGGCTGATTCACAAGCTTGGGCGATTGATTCGCGTATCGCACCCATCGAAGGAGAACTTACGTTGATCAAAAAACGCGCGAGCGCGTTTCATGGCACTTATCTAGGAGGCTACCTGCGCTCGGCTGGTGTGGATACAATTTTGGTGACTGGTGTTACTGCGTCGGCCTGTGTGCGTGAAACCATTTGCGATGGCATTGCGGATGGCTTTCACACCATCGCCGTCAAGGAAGCCATTGGCGACCGGATTCCCGGTGCTGTACTTTGGAATCTGTTCGACATTGATGCCAAGTTTGCAGATGTGGAGACGGTGGAAACCTGTCTGGCATACCTCGATCGTGTCGGGCGCACGCAGAAGGCCGAACAGCCTGTAGTGGCCTAGCTTTGCGATGTGTCGCGTGGTGTCTTGCGCAGTGGTGGATTCACGGTGAATGTTCCCACTAATGCCGTCAGTATCTTATTTTTTGTGATGCTGCATGGCAGCGCATGCAGCGAGTTAATCTGACAGATCAGCTACCCGCCATCCGGGGTTTTCGATCTGTGTTGAACCGATGGGAAGTGCAAAAACGAACTGAACGATTGTCCGCTTAGGAGGAATGCCATGAGACGCGTACTGCCGTTAGTTTTTGCGGCGCTTGGGTTGATAATGACGGGAATCGCCGCGGCAGCAGATAGCACAGCGGTTCCGGGAATCACAAAAGACACTATACTCATAGGTGTTCCGGAGCCATTCAGTGGCCCACTTTCTACTTTTGGTGCGGCTGGTTACGGTATAGAGGCATATTATAATTATATAAATGCGCAGGGTGGCATACACGGCCGCGAAATAAAGGTTGTGTTTGGTGATGCAGCTTGTGATCCGGCACGGGGCGTAGCCGTTACCAAGCGACTTATCTATCAGGAAAACGTCTTTCTCATAAATGGTATCTCGTGCAGCGCAGTAGGTTTGGCGCTTCGCCCTGTGATAGCGGCAACCAACGTTCCATTCGTGATCGGTACGGCGTCGAACCAGCACATTTCGGCGCCCGTTGTGCACAATATCTTCCAGGCCGTCCAGACTGCGCATGATTTCGGTGCGGAGATGGCGAACTTCGCGCTGAGTAAACCTGGCGCGAAGCGCATAGCGATTGTTGAACATTCGAACGAATGGGCCAAAGGATATGCTGATACCGTCGTCGAAATCCTAAAGAAACACGGACTCAAGCCTGTGGCCGATGTTCGGCTTGAACGTGGCGCCACCGATGCCACAGCACAAGTGTTGCGTTTAAAAGAAATAAAACCTGATTTCATTATTTCTATTCTGTATGGACCCGAGTCGGCGGTGTTTATCAAGGCAGCTAACAAGTTCGGGCTGGACGTACCTATGATAGGCGCATTAGGCGCGGATTATCTGGAAACGCAGAATCGTGTGGGTGGCCCAGCCGATATGAAGAACTTCTATATGGTGCACCAGTACCGTGGCCTGCTTAATACACCTGACCTCGCCAAATTCCAGGGCATCATTGCGAAGTATATCCAGAAAGGCCAGAAAATTACCGACTTCACGTTTTACGGTCCTGGCAGTGCTGTGGTGGTGGCACACGTTTTGCAGGAAATCGGGCCCAACCCAACGCGTGAGAAATTCAACGATGCGATGGAAAAGGTCAAAGACTTCAACACAGGTATCTTGGCCGGCAAGATGACCTTCAGCCCGCAAGATCACCAGGGTGTGCATACTGTATATGTGGTGGGTTACGACAAGGCTGGCGATCGTGCCGTGTTTGAGTCGTGGGGCAAGAAGGCAAACCTGGATTGACTCTGTTCTGATGCGCGGCTTACCTATCGGGGAGCGGCATGAGGTCCAGCAGCCATCAAATACGCATCGGGACTTCACATGTTTGTACAGCTTATTGCTAGCGGTATTGCCCACGGCGCGCTGTATTCCCTAGTGGCGCTTGGCATGACTGTCATTTTCAAGGCAACGACCGTGGTGAACTTCGGCCATGGTGATCTGGTGATGGCTGGCGCGTACGCCGCATATGTTCTTGCCGTTTCGTTCGGTGTTCCGATATACGTGTCGATTTTTCTCGGGATTGCGTTGATCGCCGTGCTGGGGTACATAATTCAGCGGGGTTTTATTCAGCCCATATTGTCTGGGCCACATCTTTCCATCGCGATGATGGCCATTGCGGCTGGCTATACGCTGCGAGGCGTCGCGCGCCTATTCTCGGGCACACAAATCCTCACTTATCCACGCATCTATCCCAACAGTATCTACACCGTGGACAGTGTCGTGCTTTCGACTGGGGACATAGTGGTCACGCTTGTAGCGGTACTGTTGCTGATCGTTCTCGCTATCGCTTTCTTTGCTACACCACTGGGCAAGCTCGCACAGGCGGTATTCCAATCGGCTCATGGTGCGGCTCTCATCGGAGTCAATGTGAATCGCTTTTATGGTGCCATGTGGGGCTTGGGGGCAGCGCTCGCGGCCATCGGCGGGATTTTGCTGGCGCCTAGGACACTGCTTTATCCAGACATGTCCGCGTGGGTGCTTATTCGCGGTTTTGCGGCAATGGCACTGGGTGGATTCGGGTCGCTGTCCGGCGCGGTGGTGGGCGGACTGCTCCTCGGTGTCGTCGAACTTCTGCTCGGGATTTACGTATCGACTAACTTCATCGAAATCACTGCGTATCTGGTAATCGTGGCGGTACTGCTGGTGAAACCGACCGGGTTGTTCGGGCAGAAGGAGATGGTCCGTGTTTAATGGCATTAATTCGATTGAAGATCGCTGGGTAGTGGCGGCTAACGCCGGTTCAAGGCGACATAAAAAGTGTATCGGACGATTGGCACTGTACCTGCTGCCGCTGATCGCGCTGTTAGTGGCCTGGTCTGTCAACCCTTACGTCGAGTATGTGCTGAACCTGGTGTTGATATACGTGTTGGTTACCGTAGGGTTCAACGTCATTCTTGGGAACACGGGGCAATTGGCCTTCGCCAGTGTGGTGTTCTTCGGTGTGGGTGCTTATACCACGTCTATATTGATTTATCACTTGCACTGGCCTTTCTGGGTCACCATCATTCCGGCAGGCGTGGTGAGCTGCCTGTTTGCGATTGCTATGAGTGCGCCGGCATTACGCGGGGTTCGGTCGTTCTACCTTGCCATGTTGACTCTCGCATTCGTGGAACTCATGCGCTGGATCTATGTCAACGCGGAATCCCTTACCCTGGGGTCGGGCGGTATCAGCCTTTCGGCACCCACATTATTTGGCTACACGCTCGATACAGAATTCAAGAAATTCGCTTTCTTCCTCGCCATAGTGGTCATCTTGGTGAAAGCTACGTCGAATTTATTGCGATCCCGTATCGGGCGAGCTTTCATGGCCGTGCGCGACAACGAGCTCGCCGCGGCCGGGGTTGGGATTTCCGCTGCGCAATATGTGGTGCTAGGTTTTGGCTGGGGCGGCTTCGTCATTGGCATTGCGGGGTCGCTCTATGCCGGGCACGTGCAGCTGGTGTCGCCTGACGCGTTTAGTGTCACCGAGCTCATCCTGCATTTTGCAATGGTCATCGTGGGGGGCATCGGTAGCCTTGCGGGCTCCGTGCTCGGTGCGGCCGTACTGTCGACCATTCCCGAAGCAGCGCAGCAATGGCCAGGAGTGGCAGAGCTTTTTCTCGGTGGCGCGATCATGATCGTGTTGCTTTTCGTGCCACGGGGACTCATAAGCCTGCTCGATCGTCATGTGCCCATTCTGCGTGACCGGTATCACGGTGGCGATTGATCATGAGCGACTTTCTCAACTTGTCTGATGTACATGTGCGGTTTGGCGGGCTGGCGGCGCTCTCCGGTGTGAGCTTCTCTATGAAGCAGGGTGAAGTAGTAGCCGTCATCGGCCCCAACGGCGCGGGCAAGACATCGCTGTTTAACGCAATTACGGGATATATCGGAATCAGCTCGGGAGAGATCAGCTTTTGCGGTGAACGCATCAGCGGGCTTCCGGCCCACGTCATCGCCAGGAAGGGAATACGGCGCACCTTTCAGAATGGCGGCCTGTTCGGCGATTTGTCAGTCTTGGAAAATGTGTTGACTGGGCTCCACACCGAGACACCGTCTACACTACTGGGAACGTTGTTCGGAAGCTCCAGAGCGAATGCGCATGAGCGTGAGGCGGTGGGTAAGGCGCGTGAATTGCTCGCCACCATGAACGTCAGTGGCCTAGCTGATCAGCCGGCTGGCGGGCTTTCGGGCGGACAGCAGCGCATGGTGGAAGTTCTGCGGGCAATCGCGTCTGATCCGCCGTTATTGTTGCTTGATGAGCCAGCTGTGGGACTCGCACCGCCGGTGCGCATTCAGTTACGGGAAACCATACATAAACTGGCGCGTGATCATGGCTTAGGCGTCTTGCTCATTGAGCACGCGATGGAGATGGTAATGGGCGTGTCCGACCGTATCGTCGTGCTCAACTATGGCAAGAAGATTGCCGATGGTTCGCCGGAGGAAGTTCGCCAGAATCGTGAAGTGCTGGAGGCTTATCTTGGCCACGCCTGAAGTTCTTCTGAGCGTTCGCGATGTGCGGTCCGGCTATCGCAACCACCCTATCCTGTTGGGCGTCAATTTCGACGTTTCCGTGGGGGAGCTTGTGGTATTGCTGGGGGCTAATGGGAGTGGGAAATCCACGTGCCTAAACACCATCAGCGGGTTCGTTTCGTTGAGTGCGGGGTCGATCGCGCTCGGTGGTGCGGAGATCGGGCACCTTGCTCCGCATCTGGTCTTCCGTACCGGGGTGGTGCAGGTATCACAGAAGCGTGATTTGTTTCCTGACTTAACTGTTGAAGACAACCTGCGGCTTGGAGGGCGCACTCGTGGCCGCGAATTCATCGCAGAGAGCCTGGAAAGGGTCTATACTTACTTTCCGCGCTTGCAGGAGCGCACGCACCAACGTACGCGTGTGCTATCGGGTGGTGAGCAACAGATGGTTGCGATTGGGCGCGCACTGGTGAGCCGTCCGAGGCTCTTGTTGCTTGATGAGCCATCGGGAGGGCTTTCTCCGCAGTTCGTGAACGAGATAGCCGGCATTTTCGGACGCCTGAAAATTGATGGAGTCACCATACTGATGGTGGAGCAGGACATCAATCTGGCCCTGGCGGTAGCTGATCGCTTCATTATTCTACGCAGCGGTACGATTCGCGAAGACAGAACGATCAAGGGTAGTACTGAAACTAAAGAAGAGATCGTACGCAAGATCTATTTATGATGCGCGGGCTGTTGCCGGTGGCACAGTAGTTATTTGGGCTGGAGCGAAAGTATCACCTGTGGTGCCGGATCTCGCCAGGGTTACCGGGTGCTAACGCAACAGGCTATCGACCAGCGCGCGTGTGTCCCCAACGTCGAATTTACGCAGCAGGCGGCTTTTGTGCAGTTCCACTGTACGGTGGCTGATACCGAGCGTGCGCCCTATTTCCTTGGCGGTCAGGTTGCGGATCAGCAGGGTGGCAACATCTCTTTCTCGGGGCGTAAGTGAGCGGCGCATAGGCGGATACTTGGGCTGGTGGGAGGATGCGTCGTTTCCAGTGATGTTGCGTGCTCTGACTTCGGTGAATACCCAGAGCGCTTCCCGGTAGGGAGCATTGCGGTGCGCGGTGAATCCTCGAATGGTGACCCAGAAAAGCTCATCGTTCATCTTGCGCATAATCCGGCAGTCAGTGTAACTGCCGCACTGTGCCAGTATCGCCATGACGGAGTCGCCCGCGCGTTCAAAGTCTCCCTGCGTGGGATATAGGATGCGAGTCGATCGGTTGAGTATTTCGGTCCGCGTTGCTTCGAACAGCGCAGCAAACGTGTGACTGCAGTCCTTGATCATGCGATCTTGTGTCACTATCTGTGCGATAGGCATGGTGACGAAGATCGCCTTGTAGTCCAGGCGTTCACCGCTGGTCAGTGTCCACGTCTTCACTTTCAGTGCTATGAGGCGACCGCTCCGGTTTCAATGAAGTGGACGACTTCATCCGAATTCGTGATGTCCGCGTAACGGCGACCAACGTCGCGCAGATTATCGTGGTGCGGACCTTCTTCGATATCGCCCACGCAATCTTCCGGCACGATAGTGCGGAATCCCCATTGGAAGCTGTCAATAACCGAAGCGCGTATGCAGCCGCTGGTGTTGCAACCAGTGATGACGACGGTTTCCACACCTTCCTTGATGAAGTATGGCACCACCGGCGTCTGGAAGAAGATCGAGGGACCGGTCTTGCGTACCTTCAGGTCGTACCGCTCATCGAAGATTTTCGGATCGAGTACGGAACTAGGGTGGTCGACCCGGAACTGTTCACATACCGCGGTGATTTTCCAGTGGGGTGCGTCGCGTTCTGACTTGTACGCAGTGAAGCAGCACGCTGTTGGCGCCTGATGTGCGCGTGCCACTTTCATTAGACGCGATGTATTCTCCAACGCTCGCATCACGAGTGGCGCGCCTCCCAGCGGATACTTCTTCTGGGTGAAGGCGAGTTGGAAGTCGACGACGACGATCCCCACTTTGCCCTTCATGCCGATGTTAATTTCGCCGTAGCCGCGTCGCTTGTAGTCGTCCATGGCCGTTGTTCTCCCGCGAAGGAATCGTTGGTTGGATATGCGCCGAATAGCGTGGCGCGGTAACAGACAGATTAGTACGACGTTATACGTATATCAATAAGTAGCACCTACGTAAGTGTTATCCCTGACCGTCTTGCCTCGACAGAGCCTCTGGCTTTTCCGAGGGATGCTCGTTGCTAGTAGCCTGAGCCAGAAAACCGTGCAGTAGAGATTACGAACCCCACTTTAGGCTGCTCAAACAGGAGGGTCCAGTTCGGTCATCGAAATTCAACTTCGGTGCGCTGGCATCTCCAAATGTTCAAATTTTTCAGTCAATCGGTTTTGATATGACCGGTTTTGGTGCAAAAAAATGAGAAAGACCATTGCGTACCAGCACAATGTCGTGAACGTACGAGCGGTGAATCGTGGTATCCCTAGAATTCTCCCCAGGGCGCCGTGACGGTTGATAAACGACCCAGTGTCGGCAGCGCGATACCAATGGTCGACGAGACCGAAAGGAGAGTCATGTTTTCAGGAAAAGAACAGATCGAAGGCTTCGATGATGAATTATGGGCGGCGATTCAATCCGAGAACCGCCGGCAGGAAGATCATATCGAATTGATCGCCTCCGAGAACTACACCAGCCCGCGCGTCATGCAGGCGCAGGGCACGAGGCTCACGAACAAATACGCCGAAGGCTACCCGGGGAAGCGCTACTACGGGGGCTGCGAGCATGTGGACGTCGTTGAACAGCTGGCCATCGATCGCACCTGCGCGCTGTTCGGCGCGGACTGGGCCAACGTGCAGCCACACTCCGGTTCGCAGGCCAACGCGGCCGTTTATCTGGCGCTGATGCAGCCGGGCGACACGCTGCTGGGCATGAGTCTGGCGCATGGCGGGCACCTCACGCACGGCGCCAAAGTCAGTTCGTCGGGCAAGCTGTACCGCGCGGTGCAGTATGGCCTGGACGGGAACGACTCGATCGATTATGGGCAGGTCGAACGCCTGGCGGCCGAACACAAGCCGAAAATCATCGTCACCGGTTTTTCGGCCTATTCGCAGATTCTGGATTTTCCACGCTTCCGCCAGATTGCGGATGAAGTCGGCGCTTTGCTCATGGTCGACATGGCGCATTTCGCGGGGCTGGTGGCGGCCGGCCTCTACCCCAATCCCGTACCCCACGCCGACATCGTCACCACCACGACGCACAAGACCTTGCGGGGGCCGCGCGGCGGCCTGATCATGGGGAGAACCAACCCCGACATTCAGAAGAAAATTCAATCGGCAGTGTTCCCCGGCATGCAGGGAGGGCCGCTGATGCACGTGATCGCCGCCAAGGCCGTCGCCTTGAAAGAGGCGATGTCGCCCGAATTCAAGCGCTACCAGCAACAGGTCATCGACAATGCCCGGGCGATGGCGCAGGTGTTCGTGCGCCATGGCCTGCGCATCGTGTCGGGCGGCACGTTCGACCACTTGTTCCTGGTCGACCTGACCAGCAAGGGAATCACCGGCAAGGCGGCCGATGCGGCGCTGGGCGCCGCGCATATCACGGTCAACAAAAACGCGGTGCCGAACGATCCGCAGCCGCCCTTCGTCACCAGCGGCATACGCGTGGGCTCGCCCGCCATCACCACGCGCGGCTTCGGCGTGCAAGAGTCGCGCGATCTGGCCGGCTGGATGTGCGAAATTCTGAACGATCTCGACAACCGCGAAACCATCGAACGCGTTCGCGGCCAGGTGCAGGCACTGTGCGCGCGCTTTCCCGTGTACCGGGCCTGAGCTTCGCGTGTGCGGCGCGAAGTTGGGAACCCGGCCTCAGCGTGGGGCGCGCGCCCGCCCCATGCCGCTCAAGCCGGCGGCGATGATCAGCGCCATGCCCAGGTAACTGATACCGTCGGGGTGTTGATCCCAGATCAGCCAGCCCCAGAAGGTGGCCCACAGCAACCCGGTGTAATCGAAGGGAGCCACGGCGGCCGCGGGCGCGAGGCGAAAACTCTGTGAAACGAGGCTGATGCCCAGTGTGCTGAACAGGCTGATGCCCAGCATGACGGGCCAATCGGCTGGGGCGACGGCCTGCCAGGTCCACGGCAGAGCGAGGGCGGCCAGCGCGGCCTGCGGCAGCACCGTATAGAACATCAGCGCCGGGAAACTGTGGCGCGGGTTCATGCGGCGCGCGCTGATCATCATCAGCGCGTAGGTAACGGCTGTGCACAGCGGCAAGAGCGAGGCCGTCTGGAAAGCGGCGCCGCCCGGGCGGGCGATGATCGTGACGCCCGCGAATCCCATGGCCACCGCAATGAGCCGGCGGGGTGCCAGCGGCTCATGCAGCAGCAGCGCCGACAGCAGCACGACGAAGACGGGGGCGACATAGGCGATCGATGTCGTGGCGGCAAGCGGCAAGTGACTCAGGCCCAGATAGAATGTCCAGGCGCCCCCCACGTTGAGCAGGCCGCGCCAGGCGTGCAGGGCGGGTTGCGGTGTTCGCAGCGAACGCCGCCCGCCCAGCGCGAGCGCCAGGGCCGTCACGACGGGCAGGGCGACACCCGCGCGTAGGAACAGGATTTGCAGCGCCGCATAGCGTCCGTCCAGAAATTTGACCAGGGCATCGCTCACGCTGAGCGCCAGCACACCCAGCAGCATGCAACCGATGCCGGCGTGGCCCCGCAGGCGTCCTCTTGAAATTGCGGCAAGTGTCACCATATGGGCCCTAGCGCGCTGGCGATGCGAACAAGGCGGGCGGTATCCGCGCCATCGCTTCGCGCGACCAATTCTCATTCATATCCAGCAGGATAGTACGCAATCAATCATGAGCGAATCCGATATCTCCGACCGCACACCCGAGACGCTGGGGTTTCAGGCGGAAGTCAAGCAATTGTTGCAGCTGATGGTGCATTCTCTGTATGGCAACAAAGAAATTTTTCTGCGTGAGCTCATTTCCAACGCGTCGGATGCCTGCGACAAGCTGCGCTTCGAGGCAATCGATCAGCCCGGCTTGCTGGAGGGCGACACGGCGCTGCGCATCCGGGTGGATTTCGACAAGGCGAAGCGTACCGTCACCGTGTCGGACAACGGCATCGGCATGTCGCGCGACGAGGCGGTGGCCAATCTCGGCACGATCGCGCGCTCGGGCACCAAGGAATTCTTCGCGCGTCTCACGGGCGACAACCGCAAGGACGCGCAGCTCATTGGCCAGTTCGGCGTCGGGTTTTATTCGTCGTTCATCGTGGCCGACAAAGTGTCGGTGTCGACACGGCGCGCCGATGCCGCGCCAGCCGATGCGGTTCTGTGGGAATCCGACGGCCAGGGCGAATTTTCGGTGACGCGAGTCGACAAAGCCGACCGCGGAACGTCCGTGACGCTGTCGCTGCGCGAAGGCGAAGACAGTTTCCTGGATGGCTGGAAACTGCGCGAAGTGCTGCGTCGCTACTCCGACCACATTTCTCTTCCGGTGCAGATGCGCAAGGAAGAATGGGACAGCGAGAAATCCGAGCAGGTCAAGAAAGACGAATGGGAAACTGTGAATCAGGCAAGCGCGCTGTGGACGCGCGCCAAGTCCGACATCACCGACGAACAGTATCGCGAGTTCTATAAACACATCACGCACGATTACGACGATCCGCTGGCATGGACGCACAATCGCGTCGAGGGCCGCAGCGAATACACGCAGCTGCTGTACGTCCCCAAGCATGCGCCGTTCGATCTCTGGGACCGTGATGCGCGCCGCGGCGTCAAGCTGTACGTCAAGCGCGTGTTCATCATGGATGACGCCGAACAGCTGCTTCCCACGTATCTGCGTTTCGTACGCGGGGTGGTCGATTCGGCCGATTTGCCGCTGAACGTCTCACGTGAAATCCTCCAGGAAAGCCGCGACGTGCGGGCCATTCGCGAAGGTTCGGCCAAGCGCGTCCTGTCGCTGCTCGAAGACATGGCCGCGAGCAAGGCGGATCAATATGCCGAGTTCTGGGAACAGTTCGGGCAGGTGCTCAAGGAAGGCGTGGGTGAAGACGCGGGCGACAAGGATCGCATCGTCAAGCTGCTGCGTTTCGCGTCGACGCGCAATGGCACATCCACGCAGTCGGTGACGCTGGCCGATTATGTGGCCGCGATGAAGGAAGGCCAGGACAAGATCTACTACGTCAGCGCCGATTCGTACGCCGCGGCCAGCAACAGCCCGCACCTGGAAATCTTTCGCAAGAAGGGGCTCGAGGTGCTGCTGCTGTCGGATCGCGTGGATGAGTGGATGTTGTCGTACCTGCGGGAATTCGACGGCAAGTCGCTGGTGTCGGTGGCCAAAGGTGGCCTGGACCTCGACAAACTTGCCGATGAGGACGAGAAACAGCACCAAGAAGCGGTTGCCGAGCAATTCAAGCCGCTGGTTGAACGGCTGAAGACCGCGCTGGGCGACAAGGTGAAAGCGGTGCGCGTGACGCCGCGCCTGGTCGATTCGCCCGCCTGCGTGGTGGTCGACGAGCATGAACTCAGTCCCCACCTGCTGCGCATGCTGCGCGCGGCTGGCCAGAATGCGCCCGAGGTCAAGCCAATTCTGGAGATCAATCCCGAGCATGCGCTCATTGCGCGTGCCAAGGATGCCTCCGACGACGAGTTCGCGGAATGGGCGCAGCTGCTGCTCGATCAGGCCATGCTGGCGGAAGGCGCGCAGTTGGCCGACCCCGCCGCATTCGTCAAGCGCATGAACCGCTTGCTGTTGCGGGCGTAGTCGCGACGCGACCCGGCTATGTCGCCGGCATCAGCCGCCTGGGCCAGCCCGCGAGCCTGGCGAAGCGCGGCCAGTCGAAAGCGGAACCGGGGTCGGTCTTGCGGCCGGGGGCGATGTGTTCGTGGCCGCGAACGGCGCGCAGCGGATAGCGGGCGCACAGCACCTGGCTCAGCTGCGCCAGCGCGCGATACTGGTCGTCGGTGTACGGCGTGGTATCGGTGCCTTCCACTTCGATGCCTATCGAAAAATCGTTACAGTTCTCGCGGCTTTCGAATCGCGACACCCCGGCGTGCCACGCCCGCGCGTCGGTGGAAACCAGTTGCACGATGCCGCCGTCGCGGCGTACGAAGAAATGGGCCGATACCGTCATGCCCCTCAACCGCTCCAGCCAGCGGTGCGCTTCGTAGTTCAGCCTGTTCTGGAAAAAGTCCACTACCTCGGTGCCGCCGAAGACCCCGGGCGGCAGGCTGATGTTGTGGATGACGAGCAGCGTGGGGGCGGTACCCGATGGGCGGGCGTCAAAGTTGGGTGACGCCGCGTGTGTGATGCCGGCGGCCGGCTCGATCCAGCCGCGTCGATCGAGCGTCGGGCCGGTCATTGCCGGTGCCCCAGTTTCGCGTGTGCTTCACAGCACCACGTTTCCCCTTTGATGAGCAGCGCCTCGGAACGCGGCAGATGAACGCCGCAGTGGGCGCACCGCACCATGGGTTCGGGCACGGTCGTGGGGGTGGCCGGCCGTGCGCGCCGCGCCAAGCGCGCGCGCGCGGCGTTCTGGCGCGAAATGATGCGGGCGACGAGCAGGCCAGCCACGATAAGCAGTATCCAACTGAGAAATTTTTCCATGCTCAGCTCCGCTGCAGCACGACTTCCAGCACGAAGCGGCTGCCGGTGTACGCCAGCAGCAGGAAGACGAAACCGACCAGCGTCCAGCGCAGGGCGATGCGCCCGCGCCAGCCGCGAACATAGCGGCCCACCAGCAGCCCGCCGAAGGTGAACCATGACAGCAAGGTGAAGATGGTTTTGTGGTCGAGCGGGAAGGGCACGCCCAGCAAGCGCATCGAAACGACCGTGCCCGAGATGACCGCCAGGGTGAGCACCGCGAAGCCAATCCAGATCAAGCGGAACAGCAAGTGTTCTTGCACGAGCAGCGGCGGCATGGAATCGAGCGCGCGCCGGATGGGCGAGCTGCCGTGCGCGGCTTGCACGACCGGCCGGTGCAAGTGGCGGTCGAGTGCCGTCATGAGCACCGCGTGCAATGCGGCCACGGTGATCAGGCCGTAGGCGCTCAGGGCAATGAGCAGGTGCAGGCGCAGCCA
Source organism: Candidimonas sp. (assembly GCA_004298545.1). GTDB lineage: Bacteria > Pseudomonadota > Gammaproteobacteria > Burkholderiales > Burkholderiaceae_B > SCQX01. The sequence goes on along the minus strand of SCQX01000119.1, from coordinate 2,292 downwards.
GTCGCTGCTGGCATGCGCGATGGCATGGGTTTCGGGGAAAATGGCGCTGAGCAGGCAGACGACCGCCACCACGGGCAGTAAAATGAGCAGCAGCGAGTCGATGCGCGCCAGCAGGCTTTCCACCCAGAACACGATCATGCCAAGCCACAGCGCGGCCGATACGGCGGGCGCCAGCCCCAGGTGGACACCGTTGCCCACCAGCAGTGACTGCTGCAGGGCGATGCCTTGAAGCACGATGGTGCTCAGCAAGCAGATGCGTCCCACTTTCCCGGCCGTTGCCTCGCCGCCGCCTTGCGACAGCGGGCGCCACAGCGAAATGGCCAGGACTCCGTACGCGATCGCAGCCAGCAAGTGAAATACAATGCCTGCGGACATAAACCTTTGAATAGTGTTGGCTTGGTCGGGGCCGATCGAAGCCGTATTTTAGTCCGTATCCCAGGACCTCACAGTGCAAGCGAGACCTCGTCATGCTCGATAATTTGACCCAACGCCTCTCGCACGTCGTCAAGACGATGCGTGGCCAAGCCCGGCTGACCGAGGCCAATACCCGCGACATGCTGCGTGAAGTGCGTGTGGCGCTGCTGGAGGCCGACGTTGCGCTGCCGGTGGTGCGTGAATTCGTCGAGCGCGTGCGTGAGCGCGCCATGGGGCAGGAAGTCGTCGGCAGCCTCAACCCCGGGCAGGCGCTGGTTGGCGTGGTGCACAAGGAACTCACCGCGCTCATGGGCGAAGACCTTGGCCCGCTGGCCGGTGAACTGTCCCTGGCTACGCAGCCGCCAGCCGTCGTGCTGATGGCCGGACTGCAGGGCGCGGGCAAGACGACCACCACCGGCAAGCTGGCGAAGTGGCTGGCCGAGGGCGCGCATGTGCGGGGCGGCCATAAGACCGGCAAGAAAAAGGTGCTGGTCGTCAGCGCCGACGTCTACCGGCCTGCTGCGATCGAACAGCTGAAGGTTGTTGCCGAGCAGGCTGGCGTGGCGTTTTTCCCGTCCGACGGTTCGCAGAAACCCGAGGACATCGCGCGCGCCGCACTCGACGATGCGCGACGCCATCACTTCGATGTGCTCATCGTCGATACCGCCGGCCGGCTCGGGGTGGATGAAGCGATGATGCACGAGATCCGCGCGCTGCACGATCTGCTGCATCCCATTGAAACCCTGTTCGTCGTCGATGCCATGCAGGGGCAGGATGCCGTGAATGTCGCCCGCGCGTTCGCCGATGCGCTGCCGCTGACCGGCGTCGTACTCACCAAGCTCGATGGCGATGCACGCGGCGGCGCCGCCCTCTCGGTGCGCCATGTCACCGGCAAGCCGCTGAAATTCGTTGGTGTCTCTGAAAAACTCGACGGGCTCGAGCCCTTCCATCCCGAGCGCATGGCGCAACGGGTGCTGGGTATGGGCGATATCGTTTCGCTCGTCGAACAGGCGCAAAAGAACATCGACATCGCCGAAGCGCAGAAGTTGGCGACGCGGCTGAAAACCGGCAATCGTTTCGATCTGAACGATTTTCGTGATCAGCTGCGTCAGGTCAGAAAGATGGGCGACATGGGGTCGCTGCTGGAAAAATTGCCGGCGCAGTTCGCGCAGGCGGCGGGTCAATTGCAGAGCGGCCAGGCCGACAAGCAGTTGCGTCGCACCGAGGGCATACTCAGTTCGATGACGCCGCAGGAACGCACCAAGCCGGCATTGCTCAAGGCCTCGCGCAAGCGTCGCATTGCGGCGGGCGCCGGCGTACCGGTGCAGGAGGTCAACCGTCTGCTGGCTCAGTTCGAACAGATGCAGGGCATGATGAAGCAGATGAAAAAGGGCGGCGTGGCGAAAATGATGCGCGCGATGGGCAATTTGAAGGGGTTGGGCCGCGGGGGATTCAACGGCTTGCGCTGAGCGAAACGGCCCGTGCCGAGCGGTGCGGCTGGCGCCAGGCGTAGCGGCCTGGGCGAATGGGCTCAGGCCCCCACGGCGCCGGCCGCCGGGGTCGCCATGCCTTCCGCCTGTTCGCGCAGCAGCGTGTTGGCGGCGGCCACGTCCATTGGATGATAGAGGTAGAACCCTTGCGCGTAGTGGCAGCCCAGGCGGCGCACGTAAGCAAATTCCTCGGCCGTCTCGGGGCCTTCCGCCACGATGTGCAGATGGAAGGCGCGGGCCAGCGCCGCAATGGTTTCGACGACATGCTGGTTGGCCGCATTGGAATCGAGCGCGCTGACGAAAGACCGGTCGACTTTCAGCACGTCGATGGGCAGGCGCCGCAGGTAGCTCAGTGACGCGTAGCCGGTACCGAAATCGTCGAGGCTCA
>SCQX01000118.1 GCA_004298545.1 Candidimonas sp. | reverse complement strand
GGGGCTCTCTTTCGGCATTTCCCCACCAAGGGTGCCATTCTCGAGGCGGTGATGGACTGGGTGGCCGAACGTCTGCTGGCACGCGTGGACAAGGCGGCGCGAGGCGCCGCGTCGCCCGTGGACGCGCTCGAAGCGATATTCATGGCGCACGCCGGTTTCGCCGCCGAGTACCCGGGGGTGCCACGCATGCTTTTCGGGGAACTGCAGCAACCGGGGGAAACGCTGCCCAAAAAGACGGTGCAGCGACTGATACGGCAGTATGAGGAACGATTGCGTGGTTTGCTCGCAGCCGGCAAGGCGCGGGGGGAACTGGGGCCGGCGCTGGATGTGAACGCGGCCGCCGTGTTGTTCATTGGTTCCATTCAGGGGTTGGTGATGCAGTCCTTGCTCGTGGACGATGCCGCCCGCATTCGCCGCGATGCATCAGGTGTTTTCTCTATCTATCGGCATGGCATCGGGGGCGCGCCGTCCAGGCCCTAGGGGTACTACCCATGAAACAGTTCATCGTCGTCGCCGCGGCAATGGCCGCGCTAACACTCGGCCCAGTCCATGCCGCCGAGCCGGCCGCCGGCCATTCCCATAGTGCGCAGACCACCGAATTGCAGCTCAATGCTGGCAAGAAATGGGAAACCGACGCCCCCCTGCGCAAGCACATGGGCGAGATACGCCAGGCCATGGCGGCCGCGTTGCCCGCGGTTCATGACAACCGGCTGCCCGCCGCGGAATACGGCGCGCTGGCCAAAAAGGTCGAGGGCAGTGTGGCCAATATCGTTGCGCAGTGCAAATTGCCGCCGGACGCCGATGCGCAGCTGCACATCATCGTTGCGCAAATGCTGGCGGGTACGGATCAGATGGCCGGCAAGAGCCAGTCGGGCGAACCCCGGGGCGGCGCGGTCAAGGTGGTCAACGCGCTGGACAACTACGGCGGGTATTTCAACGACCCGGGGTTTGAGCCGCTGAAGCGCTGATGGCGGTGTGCCGGTGCCATTTCCCGGGCATGCCCGACGTATTCGGACTTGCTTCCTGGCCGGCATCGCGAGCCTGCTGACGTCGATTATTTCGGCGTTGCGGGCGCCACCGGCCCGCTTGTGGTGTAACCCAGCAGCCCGAGTCGATCGGTGATCATCGGCATCCCTGTTTCAGTGGGATCGAACAGGATATCGATGCGTTGTGATGCGGCGTCCGCCTTCACCTGATGGACGCCTTTGATCCCGCTTAACACGCGCGAAACGCGCTGTTCACAGCTTTCGCAGTGCAGCTTTTGGTTCCCGGTGACTTCGAGTGAAACTGACTTGAGCATGATGCCATGACTCCTGCTTGTTGAATGATGTTCGCCGCAAGTACTTTGCGACTGCCGGATTCGCCGCGTCACTCGCCGCCTCGGCGTTGCGCGCCGGGTGCATCACCGGACAGGGTTTGTCGATACCCCGCCAACTCTGCTGACTGCACCGAAAAAGAGCCCCGCACGTCCGCTGAGGGAATTGATGAAGATACTGGTGACGCTTGCAGCCATCGCCGCCATCGCCCAGACGGGATGGATCAGACCGGTGGCGGCGATGGGGATCCCGATACCATTGAACAGAAATGCGAGGCTGATGTTCTGCACCATCTTGCGGTAACTGCGGCGGCTGATGTCGCGCGCGACCAGCACGCCGTCAAGGCGGGCGTTGAGCAGAATGATGTCGGCGGATTCGATCGCAATGTCGGTACCACCACCCATCGCGATGCCGACGTCGGCCTGCATCAGCGCGGCTGCGTCATTGATGCCATCGCCCACCATGGCGACGCGCGTTGTCTGCTGCATCTCGCGCACGGCCGCGGCCTTGTCCGCTGGCGGCACCTCGGCGTAGACCTGCTCGATTCCCACCGCGTCAGCGACGTAGCGGGCGGCTTGGGCATTGTCCCCGGTAAGCAGGACGACCCGCAATCCGGCTGCCGTCAACCGTGCAACCGTGTCGCGCGCATCGGCACGCGGCACGTCGCCCAGGGCCAGGATGCCCAGTAGCGCCTTTTCACGTGCGATCGCGATCACCGTGCGGCCCGCGGCTTGCAGAGCCGAGACGCGTGCCTGAAGCGGTCCCATGTCCACGCCTTGTGCCTGGATGAAGGCCGGGTTGCCGACGCTCACGGTGGCGCTCGATCCCGCGAGGTGAGCGGTCACGCCTCTTCCAGCAACCGCTTCGAAATCTTCTACATTGGGCACGTCGAGCCCACTGCGGAAGGCGGACCGCACGATCGCCTGCGCCAGCGGGTGCTCGGAGGCGGTTTCGACCGCCGCGGCCGTCGCAATGAGTTCCTCCTTCAAGATGCCGTTGGGCTCGATTTCCTGCAAGGCCGGCTGCCCGACAGTCAGTGTGCCGGTCTTGTCGAAGACCACCGTCGTGATCTTGCGCAACGCCTGGAACGCCTCGCCAGTGCGCATCAGCACACCGTGTTCGGCCGCCTCGCCCGAGCCGCGCACGATCGACAGCGGTGCGGAAATCCCGACCGCGCACGGATAGCCCATCACCAGCACCGACAGCGCGGCGAACACTGCGCGTTCAAGATCCAGCGGCTGGCCCGCCAGCAACGGTCCGATCAGCCAGCCGAGCAGCGCCAGCGTCGCGACTATGAGAACTGTCGGCGTATAGACGCGCAAGACTCGGTCCACGATGTGCAGCAGTCCGGGTTTGAGCGCGCGCGCTTCCTCGACACTCTTGATCACCCGTTGCAGGAAGCTGTCCTCGCCAATGGCCGTAACCCGCACCAGCAGCGTACCGTTGCCATTGATGGCGCCGCCGGCGACACGGCTGCTCCGAACCTTCTCGACAGGCAGGGGTTCGCCGGTGATCAGCGCTTCGCTCACGGCCGATCGGCCGTCGAGCACCTCGCCATCCACCGGGATGCGTTCCCCCGGGCGGATGCGAACCTGATCGCCCAGTTCTATCGCCTCGATCGGCAGATCCTGCTCGCGGCCGTTCTTCACCACGCGGGCAGTGTCCGGTTGCAGATCGAGCAGTTTCTTGACGGCCTGGAAGCTGCGTGTCTTGACGATCAGCGCGAGCCACTCGGAGAAGACGTGGTAAGTCAGCACCATCGTCGTCACCGCGAAGAATGGCGCGGTGGGATACCCCGGACGCTGCAATATGAGACCGATGGCGCCACCGACCAGGCCAGCCCAGGCGCCGATCTCCACCAGCACGTGCTGGTTCAGGATGCCGCGCCGCAACGCCTGCATCGCCATGCGCAGGATGTGCGCGCCCAACCCGAACACCATGACGATTGAGAGCAGTGCCGCCAGCCACGGAACCTCTGTCGTCAACAGGCCTTGCTCACGCAAGACGAAAACCGCGATGGCCGCCACAACTAGCGCGCCCGTACCGATGGTGGCGCGCACCCAGCCGCAGTTGCGCAGCACGGCGAAGCCGAATGCCATCAGACTGGCCACCACGAATGCCGACAGAAGTGGCCCCCAGCCGACGGCCGGTTGGACGATCAGGCCAATCGCCGTCAGGCTCAGCGCGAGTGCGCCCAGAAAGCGGTTGCGCTCGTGCGCGAGGGCGCGCTCCTGCGCCTCGAAGGGTTCCACCTTGCGCGGATCCGACAAGGTGTAGCCGATGTCGGTCAGCGTACGCATCAGCTCACCGGCGTCGGCGCGTTCCGGGTCGTATTCGACCAGGGCCTGTTCATGGGTCAGGCTCACCGCAACGTGATACACCCCCGGCTTGCGCGCGAGGGCCTTTTCGATGGTGCCCGTGCACAGCGAACAATGCAACCCGCCAATATGGGCGCGTACCCGGCGCCGGCCCATTTGTTTGGTGGGTTCATCGGTCCAAGGTCTTGATCCAACGGGCGCTGCAAAATTCATGTCGACACCCCGTATGTTTATCGAGCGAAAGGGATGGTAAACCTTGGTGTTGACCCAAAAGTCAAGTGGGTTTTCTGAACATGATTGGACGATCCCGGTTATTGTCTGGCCAACACACCTTGACGGCCACCGACAGGTGGCCGCAGTCTTTTCTCAGGCAGGCTGCCAGCGATAGGGGAAGAGTGATGTCCTCCCCCAGTCTGGACAGGCCTAATGCACCTGGAGTCAAGTATCGCCGGAATTCTCTACTTTCAGTCTGTCCGCTTCTTGGGGGGGTCAATGGCACGTACGCGAGCCAGAGCGGTATCCAGACTCGGGCACTCGTTCGGGCCCGCCCATGCGTACTCGGGAGCGTGATGCGCTCGGTTGATCCAGAACGAGTACCAGCCGAACGATGCCGCGCCGGCTGCATCCCACGCGTTAGAAGAATGGAACACGATAGTTTCCGGTTTCGCACTGAATGCCTTGCAGGCCTGCGCGTAGACTTCGGGCTCCGGCTTGTAGCGCCTCAGCGTGTCGGTCGAAAACGTCGTGTCGACGATCTCGTCGAGGCCCGCCGAGACCAGCGCGTCGTGCAACATGCTTGGTGTTGCATTGGAAAACACGGCAGTGCGTACACCGAGGTCGTGATAGCCCGTCAAAGCGGTACGGACGTCCGGATATGCGTCCAAGATACGGTAGGCTGCGAGCAGCGCGCCTCGCAGCTTTGTATTATCCACTCCACAGGTGGCCAGGGCATAGTCGAGTGCGTCTTCTGTGACCTGCCAGAAGTCGGCATAGCGGCCCATCAAGCTCCGGGTCCAGGAGTATTCGAGTTGCTTGTCTCGCCAGAGCACAGAGACGCGCCCGGCGTCTGCACCGACGGAGCCTGCCACACGACGCACAGCCGAATGTACGTCGAATAGCGTGCCATAGGCGTCAAAGACGGCAATCACAGGCAATGGCATGGGAAAAGGTCCTAAGCAAAAACGTCGTTGGGTGAATCACGCGTTGGGCGTATGTTCCGCCCAGGTAGCCCGATATATTTGTACGGGCGGCAGCAACGGACCCCGTATGAAGAGGTGCTCGTGCGATCATATTGTCCGTTTCCAGCTCTCTGCAGCGAATTCTGGGTTGGTCTTGGTATGGGTCAGGTGGTTGGCATAGTTGCTCAAGGTTTTCATCGACACGGCAAGAACAACCTCGATGGCTTGCTGGCGGGTGAAACCTGTCCCCAGGAATGCGTCGACGGCTGCCGATGAGACGAAGCCTCGGTCGCGTACCACCACACGTGTGAATGCAGCTAGCGCTTCGAGACGGGCATCCGGCAAGACAGTGCCTGCGCGCAACGCATCGACCACCGCGTCTGGAACCTTGACCATCTTACGTGCAATTACAGAATGCGCGGCCACGCAGAACTCGCAATTGTTCTCGGTGCTGATCGCGAGCAGCGCCACCTGGCGTTCCACCGGCGTAAAGGAAGTTTTGTCGAACTGGGCGGACAAGTCGAAGTAGGCCTGCAGCGCTGCTGGTGCCTCGGCCAAGTTGCCATAGAGGTTGGGGATGAATCCGAGTCTGGCTCTCGCGGTCTCCAGCGCTGGACGAGCAGCGGCAGGTGCGGATTCAATGGTGTGAGTAACAAATTCGGTCATGACGCTTGTTCCTTGATTGAATATTTGCTGTGCCAAACGGCACCAGTCCAGTATCGGCTGCGCTGCCGTGCGAGACCATACCCATCGCGCGCGTATACTTGTCCAAACGTCTCACTGGATCCACGCATGGACAATCTCAGCCTGTTGATGCGTCAGCTACACTTGGAGACTCGGGTTTTTCATCGCAGCACCCACTGTGGGACTTGGGTCCTCGATGCCGAGTATGAACGCAAGGCGATGTTCCACCTTGTTGTTGCAGGAAATTGCGTGATGCAGATCGGTCGCGTGCATCGCGAAGTTGCGCTCGCGGCCGGGGATACGGTAATGTTTTTGCGGCCGGCGGAACACCGGGTCATCTCGGTACGGGATGCTAGGGATGATGCAGCCACGCTGCTGTTATGCGGTTACTTCGAATTCGGCTCACCACTTGCCGAAGTGCTGCTTGCTGCGCTACCGGCGCAGGTCGTGATGCGCGGCGACACGAAAGGAAGTGAGGCGGCTTCGCTGTTGACGCTGATCATGCACGAGGCAAGTGGGGATGCGCCTGGCGCCGCCACCGTTCTCGACAAGCTTTCCGACGCGCTGTTCATTCAGGTGCTGCGCCATTGTCTCCAACACGAACAAGTGCCGCGTGGGGTGCTAGGGGCATTGGCTGACCCTAAACTATTTCCATCGTTGCTGGCGATGCACAGAGACATCTCGGCCGGCTGGAGTGTCGACAAGTTGGCGAGGCTTGCACACGTGTCGCGCGCTACATTTGCCCGAAATTTCGCGGGTACCGTCGGCGTGGCACCCATGGCCTATCTCACCCAGCTGCGCATGCAGAGCGCACACGAGGCGCTCAACAACGAGCGCCTGACTCTGGCACAGGCGTCGGAAATCGCTGGCTACGCTACGGAAGCCGCGTTCAGCCGCGCGTTCAAACGTGTTTATGGCTTCCCACCGGGAACCCTGCGTGGCAAACGCGCCATGGCCGACCTGAGTGTCGACGCTAAATAGATGCCACGGTGCATCAATCGCACAAACCCACGATCCTCTTCATTTCGGAGATGGCCTGCAGCGGTTGTGCAGATGCGGTCAAACGCATCGTATTTCAGAATTCCTGAGGTCGCGCAGACAACTGTAGTGTCTGTCTCACGGCACAAGACTGCCAGGCCGATTCATCGCTCAGCCGCTGCCTCGCTGCAATGGGTGCGGTCCCCCACCGTCAGGAACTCGCTGATCTCGTCGAGGTTGAACCCTAACCGCTGGCCGGACTTCGCGAATTTTACCCGAGCCACATCTGTGCTGCCGTAGTGACGGATGCCGCCGTACAGCCGTTTCGGAGTCGGCAGCAATCCCCTTTGCTGATAAAAGCGAATCGTTTCTACATTGACCTCGGCCGCCTTCGCGAAGGTACCGATGTTAAGGGTTTCCGAGCCTTGCTCCATAACGCTTGACTCCGTAGTTGACTACGGAAATAAGATTGCAGCGTCAAGCAAATATGCAAAAGGAGCGCATCGTGAAAGATTTTTCGCCTCGGCTTCCCCGTTTAGGTGACAAAGCCGGCTTAGTCGGCACGGTGGTATCAGCAATGGGATGTGGCATGTGTTTTCCGGCATTCGCCAGTCTTGGCTCAGCCATCGGACTGGGTTTTTTGCAGCAATACGAGGGGTTGTTCGTTTCTACGTTGCTGCCGGCCTTCGCAGCCTTGGCACTACTGGCGAATGCACTGGGTTGGCTACGTCATCGCCAATGGCACCGCAGCCTGCTCGGCATGGCCGGTCCTGCAGTCGTCATCATTGGTGGAGTGTGGTTGCTTGGCACCGCATGGATGCGGCCCCTGGTCTACACCGGGATCGCCCTGATGGCCGGAGTGTCGATCTGGGATCTGGTATGGCCGGCCAACCGTCGCTGTGGATCGAATGGCTGCGAATTATCCAAAAACGAGTAGAGCAATCATCAGAAAGGAAATTGATCATGTCTCGGTTTAAAACCACCAGTGTGGTCTGCGAATCACGCACGGAGCACGCCGAGGGTGCGCCAGGACAAGCGCCTGCCAAGCGCAGCGAACGAGTCAAAGATGAGAATAGGGCAGACGAGGCCGATCACAGATGCGATGCGTTACACATTGCCGTGATCGGAAGCGGCGGTGCGGCGATGGCGGCAGCGCTCAAGGCTGTCGAACGGGGCGCGCGGGTGACGCTTATCGAGCGCGGCACGATTGGGGGAACCTGCGTGAATACGGGGTGCGTGCCGTCCAAGATCATGATCCGCGCTGCCCATATCGCCCACCTGCGTGCTCAAAGCCCGTTCGACAAGGGAATTTCCGCAACGGTGCCGACCATCCTGCGCAAGCGGCTGCTCGCCCAGCAGCAGGCCCGCGTCGAGGAATTGCGCTGGACCAAGTATGAAAACATCCTGGATGGCAGCCCATCGATCACTGTGCTGCACGGTGAAGCCAGCTTCGGGGATGTCCATACGCTCCGTGTCCTCTTGCGCGTGGGAGGCGAACGCAAAGTCGTATTTGACCGCTGCCTGATCGCCACCGGCGCGAGCCCCGTCATTCCGCCGATTCCCGGCCTCAAGGACACACCGTACTGGACTTCAACGGAGGCCTTGGCGAGCGACACGATTCCCGAGCGTCTGGCTGTGATCGGCTCTTCAGTGGTGGCCGTCGAGTTGGCGCAAGCCTTCGCCCGCCTCGGCAGCAAAGTCACGTTGCTCGCGCGCCACATCCTGTTCTTTCGCGAGGACCCGGCCATTGGCGAGGAAGTCACCGCGGCCTTCCGCGCCGAAGGGATTAAGGTGCTGGAGCACATGCAGGCGAGCCAAGTTGTTTACCAGGATGGCGAATTCGTATTGACGACCAGGCAAGGGGAGCTACGCGCCGACGAACTACTGATAGCCACCGGTCGCAGCCCGAACACGTGCGATCTAAATCTCGAAGCGGCCGGCGTGACGGCAGACCAGCACGGTGCCATCGTCGTCGATACAGGCTTGCGCACTAGTGTGCCGGGCATCTATGCCGCCGGCGATTGCGCCAACCAGCCGCAGTTCGTCTACGTTGCGGCGGCGGGAGGTGCGCGCGCGGCGGTCAACATGACCGGTGGCGACACGGCGCTCGACCTGCGCATGATGCCAGCCGTGGTTTTCACCGAGCCGCAAGTCGCCACGGTCGGCCTGTCCGAAGCCGAGGCGCATCTCAAAGGGATCAAGACCGACAGCCGCACGCTTACGCTCGACAACGTGCCGCGCACGCTCGCCAACTTCGACACGCGGGGCTTCATCAAGCTGGTGATCGAGAAGGGCAAACGCCAGCTGATTGGCGTACAAGCGGTTGCACCGGAGGCAGGCGAATTGATCCAGTCCGCAGCGTTGGCGATCCGTGCCCGGATGACAGTGGAAGAGCTAGCCGACCAGTTGTTCCCTTATCTCACGATGGTGGAAGGGCTGAAGCTCGCAGCGCAGACCTTCTCGAGGGATGTGAAGAAACTGTCCTGTTGCGCTAGCTGAACGGCTTGAGACGAGCAATGACCTCATCAAAGCAGTGACATTCACTCAGAGTAGTGGGAGGCGCAAGATGATGAATCCTGCAAGCTACGTGGCGGGAATCGCCGATGCTCTCTCGGTGATCCATTGCCGGGAGGGTTTTGCGTAGATTTTTGTCGTACTGCTGCGAGAGCTCGCGAAGGCAAAAGCTTCCTCCAGACAATCGCCAGCTGTGTAAACCCAGCGGATTGTTCACGGCTAATGGGATCCTGGTGATGGAGGCGTTATAGTTCAAGCTTGCATGAGGGCGGTGCCAGTTGTATTCATGCAGCCAGGGGTTCAAGTGCGAGGCGTACTGTTCGCAGGTGTCATAGGAACGCGCATACGCCCATTCGCGCAGCGCCGTCTGGATGAATCGCTCAGCCTTGCTGTTGGTGTGTGGCGTGTAGAGTCGGGTGTGCATGTGTTTGAAGCCCCGCAGGGCGCCGCGCCGCTCAATATTGTTGCGGTATTCATGCGGATGCCTCATGTTTATCCGAACAGGAGGCATGGTAGACCTTGGGGTCAGCTCCAATGTCGAGAGGGGGCGCGTTGTCAGGGAAGCATCGGCTGAGGATGCCCGGCCGCTGTCGGTGTGGTGCGCGCTATCGCCGGTAGTGGCTGCGAATGGTGGCGTCCTTCCTGGGCCCAGAAACCCGCCATTCCACGTCCAGACCGGTTGCCGAGCGTGCGGTGAAGGTGCCCACGTACGTGTCGCGGCCGCACAGGTGTGTGGCGCAGCACACTCCCGTCGACAGGTTCACGTGGCAGAAATGCGTTCCGTCGGTGAACCGGATTTCGGCGTCGGTATCGCTCAGAAGCACATACTTGTAGCGCCGGGATGCCGGGCCGGCGTGGGCGCCGAATCGAAACGTGCCTTCTTCAATGAAATCCAGACCTTCGGGTATGCGCGTAAAGGTGGCCATCCCCGCCAGATCGCCGCGTATCGATTGGCGCCGGTCGACGATCGAACGTTCGAGGTGCCAGTCCCCCGCAAGATACTCGCCGAGGTTTCGCACCGAAAACATTGCGGCCGCCACGCCCAGCGCCGCGTGGTCAGGAAAGTCGGCGGACGATGTCGCGGCCAATGGAGACGGTGGATGCCGCCAG
>SCQX01000117.1 GCA_004298545.1 Candidimonas sp. | reverse complement strand
CGGTCTACCTCGATTGCTATCCGTATACGGCGTCCTCGACGGTGCTGCTGCCTGAACGCGTGGAGACGGCGAGTCGTACCCTCATTACGTGGTCGAAGGGAGCCCCCCGGTATGCCGGCTGGGATCTCGTCGATATCGTGGCCGACATGGGCGTGACGCGCGACGACGCCATTGCGCGCCTGCAGCCCGCGGGTGCGGTGTACCACAACATGTCGGATGAGGATGTCGAGCGGATCCTCGCGTTCGATGCCACGATGGTCGGGTCCGACGGTCTGCCCAACGATGAACGGCCTCATCCGCGTCTGTGGGGTACGTTTGCGCGTGTGTTGGGCCACTATAGCCGTGATCTTGGCCTTTTCCCGCTGGAGAAGGCCGTCCACAAGATGACGGGCCTGACCGCCGGTAATTTCGGATTGATCGACCGCGGCGTCATCCGCGAGGGCGCGTTCGCCGATCTCACGCTTTTCGACGCCGGCGGCGTCGCGGAGACCGCGACTTACACCAACCCGATTCAGCGCGCGGCCGGAGTCCGCAAGGTGTGGGTCAACGGTGATCTGGTGTGGGGCGGCGAGCGGCTGAGTGGCGCTCACCCGGGGAGGTTCCTGACGCATTAGCGTGGCGGGCGCCAGGGGCGGCGCCACGCCGTCATGGCAAGGTTTACGAATAAGAAGATAGCCTATGGAGACGATGGTGCACAATCCGCGCGTGGCGATACTTGGCCTGCATCTGGAGGCGAATGCGTTTTCACCGCCAACCACGGAACAGGACTTCAAGCGGCTGTGCTGGGCCGAGGGTTTGGCGATCAGTGACATGGCCCGGTCCGCGAGCTCGTTGCCGAGCGAAGTGCCTGGCTTCTATGCGCGCATGGATGCCGTCGGCTCCTGGACGCCGGTGCCGATCATCGTGGTGGCGGCGCCGCCGGGCGGGCCCATCGAGCAGCTGGTTTTCGAGAAGTTTCTCGATGTCGCCGCGGCTGGCTTGCGCGCGGCATTGCCGGTCGATGCCGTCTATATCCCAAGCCATGGCGCTTCCTCCGCGACGGGGGACCCGGACAGTGACGGCACGGTGGCCACGTTGACGCGCCAGATCGTCGGTCCGAACGTGCCCATTGTCGTGACGCACGATCTGCACTGCAACGTCTCGGAGCGTATGGTCGGTGCCATCGATGCGCTCGTCACCTACCGCACCAACCCTCATGTGGACATGCGCGCGCGCGCCGCGGAGGCCGCCGACCTGCTGCGTGAAATGCTGGCGGGTACACGCATGACGTCGGCGTTCATCCATCTTCCCCTGGTTGCGCCATCGGTGACGCTGCTCACGGCCGCGGGGCCTTATGCGGATCTGATTCATTGCGCCGAGACGCTCATTCAGGCCCCCTCACAGGGGCCCGTCGCGGCTGTCTCGGTGGCTGGCGGCTTTGCGCACAGCGACTTGCCGAAGTGCGGCATGACCGTCACGGTGACGACGCGGCATGATGCCCCGTTGGCGCGTCGCGTGGCGCTCGATCTCGCCCGGCGGGCATGGGCCGACCGCAATCGCTATGTGTCGCACCTGCTGAGTGTCGACGACGCGGTACGGATGGCGGGCAGTGCGGCGGCACCAATGATTCTTGCCGACGTGGCCGACAACCCGGGCGGTGGCGGTCGCGGCAATACGACAGATATACTCGCGGCGGCGTACCAGGCGCGGCTGTCGGGAGCAGTCTTCGGCATTTTTATCGAGCCCGGCGCGGCGGCCGAGGCGCATCGCCTGGGCGAAGGCAAATCGTTTCGGGCGGTGTTCAATCCATTGCGCGAAAGCGGCTCGGAAGATTTCGCGGTTGGCGTGAAGGTGCTGAAGCTGACCGACGGGCGTGGAGTGGGGCGGCGCGGCATTCTGGCGGGAAGAGCCTTCAACCTTGGCCCGTCGGCTTTGCTCGAGCTCGATGATTCGGGAGTGCGTGTGGTGGTGGGAAGTTTGCGCAATCAGTTAAGCGAGCCGCGCATGCTGGAGATGCATGGCATCGACGTGTCCGAGGTGCGCTGCCTGGTGGTGAAAAGCCGCGGGCACTTCCGCGCCGGGTTCGATGAATGGTTCGCGCCGGAAGCAATCCACGAGGTGGATGCGTCCGGCCTCGCATCGCCGAATTTCGCCCGTGTCTCGTTCCAGCACCTTGCGCGGCCGGTTGCGCCCATGGATGCGGACGCCGTCTGGAACGGCAACTGAACCCCGGGCTGAGCCGGCGGACGCCTCACTCACAGTCAGATCATGTTCACCTATACCTGCAAGCGCCTCTTGATGACGATCCCGGTACTGCTATTCGTGGCGGTGTTCATGTTCGGGCTCGTGGTTTTCACGCCTGGGGATCCGGCGGCGGTGCTTGCCGGCGAAGGGGCGACGGCGCAGGACATCGCGCAGATTCATGCCGCCCTCGGACTCAATCAGTCTGTGGTGCTACGTTTTGGCGAGTGGCTGTGGGCCGTCCTGCATGGGGATCTCGGACGCTCCATGTTCACGCACATCCCCGTCATGCAAATGGTCATCCGGCACGCGACACCGACCGTGACGCTCATGGTCATGACCATGCTCGTGTCGGTATTGATCGCAGTGCCGGTCGGCGTGCTGGCGGCCTGGTACCACAACCGCTGGCCGGATCACAGCGTGATGATCTTCGCGGTGTTCATGTTTTCGGTGCCGGCTTTCGTGGTCGGGTACTTGCTCGCGTGGGTATTCGGGCTGCAGCTGCGCTGGTTTCCGGTTCAGGGCTATGTGCCATTCTCCCGCGGCGTGCTGCTGTCGCTGCGCAGCCTGGTACTGCCGGCCATAACGTTGGGCAGCGTCTACGTCGCGCTCATTGCCCGCATCACCCGGGCCACGCTGCTCGACACGCTGCGCGAAGACTACATTCGCACCGCGCGCTCCAAGGGCGTGGGCGGCTGGTCGCTGCTCTTCCATCATGCGCTCAAGAACGCGGCGAACCCGATCGTGACGGTGATCGGGCTGGGTGTCGCGCTGCTGATTGGCGGCACCGTCGTCACGGAAACCGTATTCTCCATTCCCGGGCTGGGCCGCATGATCGTCGATGCCATTCTCCAGCATGACTACCCTGTCATCCAAGGCACGATCCTTCTCTTCAGCTTTGCGTACGTGCTGATCAATCTCGCGGTTGACCTGCTCTATCGCGTCTTCGATCCACGGATCAAGTACTGATGAAACATGTTTACGCGCTCCTCAAGCGGCACCCCGCCTTGCTGATCGGCGGCGGACTCCTGCTGCTGATCGTTTGCGTTGCCATCTTCGCGCCATGGCTGGGCACGGTCGACCCGACCGCGGTCTCTCCCATCAATCGCACCAAGCTGCCGAGTGAACAGTTCTGGTTCGGTACTGATATGCTGGGGCGGGATGTCTACTCACGCGTCATCTACGGTTCCCGCGTGTCGCTCATCGTGGGCTTCTCCGTTGCATTCCTTTCGGTGGTCATCGGTGTCGTCGTCGCTTTGATCGCCGGCTTCGTGCGTACTGCCGACGCCATCATCATGCGCATTGTCGACGGCCTGATGTCGATCCCCCACATTCTGCTCGCCATTGCGCTCATCGCCGTCTCGGGCTCTTCCATCACCAATGTGATCGTCGCGCTCACCATCGCCGAGATTCCCCAGGTGGTCCGGCTCGAGCGCGGCATGGTGCTCTCGCTGCGCGAAATGCCGTATGTGGAAGCGGCGATCGCGTCGGGCGCCGGGCTGTGGCGCATCGTCGGCCGGCATATCTTTCCGAACACGGTCGCCGCGCTGCTGGTACAGGCAACTTACATCTGCAGCGTCGCCATTCTGCTGGAAGCCAGCCTTTCGTTCATAGGCGCGGGGGTGCCGCCCACCACACCCTCGTGGGGCAACATCATGGCCGAGGGCCGCACACTCTGGCAGATCCGACCGAATCTGATCGCGTTTCCTGCCATTTTCCTGTCGCTCACTGTGCTGGCGGTGAACATGCTCGGCGACAGCCTGAGCGATCTGGCGAACCCGCGCGCGAACAAGGGGGGCAAGTGATGGCGGCAATGACGGGTGAACCGCCAGCCATATTGGATGTCAGCGGGCTGTGCGTGGATTTTCACGCGAGCGGCGACGAGGATCGGCGCGTGGAGGTGCTGCACGACGTGTCGCTGTGCGTGCATGCCGGCGAGATACTGGCGGTCGTCGGGCAGTCCGGCTCGGGAAAGTCGGTGACCTCGCTGGCGATTACCCGGCTGGTGGAGTCGGGTGGCGGTCGCATCACGGCGGGCTCGATGATGCTGACTCGCGCCGGTGGTGATCCTGTCGACTTGCGCCGTCTGTCGGAGAAGGCGATGCGCTCGATCCGCGGCGCGGTGATCTCGATGATCTTCCAAGAGCCCATGACCTCGCTCAACCCGGTTCTCACGGTTGCGCAACAGCTTGTCGAGCCGGTGCTGCTGCATCAGCATTGCAGTCGCCAGAGTGCGCTGGCAACGGCGCGCCGGCTGCTGGACCAGGTTCGCATTCCGAGCGCGGCCGACATCATGAAACGCTATCCGCATGAACTCTCGGGCGGGATGCGCCAACGGGTAATGATCGCCGTGGCGCTGTCGTGCAAGCCCATGCTGCTCGTCGCCGATGAACCGACGACCGCCCTGGATGTCACCGTACAGGCGCAGATTCTGGCGCTCATGCGCGAGCTGCAGCGCGAGATCGGGATGGGAGTGCTTTTCATCACGCACGATATGGGGGTGGTTGCCGAGATTGCCGACCGGGTTGCGGTCATGCAGTCTGGCCGTGTGGTGGAACAGAGCGGCGTCAACGAGATCTTCGCGCATCCCGGGCACCCCTATACGAGAGCGCTGCTGGGAGCGGTACCCTTGCTTGGCTCCATGCGCGGCACGTCACTACCGAAATATTTCGAGTTGCCGGGCGTGACCGCGGAGACCGGCGCGCCCGGCGCCGTCGCGCAGCCAGGTCCGGGAGGCGATGTCGGCGACGGTCGTGGCGACACGGTACTGAGTGTCGATGGACTCGTCACGCGTTTCGACATTCGCGGCGGCTTCTTCTCCCGGGTGCGACAGCGCGTGCACGCGGTGGAGCATGTGAGTTTCAACTTGCGCGCAGGCGAGACGCTTTCGCTCGTGGGCGAGTCGGGCAGCGGCAAAACCACTGTGGCGCGGTCGCTGATGCATCTTGCCGTGCCGCGGGGTGGCGTGGTGGCGTTCGATGGCCAGCGCATCGACCCCCGCAGCCGGGAGTCGCTGGCAATTCTTCAGCGCAACATCCAGTTCGTCTTCCAGGATCCGTTTGCGTCGCTCAACCCGCGCATGCGCGTGGGCGACAGCATCAAAGAGCCGCTCATCATCCACGGTCTCATGTCCGGGGATGCCGCGCGCCGACGCGTGGGAGAGCTGCTCGAGCGTGTGGGGCTGTCGGCGGCGATGGCCGGGCGCTGGCCACATGAATTCTCCGGCGGCCAGCGCCAGCGTATCTGCATTGCGCGCGCACTCTCGATCGAGCCGCGGATCATCATCGCCGATGAGGCGACCGCGGCGCTCGACGTCTTCACGCAGGCTCAGATCATCAATCTGCTCATCGAGCTGCAACGCGAGCTGGGCGTGGCTTATCTCTTCATCTCGCACAACATGGCGGTGGTGGAGCGGATCAGCCATCGCGTCGCGGTCATGTACCTCGGGCAGATCGTGGAAATGGGGCCGCGCCGAGCGGTCTTTGAAGAGCCGCAGCATCCTTATACGCGCAAGCTGCTGGACTCGGTGCCGGTAGCCGATCCGGCCAGGCGCCGTCCTCCCAGAGCGCTCGAGACCAGTGACATTCCGAGCCCGATTCACCCGGTGGATTACGCGCCCGTCCTTTGCGTGCCGGTTGATCTCGGGCACGGCCATTTCGTGGCACCGCATGCCGCCGGCACAGGCTGAGGCGGCAGCCAATTCAGGCAATCATGACAGGAGACCCACCATGAGCATCTCGAGAAGACAATTCATTCTGACGTCGCTTGCTGCATCGGCGATGCAGGCCAGCCCGCTGAAGGCATTGGCGCAGCAGGCCAAAGTTTCGAAGCAGCCGTTCCGCTGGGTACCCCAGGCGGATCTCAGTATCCTCGATCCGGTATTCACCACTGCCTACATCACGCAGGAATACGGTGAGCTGGTGTTCGATACCTTGTACGGCCTGGACGCCAACTATGCGCCGCATCCCCAGATGGCACAGGGCCACACGAAAAGTGCGGATGGCCTGACCTGGACCATCACCTTGCGCAAGGGCCTGAAGTTTCACGATGGCTCGCCGGTGCGCGCGCAGGATGCCGTGGCGAGCATCGAGCGCTGGGGCCAGCGCGACCCCATGGGCATGACCTTCATGGCGGCGGTGAAGCAGATATCGGCGAAAGACGATGGCACGATGGTCATCGACCTGCATGAACCCTTCCCGATGGTCCCGGAAGCGCTGGGCAAGCCCGCGAGCAACATCGCGGCCATCATGCCGGAGCGGCTGGCGAAAACCTCCGCCAGCAAGGCGATCACGGAGGCTGTCGGAAGCGGGCCGTTCCGATTCCTGCCGGCCAAGCGACTGCTCGGTTCACGTGTGGCCTACGAGCGCTTCGCCGGCTATGTGCCCAGCCCTTTGAAGATGGCGCCGAGTTTCACCGCCGGGCCGAAGATCGTGCATGTCCCGGGGGTGGAATGGCACATCATTCCCGACAGCGCGACCGGGATCGCGGCGCTTCAGGCGGGGGAGGTGGATGGGGTGGAACTGGTGGACAACGACTTCATTCCTTTGCTGCGCGGCCAGCCGGACATCAAGCTCGTCAAACGCTCGTTGCCGTCGATATCGATCATGCGTTTCAACCAGTTGTACCCGCCGTTCAACAACAAGGCAATGCGGCAGGCCATACTGGCGGTCGTGAATCAGAAAGAATACATGATTGCGGCCAATGGTTCCGAGTATCCGGAATATTGGAACGCGCATTGCGGCGTCTTCGTACCGGGTTCGCCCATGGACAGCAAAGCCGGGATGGAGGCGCTCGACGGCCCGCGGGATTTTGCCAAGGCACAGGCGCTGATCAAGGCCGCGGGCTACCACAACGAACCCATCATTCTGCTCGATCCGGTGGATTACCCCAATCATCATGCGTCGGCGCAGGTTACCGCCGCGCTGTTCAAGAAGCTGAAACTCAATGTCGTCGTGCAGAGCATGGACTGGAGCACCGTGCTGCAGCGGCGCAACAGCCAGGCCGCGCCTGCGAGCGGTGGCTGGAATGTGGCCTTCACGGCCATCACCGGCACCAACAACCTTGATCCGGCCGGCCAGCTTGGCATACGCGCGAACGGCAAGAAAGCCTGGTTCGGGTGGCCCGACGATCCAAAACTGGTGCAATTGCGCGCCGATTGGTTCAAGGCCCCCGATCTGGCGGCACGCAAGAAAATCTGCGAGGAAATTCAGAAAGAAGCGTTCGACTTCGTCCCGTACATTCCGCTGGGCGCGATCTACAGCATCACGGCGCTGCGCTCGAACTGGCAGGATTTCCAGCTGCAGATGCCACTCTTCTACACCTTGCGCCAGGCGTGAGGGTAGGTTGACAGGCGTGCGGCGCCGGGACGCCGCACCCATGCATGACGGGACGACGCACACCAACACAGCGGAGACGCGCGATGCGCATAGCGGTATTGCAGTTCACACATGAAACGGTGACCTTTCTTCCCAACGAAACGACGAGGGAGGATTTCACCTATACGGGGTCGCCGGTGGAGGGCGACGCGCTTCTGGCGACGGACCCAAAAGGCTACATGGGGGGCTTCGTGCATGGCGCGCGCGAGTTCGACGATGTGACGCTCGTGGGGATCACCTCGCCACTGTGGCCGCGCACGGGAACGGGCTCGGGCTGGGTCACGCATGACGCCTATGAGCATTTTCTGGGGGGCATGCTGGCCGAATTGAAGGCAGGCGGGCCTTTCGACGGTGTTCACCTGGTGCTGCATGGTGCCATGGCGGTACGTGGTGTGGCGCGCCCCGAGGCCGACATCGCGCGGCGTGTGCGTGACGTGGTTGGCAAGAGGGCGTTCCTGAGCGGCACTTTCGACCCCCATGGCAACGAGGACGAACAGTTTCTGCGGCATGCCGACATGGGGTTCACCGTCAAGTATTTCCCCCACTATGACATGCATCTACAGGGCGAGCGCGCCGCGCGTGTCCTGCATCGCGCGATCCGCGGCGCGTACACGCCGACACATGCAACCGTGCGCGTGCCGATACTCGCGCCAACGGTACTCATGTGGACGGGGGCTTCGCCATGGTCCGATCTGGTGCAGCGCGCGCTCATCTGGGAGGCGCGTGAGCCCGATGTCTACGTCAATGTGTTTTTTGGCTTTCCGTGGGCGGACACGCCCGATGCGGGCATGACCATTCAGGTGATGACCAACGGGAAGCGAGAGTTGGCCGAGACGATTGTGCGCGACATGGCGCAGTGGGCCTGGCGCAGGCGCGAAGCCCTTTTGAACACCACGAAAATCCACACCATTGCCGATGGGGTGCGCCGTGCGCGGGAGTTCGTGGGACAAGGAGAGGTGCCGGTGGTCCTGGCCGACTACAGCGACCGGTCCGGCCATGCAGGTTGGCTGCTCGCCGAGGTGATGGCGCAGAAGCCGAAGCGCACGCTGATTGCAACCGTCGCCGCGCCCGAGGCGGTGAAATCCGTGCTGGCGTCGGGCGCGCGCGCGGGGGACGTGTTCGACATGGCGGTTGGCGGGCATGCGGACGAGTCCGCCGGCGAACCCGTGCGCGTGACAGGCCGCGTGCTCGGCGTCGACCAGCTGTCATCGGGGCCGTACAAAGGGCAGACCTGGGTCATGGTGTCGTTCGGCGAAGGCAATGTCGTGATCCTCAGCCCGTATCTCGTGCAGGTGCTCGATCCGCAAGAGCTCTGGGATGCGGGACTGCGTCGCGAGGATTTCGACATCATCGCGGTGAAGTCCCGCGTGCATTTCCGGCGCGGCTTCGACGACAGTGGCTTTGCCCGGCATATTCTGCTGGTGCACCCGCCACAACCGTTCATGGGAACGATTCATCTCGAGGCGCTTCCCTACCAGAATCTGCGTCTCTCCGACTATTACCCGTATGGGAACCCAGTGTTCGACTGCGTCATTCGGTGACACCTCATGAGCAAAAGTATTTCGAAACACATGCTGGGATTGGCAGTGGCTCAGATGGGGCCGATCCATCTCGCCGATACCCGCGAATCGGTGGTCGCGCGGATGGTTGCCCTGCTGCGCGAGGCCAAAGGCCGCGGCGCGGAGATGGTGGTTTTTCCCGAGCTTGCCCTTACCACGTTTTTTCCACGCTACTGGGTCGAGCAGCTGGCGGACGCCGATCATTATTATGAGAAGAGCATGCCGAACCAGGCCGTGCAGCCGCTTTTCGACGAGGCCAGGCGGCTTTCGGTGGGATTCTATCTGGGCTATGCGGAACTGACGCCGCAAGGGCATCGGTACAACGCTTCCGTGCTGGTGGACCGCAGCGGCCATGTGACGGGCAAGTACCGCAAGATCCATTTGCCGGGCCACGCTGACCACAAAATGAACGCGCCGTTTCAGCACCTCGAGAAATACTACTTCGAAGTCGGCAATCTTGGCTTTGGCGTTTTCGAGGCAATGGAAACGAGGTTCGGCATGTGTATCTGCAACGACCGGCGCTGGCCCGAAACCTACCGGGTCATGGCACTGCAGGGCGCCGAGGTGGTTTTGCTGGGGTATAACACGCCGCTGGTGAACATTCACTGGAACGAACCCGCGCATCTGCGCACCAGCACGCATCTGCTGGTGTTGCGGGCCAACGCGTACGAGAATGGCGTGTGGGTCGCGGCCGCGGCCAAGTGCGGCGCGGAGGATGGCCACGAGATGATTGGCAGTTCCGTCATCGTCGCCCCAAGCGGGGAAATCGTGGCGCGCACGCTGACCGAGGAGGATGAAGTGATCTGCGCAATGGCGGATCTTTCCCTGGGTGAATTCTTCCGCGAGCACGTCTTCAATTTCGCGCGGCACCGCCGCCCCGAACATTACGGGCTGATCGTGGAGCGGACCGGGGCGGGGGAGCCTTTGCCGGTTCGCTGGCGGGATGAGTAAACTTGCCGCCAGTCATGCATACCACTCAGTCGTTTCATTACACGCGGTGCGTGGGCGTTCTTGGCGGCATGGGGCCGCTGGCGGGTGCCACGTTTGTCGAACGTTTGGTGCGTCTAACGTCGGCGGGGCGCGATCAGGATCACATTCCGGTTGTGCTGGTCAACGACCCGCGTATTCCTGACCGCACGGCCGCTCAATTGTATGGCGGCGAGAGCCCGCTTCCCCTCATGCGGCGCGGTTTGCGCACACTGATTGGCGCGGGTGCCGACTGCATTGTCATACCGTGCAACACGGCGCATTTCTGGTTTGACGACCTCCAGCATGTCAGCGTGAAGCCCATTCTGCATATCGTCGCCTCGGTGATCGCCGACCTCGAACGCCAAGGCATCACGGACGGCGTGATCGGCGTGCTGGGCACGCCGGCCACGATCAGGCGCGGCCTCTATCAGCATGGGTTGCTCGCGGCGGGCTACGAAGTTGCCGTGCCCGATGAAGACGTGATACAGCACCTGCTCGGGCCGGCCATCGATGACGTCAAGGCCAACCAGCTTGTGCCCGCGTTCGATCTGGTTGCCCGCGCAATCGACGGCATGAAGCGCCGCCATGCGCGCGCGGTGGTGCTTGGCTGCACTGAGCTTCCTTTGGCGGTGCCGCACGCGCGCCGGCCGGAATTCGGAATCGCCATGACCGACTCCATCGATGCGCTGGCGCGTGCGGCGATTGATTGGGTGAATGCCCATGAGCCTGGAAGGGAGGGTGCACGCCATCAGTCGGCGAACGTCGGCTCCGCTGCGAACCCCTCAGCGGCCACCGCGATGGCCCACGAACCAGGGTGCTCCCTGCGCTAACGATAAAATTTTGTCGGTAAGAGGCGCAGCAGCATCAATCCGCCGCCCGAGCCGAGATCCCCTTCGAAATTAGCCCGCAAATGATGTCGTGCTGGCGCTGTGGGTGGCGCGCCGTTGCGGCATCCACCGCGTGTCACTGTGCCGCGAACGTCCTCTTGTCGATTGCGTTTTTGACCAGGGCGGCCGAACGGAATACGCCGTGTGCAAACTTACCGTAGGGCATGGTTACGAAGAATCCCAGCACGGCGCCCAGGTGGATGGCGAGCAGCAGGCCCATGATGGTGGTGTCTCGCAGAATCAACAACGCGAGCCCCGTGATGCTTACCCAGAGGAGGAGGGCGATGAAGCCGCGATCCATGGGCTGCTGCGCGGGTAGCGCATGCGCGGGGTGGCGGCGCAGATTCAACCAGAGCAGCCCCGCGGGGCCGATGATCAGACCGATGCCGCCGACGGTTCCAAACAGTACGGGCGCGCTGATGAACGGGTAGGGCGCGGGGTAATTGAAAAAATAGTGGTAAATGGTGCCCAGCGAGGTGGCGATGAAGCAGCACACGAAACCGTAGAACGTGAAGTGATGGAAGACACGCCGACGCTGCGTGGCGTGGTCATCTTCGTCGTTGCAACCCTGTCCGTCGCCGCCATCCAGGTATTTCAAAGTCAGCGCATCTTTCGCGGCGCGTACGCCGGCCGCACCGGTGGCGCCTCGGGGCGGCAGTGGCGGTGAGAGCATCTTCCAGAACTGGCTGACGCCCATGCCCAGCGCCACGATGGCGTACAGGAAAGTAAGCCCGAACACCACCACGAGGAAATTGTGGGGGAAGATGGCGTAGAAGTTGCCGGCAAGCGGTGCGTTCAGCAGTGAGCCCTGGTTCATGGCCAGCACCAGCAGCAGGAAGATGGCGAGGCCCGCTGCCGCGGCCAGTGCGGTGGTGAGGCCGGCGCGCTGATACAGCCGCCCGAACGCGTGCGGCCAGGCGAATTCCGTGTACGTTTTCATGCGGACCGCCGCCAGGGCGCGTGGCACGTTTACTGCGAATTCATGGGGCGCGGCGTACTGACACGAGTGCAGGCAGGCGCCGCAATTGAAGCAGACGTTCGAAAGGTAGTGGATGTCGGCCTTGTTGAATTCCAGCAGATGAGTCATGGCAGGGAATACCGCGCAGTAGCCCTCGCAGTAGCGGCAGGCATTGCATATCGTCATGACGCGGTTCACCTCCTCTTCTTCGGGGGAGAGGATCAGTGTGGATATGGCATCGTGGGTCAATGCCTGAAGAGGGTATGAGGTTTCCATTTCCTTGCCTGTGCTGTTCCGTGCGCGGTGTCGCGTGGTATCGACTCCGTCGACGGGCGTCAAGCGGCCTGCGCCGCCACAACCGGTGTTCGGCGATCGCGCAGGGCGGCAGCCGCCGCCTGCGCGCCCGCGATACGGCCGAACGCCGTGCCGATGGTCATGCCTACGCCCGCCGTGTAGCCTTGGCCGAGGACATTGCCCGCCATCACCTCCCCGGCCGCGAACAGGTTGTCGCTGGGCGTGCCGCTGAAATGGACGGCGGCCTGTGCGTCCACCTTCACGCCCAGGTAGGTGAAGGTGATGCCGGGACGCATCGCATATGCGTAGAACGGCGGGGTATCGAGCGTTTGCGCCCAATGAGTCTTGGGAGGTGTCAGTCCCTCGGTTCTGCAGTCGTCGAGCGCCTGATGGTTGAATGTGCCGGGTCGACAGGCAGCGTTGTAGCGCGTCACGGTGTCGAGGAAGGTGGCTTCGTCGAGCTTGATCTGCCGCGCCAGCGCCTGCAGCGTATTGGCGCGTTCTCCCTTGAACACAGGCGGCATGAAGCAGCCGATCACTTTGCTGTCGATGACGGAGTAGCCAATCTGGCCGGGCTGCCCTGCAACGAGTCGCCCCCAGATTGCATAGCGCTTGGGCCAGAAATCCTCGCCCTCGTCGTAGAAACGTTCGGCATTGCGGTTTACCACGATGCCGAACGACACACAGTCTATGCGCGTGCAGATTCCGCCGCCATACAAGGGGGCGCGCGCGTCGATCGCCACGCAATGCGATTGGGTGGGGTCGCCGATACGGTCGGCCCCCTGTTTCAGCAGGTCGTTCAGCAGCACCCCTTGATTGAAGCGCGTACCGCGTATCAGGAAGTTGTCCGCGGGCCATTCCCCCGCCTCGTTCTTTCCCCAGGCCTCGCGCATCCACTGGCGGTTGGACTCGAAACCGCCTGAAGCCACCACGCAGGCGCGCGCCTCGATACGCTCTTTGCCCACCCACGCGGCCAGGAAGTGGCCACCATCCAGCTCGATGCGATTGACCGGCGCCTCGTAGCGTACTTCTATCCCGAGCGCGTGAGCGCTGCGGTAGTAGGCGTTCATCAATGCCTTCCCGCCCCCCAGGAAGAACGCATTGGTGCGCGAGAGCTGCAATGTGCCGGAGAGCGCGTTCTGGAAATGTACGCCGTGGCGGCGCATCCACGGGCGGCAGCTCGCTGAGGCACGGATCGCCAAGCGCGCTAGCGCCTCATTGATGCGCCCCTTGGTGACCCCAAGGAGGTCGTGCCAGAACTCTTCCTCGGGGTAAGCGCCGGTCAGCACGTCTTGCGGCGAGTCATGCATGCAGCGCAGGTTGCGCGTATGGACAGAGTTCCCGCCACGCCAGGCGCGCGGCGCGGCTTCCAGTACGAGTACACTGGCACCCGCCTCGTGTGCCATGAGTGCCGCGCACAGTGCGGCGTTACCGCCGCCTATGACCACTACATCGAGCATGGTTTTTCCGCAATAAGCCTGTGTCAACGATGGTGATGGTAAGGATGGCTGGCGCTCTTGGCTAGGGGAGAAATCGGCAACTGGTCTTCACGATTCTTGAAGGCAAATCGCCCCTGTCTGGGTCTCGTGCTGTGCAGGTCTGTGTATCGTTCGATCGCGTGTGTTGCGCGGGGGGAGTGGCTGGGGGCCCTTCCCGCAGAATTCGAGGCCGTGTCCGGTGCGAGATGGCGAAACAATGACCTTCGCGGCGCATGCGATGACGAGAGGGAAGTGCGGCCAAAACAGCGCATGCATCGGTGCGGCAGCGCTTGCCGCCACTGGTGGCGTGTACGCGTGTTATCTAACCCGTATACACGAATCCCATATACCACCATCGCCACTGCCACTGCGGCACACGGAGGGACACACCCCCCGCTACTACCGCTTAATCTTTTTGAAAATCAAATGGTTAAACATCTGTGACATCAGATTCGAGGTGGTGCCCGAGAGGAGCTCGCCTCACTACACTGTTCACGTTTACCTAACGCATATTAGGAATCAATCACCTATCTGACGGTAATGTTTCTTTGTATTCTATCTGTCGAAGTGTGGGTTTCTGCCAGTGGCAGATGTCGTTACGGGAGGCCATAGTGCAATTAGCGTCGAAGGTTGCGGTGGTTACGGGGGCGGGGCAAGGCATTGGCCGCGCCGTCGCGCGGGCACTGGCTGCGGAAGGTGCCAGCGTTGTCGTCAATGACGTGCAGGCCGCGAAGGCTCAGGTGGTTGCTCAGGAGATTCGCGACGCGGGCGGGCGGGCGCTGGCCGATACGAACAGCATCGCCACCATGGCTGGCGCCGAAGCGCTGATCAATGCCTGCGTGGCGGAATACGGCACGGTGGACGTCCTGGTCAACAACGCGGGGGTGCTTCGTGACCGGATGTCGTTCAACATGAGCGAATCCGAATGGGATGATGTGATCGACGTGTGCCTGAAGGGTACGTTCATGTGCACGCGCTTCGCAGTGCGCGACATGCGTGCGCGCGGGACTGCCGGCCGGATCATCAACATATCTTCCCGGTCGGGGTTGCGCGGCAATGTCGGGCAGGCGAATTATGCGGCGGCCAAGGCGGGCGTTCTTGGCTTCACACGCACGGTATCGCAGGAGTTGGCGAAATACGGCATCACCGTGAATGCGGTCGTGCCCCGTGCGGTGACCGACATGACGGACAGTATTCCCGAAAACGTGAAGAAAGCCAAGGACGCTTCGTGGGCTGGTACGTCGGTGCGCAAGCGCGGAACGCCGGAGGACGTTGCACCCATCATCCTGTACTTGGCGCTCGATGAATCGAGTGGGATCACCGGGCAGGTCATCGGCCTGGGCGGCGACAAGCTGTCGCTCTGGTCGCACCCCACCGAGGTGGCGGAAGCCTTCGTGTTCGGGGGGTGGAACCTGGAGACGCTGCGGACGCTCTTCAAGACGTCCGTCGGCTATCAGCTTCAAAGCGTGGGCAACAAAGACTAGGAGCAGACGCGTGTCGTATTGGTTGGTGTTCGGGGGAGCATGCCGGTGAAGGCAGGTGATTTTCGCAGCAAGGCTGTCATTGTGGGCGTGGCCGAGTCCGATCTCGGCGAAACGCCGCAGCTGACGGAACTGCAGTTGCATGCCCAGGCAGCGGTTCGGGCGCTGGCCGATGCCGGCATGCGCAAGGATGAGGTCGACGGCATACTGAGCGTCACCTCCGCACGACAAGTTCGCATGCCGGCCGTGCAAGTGGCCGAGTACCTGAAAATCGTGCCCGCCTTCACGGACAGCACCATGATTGGTGGCGCCTCGTTCGAGGCGATGGTTCAGCATGCCGCCATGGCCATTGCCGCTGGCGTGTGCAGTACCTGTCTGATCACCTACGGCAGCACGCAGCGCTCGCGTGCCGCACGCAGTCTGGCAGGCACCGCTGCGGAGCAGTGGCTGCCGGTCTCACAGTTCGACACGCCCTATGGGCTTCCCATGATGGTGGGGGCTTATGCGCTGGCGGCGCAGCGCCACATGCATTTGTACGGAACGCGCCTCGAACAGTTGGCCGAGGTGGCAGTTGCCGCGCGCCGCTGGGCGAGCATGAATCCGCTGGCATTCTCGCGCGATCCGCTGACCGTCGAAGAGGTGCTTGCTTCGCCATTCATCAGCAGCCCCCTCCATCGGCGAGACTGCTGTCTGGTGACGGACGGTGGCGGCGCGGTCGTCATGACGACCGTGGAGCGGGCCGCGCGCCTCTCCCGGCAACCGGTCTACTTGTGGGGTTCCGCGGAAACGCATACCCATGGCTCCATCACGCAGATGCCGGATCTGACCGTGACGCCGGCCGCAATCACGGGGCCTGCCGCGTTCAGGAGTGCCGGTATTGCTCCCGCCGATATCGACGTTGCGGAAATATATGATTCATTCACCATCACGGCGCTGATGAGCCTGGAAGATCTTGGCTTTTGCAAAAAGGGCGAAGGGGGTGCGTTTGTGGAAGGCGGTCGAATCGCGCCGGGCGGAAGCTTCCCGATGAATACTCACGGGGGCGGGCTGTCGTTCACGCATCCGGGCATGTTTGGAATCTTTCTCATCATCGAGGCCGTACGCCAGTTGCGTGGCGAGTGTGGGGAGCGCCAGGCTGGCGTTGTCAACCTGGCGCTCTGCCACGGCACCGGTGGCGCTCTCTCTTCAGGGTCCACCCTGATTCTCGGGAGGGAGCCGCGGTGACGACTACTCGCCCAATCCCCGTTCCCACCCCCGAGACGCAGCCGTTCTGGAAAGCGGCGCGTGATGGCTACCTCCTGCTTCAGCGATGCGCGTCGTGCAAACGGTTCGTTTTCTACCCGCGGCTGGTATGTCCCCATTGCCTCGGGGAAGAACTCGCATGGACGCGCTGCAGCGGCCATGCGACGGTCTATTCGTTCACCCGCGTGGAGCGGGCCCCCGCCGCGTTCAAGCAAGAGGCGCCGTATGTGGTGGCGTTGGTCGATCTTGCCGAAGGGGTGCGCATGCTGACCCGCATAAAAACAGAAACGCCAGAGGCGGTTCATATCGGCATGCGGGTCAGGGCCGAGTTCGAACCGGTGTCCGACACGCTGTCGCTGCCCGTCTTCGTGCCCGTGATCGGCTCGAACGCAAAATCCAGGGCGGGAATCTGATGGCTGCCGAGCTCATTGAACAGAGTCTTGCCGATCCGGGGTTGCTACATGGGCTGTTTGCCCCCCGTTCGGTGGCGGTCGTCGGGGCCTCGGCCAATCCGGCGCGATTCAGCGGCCGCGTGGTGCCAACCCTGTTGCGACATGGCTATACGGGCGACTTGTACCCGGTCAATCCGAAGCGCACCGAAATTTCAGGGCGCCGATGCTATGCGGATCTGGCGGCCATTCCGGGTGATGTGGACTGCGTGGTGTATTGTTTCGATGCCGCGCACATCCTCGATGCGTTGTCGCAGTGTGCGAAGAAACGGGTGAAGCTGCTCGTGATCGCAAGCACGGGATTCGCGGAATCCGGCACCGCCGAGGGCAGGGACCTCCAGGCGGAAGTCGTACGGCGCGCCCGGGCGAGCGGAATTCGTGTGCTGGGGCCGAATTGCATAGGGTTTGCCAATTTCGGCGACAGCACGGTTGCCGCCGCTGCCGCGGTCATGGAATGGCGGCATGCTCCGCGCGGTCACATCGGGCTGGTGACGCAAAGCGGGGGCCTTGGCCTGGCCACCGTCGCCTACTGTGCGTTTGAGGACGGCATCGGTTTCAGTCACATCATCAGTACGGGGAACGAAGCCGATATCGATACCGTGGATGTGGCCGAATTCTTCGTCCGCGACGCCGCCACGCACGTCATTGCCATCACGATAGAAGCGGTCAGGGAACCCGCCCGGTTCATCACGCTGCTCGAGCATGCGGGTGCGACACGCAAGCCGGTGGTGGTGTTGAAGTCGGGGCGCTCCAGCCTCGGAAAGGTCATGGCCGCTTCGCATACGGGAGCATTGGCGGGGCAGGCCGAAGTGTTCGAGATGGTCTGCCGCCGCTACGGTGTGACGGTTGCCGACGATGTGGACGATTTCTACCAGATCGCGGCAATGTTCGGAAAACTCCGCGCTGCCGGCAAACTGGGGCGCTACCTCCATCCCGGCAGTCATTGTGCCGCCCTCTCCCTCTCCGGAGGGCATGTGGGGCTGTTTGCCGACCTCGGATCCCTGGCCGGGTTGCGGTTTCCACCGTTCGACGAACAGCGGCGTGCCGCAATTGCGCAGGCCCTGGGTTTTCCCGGCCATTTCCAGAATCCGCTGGATACCACGGCGAGGGTCATCGGGGACGACGCATTCTGGGGGCGTTGTGTGAACGTCCTCATGGACGATGTTCAGATCGAGCTCGTCGTGCCGATCATTACGGTTGCGCATTCTTATGCGCCGGCCATCGCCGATTTCGTCCACATCGCGCAGGAGCGTGAAAAGATCGTTGTCGTCGTATGGGCGGGGGGCAGCTTCGAAGCCGGTGAGCGTGCGCGGCTCAGCGACAGCAACGTGCCGTTTTTCCGCACGCCATCGCGGGCCGCGCGCGCGTTGCAGGCTCTGGAACGGTATTGTTCCGTCTGGAATGCGGATGTGCCGCCGTGTCGGCGAAACGGCGTTGCGGCTATCGCCGCGTCCGCGGCGCGCCAGTGCCTGCTGCGGGCACGGCGCGAGGGGCGAACGGTTCTTGCGGAATACGAGGCAAAAAAGGTGCTTGGTGCCGCGGGTCTCCCGCGAATGCGGGAGTTCCTCGCAGCCAGTCTGGCCGACGCCAGGTTGGCGGCAGCCGAGATTGGCTACCCGGTGGTGTTGAAGGGCCAGAGTGACAAAATCCTGCACAAGACCGACGCGGGAATCGTCTTCCTCGATGTGCCGGATGAGGCAGCGCTGACCACGGCATTCACGATCATTCAAGAGCGGGTGCACGCCCGTGCGGGAGCAGCCGATCCCGCCGCCGTCCTGATTCAGGAGAAGGTTCAGGTTGGCCAGGAAATGATAGTCGGGGCGAAAACCGATCCTGAGTTCGGTGCCGTGGTGGTGGTGGGCATTGGCGGGATATTCGTTGAAATCGCGCATGATGTGGCGTTGCGGCTGCCGCCCCTGAGCGCTGAAGAGGCGGGGACGATGCTGAATGAGTTGAAGGGGGTGCGCCTGTTGCAGGGCGCGCGCGGGCAGCCGGCCGCCGATATTTCGGAACTGTCGCGACTGATTGCCCGCTTCAGCGAGTTCGTTCACGAGAACCGCGATCTCATCGCCGAGATCGACGTCAACCCGCTGGCGAGCGTGCGGGGCGCGGGCGTATGGCGCATTCTCGACGCATTGATACTGCTCAAGCCCGCGGATGAGTCGCGGGTTGGGCAAGGGAGCTTGTGAATGGAAGTCGATCGTTCTTTCATCGGCGCGACCATGCCGCCGTTCGTGGTAGAGGTAGAGAAGGGCGCCATCCGGCAATTTGCGCGGGCAATCGGCGAAACCAATCCGGTCTATTTCGACGAAGCCGTGGCCAGGCAACAGGGGTACCGCAGCCTGCCGGCGCCTCCTACCTTCGTGGCAAGCTTCCGGCCTGTGGAGCGGCAGCCGTGGCTTGCGCAACTCGATTCCGGGCGCATTCTCGCCGGCGAGCAGACGTTCAGCAATGTGCGCCGCCTGGTGGCGGGCGATGTGGTCAGTTGCGAAATGGGGCTTGCCGATATCGTCGAGAAAAAAGGACGCAGCGGTGTGATGCAGCTTCTCGTTCAAGAGGTGCAGGTGACCGATGGGGACGGCAGGCTGGTGGTGGTGAACAAGCGTATTGTCATTTACCGGGCGGCGGGCAACTTGAACAGCACGCGCTGACCAACGAAAGGGTAGACCATGGTGGAACTCAAGGTGGGCGACGTACAGCGCGTTGAATCGCAGCCTGTTACGACCACGCAGCTTGTTCGGTATGCCGGAGCTTCCGGAGACTTCAACCGTATTCATTTCGACGAGCCGTATGCCAGAAAAAACGGCCTCTCGGGTTTGTTGGTGCATGGCATGCTGACCATGGCCATCGCGGGGCGGTGCCTCGATGCGCTGGCTGGCCGTCAGGCCCACGTGGAGATTGCGGAATTCTCATCGCGCTTCCTGGCCCCGGTACGCGTGGGTGATGTGGTGGTGGCGCAAGCCACGGTACGGGCGATTGACCCGGCGCACCAGTTGCATGTCGATCTGGTTGCGACGGTTGCCGGCCGTAAGGTGCTGCAGGGTGAGGCAGTGCTTGCTTCGCCGGCTGAATGACGATCGACACGGATGACGCGGTTTCGGCGGTAGAAGTTCTTCTGTATTGAATGATTCCAATAGGGGTGAGACATGTTGAAAGGATCGAAGAGCGGGCGCGGGCGGGCGTGGTTGCAGCGCGCATTTTCAGTTGCCGTCCTTGCGGCGGCGACGGGTCTGGTCGTTCAGGCGGGTGCGCAGGCAGCCACGATCAAAATGGGTGCGCTGCTGCCCCTGACCGGCAATGATGCAGTGACTGGCGAAGTCGAGACGAACGGCATCAATCTCGCCGTCAAGGATATCAACGGCAGTGGCGGGATCAGCGGCCGGGATCTGCATGCCGAGATCGCCGACATGGCAGCGAATCCGCGCACGGCGGTTTCGGCGTTCCAGTTTTTGCTGCGTAGCGAGGACAACCCCCAGGTGGTACTGACCGGGTTCAGTTCCCCCACGCTCGCAATCACACCGCGCGCGACGTCCGAAAAAGTATTGTTGCTCAATCCGTGGGCAGACAGCCCGGTGCTCGAAGGCAAGTCGAAATACCTCGTGAATGTCATCCCGCTTGGGGATCTACAGGCGAAGGTGCTGGTTCACTATGCCATTGCCGAGAAGGGCAGCAAGACGTTTGCGGCGATTTACCGGAATGATGATTACGGGCGCAGCATAGACAAGGAAATCAGAAAGTTCGTTGCCGCATTCGGCGGGAAGTATGTGGGCGGCGAGTCGTTCAACCCTGGCGAGATGCAAGTCAAGGCACAGCTCACCAAGATTCGTGCACTGAAGCCCGACGCCGTATACGTCATCTCGTTCGGTAATGAAACCGGCACCATACTCAAGCAGGCGGCCGACCTCGACATGCATCCGCAGTGGCTTGGACCGGCTCCGTTTGAGAATCCGAATACGATAAAGATCGGTGGCGGCGAATCGGAAGGCGCACTATACGTGTCTCCGTCCACGATCGATCCGGCCTCCGGCCAGGAGTTCGAGATGGCAAAGCATTTCTATGCCGAGTATTCAAAAGCGCATGGTCTTGCCGCGGGACAGATACCCAATACGGCGCTGTCTGCCTATAACGCCACCATGCTGGTTGGTCATGTGATGAATGAAGTCAGCAAGAGCGGCCAGCCTCTGACTGGAAGCAACATACGTGAACGGCTCATGAAAACGAAATTCGTCGGCGTATATGGCCCGATGGATTTCCAGCCGAACGGAACCGTGATCGAGCCCCTGGCAGTCAAGACCGTGAAAAACGGGAAGTTCACGATCCTCAAGTCGTTCACCCTCAGCCAGATTGAAGCACTGAAATAGGGGATGGTGCCCTTATGGGATGGCGTGCGGGGAGCCGATCCGTATGCCGTCCTGTTGCTTGCCGATGGAATCTGACTGTTTGCGTATTTCAGCAATTTGCTGCCTGGGGAGTTTTGCGTGTTAGTGGAGTTTTTACAGCTGCTGGTTAACGGACTTGTGCAAAGCGCAGTATTCGCGCTGCTCGCTGTCGGCTTCACACTCATCTTTGGTGTGACGCGAACCTTCCATCTGGCGCATGGCGGCGTGTATGTCTGGGCGGGTTACACAGGCTACTTCTTTTACCAGCAGCTGGCCTTGCCTCTTTGGCTCTCCATTCTCCTGGCTTGTTGCGCGACGATGCTCATCGGTTGGCTCATCGAGGCCCTGGTGTACCGTCCGCTCCGCTCGATCGATTCCGGTACGCAACTCAGCAAGGAGCTCGTGGGCCTGGTCACGTCGCTTGCCCTGCTGATCCTGATGCAGAATTTTGCCCAGATCCTATGGGGGTCGGGGGGGCTTTCGCTGGGAAGCTTCAATTACACCCCTTTCAATTTCGGCGGCGTCACGGTCGCTCCACTGGATATGGTCAATGGCATCCTTGCCATCGGACTGATTACGTCACTATCAGTGTTTCTGCGCCGTTCGGTGGCCGGTCAATCCTTGCTTGCCGCCATGGATGATCCCATGACCGCTGAAGTCCTTGGCGTCAATATAAACAAAACGTACGTCATTGCCATGGTTCTGGGGTCACTTCTGGTCGTGCCGCCTGCAATCATCTACGGCATCGAATATCAGCTGCTTCCGGATTCTGGCACGTACCTTGCACTCACCGCATTCGCGGCGGCACTGCTCGGGGGGCTGGGAAGTGTGCGTGGCGCGGTGGCTGGGTCGATAGTGCTGGGTATCGCCAGCGCGTTGACCGTGTCGTTCACTTCCAGCCGGTGGACCACCACGGTCGTGTTCGGGATTCTCCTGGTCATCGTCATTATTCGCCCCGCGGGGATTTTCGGACGCCGCGCGCAGCAGCGGGTGTAGCGCCGGCGTTTCCCATGGTTCGCGGTTTCATGGATAGTGGAGCGTGATGTGCAATTCGTCTATAACCTGGTCATACTGATCGAGATCTATGCCGTCCTGGCCGTAGGGCTGGACATCACCGTCGGGCTCGGCGGCATATTCGTCATCTCGCAGGCGGCCTTTTATGGGGTCGGCGCCTATGCGACAGCGGTTGCCACTACGCAATTTGGCTTCGGGTTCATCCCGGCCTTGCTGTTCTCCATCGCGCTGACGGCGTTGGTGGGCGCGCTGGTGGCGCTGCCCATGCGGCGGGTCGGGGGCGAGTATATGGTCATCGCCACGCTGGCAATTCAGGTCATTGCCAATGATCTCTTCATGAACCTGGTGGGTATCACGAACGGCCCGATGGGTATAACCGGAATCCCGGCGCCCGAAATCTTCGGCCACGCAGTGGGTTCGAATGCCGGCTTCCTGATTCTCTACCTGCTCATCGTGCTGCTTGCTTTCGCCGTGCGGGTGCTCGTGGGCCGATCTTCCTTCGGGCTGGTTCTGAAGGGCATCCGCGATGACAGTGTGGCTGTCGCGAGCCTGGGCAAGTCGGTGGATCCAACGAAGATCAAGGCGATGGCCTTGTCGGCCGGCCTGGCAGGAGGCGCGGGCTGCCTCTTTGCGTTTTATGTGGGCTATGTCAGCCCGTACACTTTCACCATCGAAGAATCGACACTCATTCTGGCCATGGTGATTCTTGGCGGAGCGTCCACTGCCATCGGTCCGATGCTGGGTGCGGGCATCCTGATCGCGCTGCCGGAGCTTCTGCGCCTGCTGCCCATTCCAAATACGATACTCGGGCCGCTGGAGCAGATTA
>SCQX01000116.1 GCA_004298545.1 Candidimonas sp. | reverse complement strand
GGGCTCGCACAGTGTGCGAGCCCTTGCGAGTTCGCCCGCCGCCCGCCTGGACGAGGCAGATCCGGATCAAGCACGCCGTGCCGGCCCCACCGCCTACCCCGCCAGACGGCTCGCGGCAGCGGCATGTCGTGGCGCTGGCTGGCTCGCGCTCACGTATCGATGATGCTACGGCGCGTCCCGCGATTTCCGTATCGCTCGTGGTTTGGCGCATCCTGTAGTTCATGTAATCGTTCGCGGTCCGGTGATGAACTCTTGGTCGTTCGATCGCATCCGGCGCACGCCTTAACGTCGGCCCCACCGCCTACCCCGCCAGACGGCTCGCGGCAGCGGCATGTCGTGGCGCTGGCTGGCTCGCGCTCACGTATCGATGATGCTTCGGCGCATGCTGCGATTTCCGTATCTCCTGTGGTTTGACGCATCCTGTGATTCATGTAATCGTTCGCGGTCCGGTGATGAACTCAAGGTCGCTCGATTGTTCGTGGAATGGGGAATTTCCCGATTTATGCTATCGCCCGTGCTTCGATGACAAGCAGCCGCTCTGTACCGCCTTGATGTGCTTGCCAAGATGATCGACGGGGACCGCCGCTTAAAGCGTCACATTCCACGGCAGCGGTTCATCGATACGGTTTCAGGATAGTCGGC
The DNA here is from genome assembly GCA_004298545.1 of Candidimonas sp. Taxonomy (GTDB): domain Bacteria; phylum Pseudomonadota; class Gammaproteobacteria; order Burkholderiales; family Burkholderiaceae_B; genus SCQX01. Next base: position 6,369 of record SCQX01000116.1, on the reverse strand, counting down.
GATTACCGTTGACACATGGCTGTCGACACATGGCGCAGATAAGTTCGCGGGCCGATGTCGCCCACCCGTGTTATGACGTCAGCCGAGCAAAGGCCTTCTGTTTTGCGAAAAATGGTGGAAAATCGCGAGATCCAGGGGATTGAACGCGAGCCTACGAACCCCGAGTTTTTCGGTTCGAACGCGCCCTTAGACTGCATTGCAAACAACGGCTAAGGGTGAACCCGCAGCACAGCCTACCGGTCGGATGTACTGGCCGAAGCCTACCGATTTGCGGCGCGCGCTTTTCAGCCTTCACCGGAATCCATTGCAGATCGGGCGACCGCAACGCGCTGATCGGGCCTGATTCGCCAGCCAGGTAATTTTTACGCTGGCGGCTCAATTGCTCGTAGTGCAGATCGCGCTTCCGGGCGAACCGCGCCAGCGGAATGCCCAAGCGCAAGGACTCCCACACGATTCTATTCCTCGTTTCCTTGGAAAGACGCCGCTGAGGAAAATTCCCGAAGCTTTGTCCAGCGGTCAAGGTCACGATACCTATCGATCCCTGTCTATAAATTGGTGGTGATCCATTCTCCAGACGTGGCAAACTTGCTCAAGATGGCCCTGGGCGCCCGTTACTGTGATTCGACGCATACCCTGATTCGCGTAATCATCCAAGACCCGACGCCCGCCTTGATGTCATCCACGCGTCAGTGTCTCGCGGGTCGACTCGAGGCATGTCGCTACCGCAGCCGCGGGGTGGGGGGAGTGGTGCGGGCCGGCGATTAGGCCAGCGCCGGGTGCTGGCGAAGGGAGGGCGGGAGCTGTCGGCAGGTGTGTTTGAGCGGGGCCTCGTGGGGGCTTGCGAGACCCCGCGAGTTTGCCCGCCGCCCGCCCGGACGAGGCGGACCCGGGTAGTCGGAGCGCGCAGCGCGCCGACCGCTGGACGGGCCGGCTTGCACCACTCCCCCCACCCCGCGGCGTCTTGACAGAGGGTAGCCCACGCAAATAGGCCGAGAATGCCCCAAGCTTGGCGTGCCTGTTCGATACTTTTCGAGTTCGATGACGCCACAGTGGCGCGTCGTGCGGCATCCTAGGCTGAAGTCGAGTGGCTTCCGGGTGACAGGCTGCGGGGAACCAATATATTTTCTTCGTGTTTCACGTGGAACATTGACGGACCACTGAAATAACTCAGCGTAATTATGTGGGTATCGTTCCCAACGCGCGTCATCATATCGCCTGCAACATCTTGCGGCGACCAGCAGTACCGGACAAACCCCGTCGTAGCGTAGCGAACGGTATAATCAGCGCTTCAAATCCACTCCAGAAAAATGAATTACCCACAGACGTTTGATGTCATCGTAATCGGAGGCGGCCACGCTGGCACCGAAGCTGCGCTGGCGGCTGCCAGGACCGGCGCGTCCACGCTGTTGTTGACGCATAACATTCAAACGCTGGGGCAAATGTCATGCAATCCGTCGATTGGAGGCATCGGAAAGGGGCATCTCGTGAAAGAGATCGACGCCCTGGGCGGCGCCATGGCACTGGCGGCGGATGAAGCAGGCATCCAATTCCGAATATTGAACCGTTCGAAAGGGCCTGCCGTCAGGGCAACGAGAGCGCAAGCCGATCGCTCACTCTACCGGCGCGCCATCAGGACGCGACTACAGAATCAACCGGGCTTGATTGTTTTTCAACAGCCTGTCGAAGATCTGATTCTTGAGAATGGACGGATTGCGGGGGCTGTCACGCAGATCGGTCTGGAGTTCCGTGCACCAGCCGTGGTGCTGACGGTTGGAACGTTCCTGAATGGATTGGTGCATGTTGGTCTGGATCATTACTCGGCTGGGCGAGCGGGTGATCCGCCAGCGATTCGACTGGCTGATCGACTACGCGAATTGAAGCTGCCGCAAGGGCGGCTGAAAACGGGGACGCCGCCACGCTTGGACAAACGTTCGATCAACTTCGATCGCACCGAGATTCAAGCGGGGGATACGGCCCCGGTGCCGGTGTTTTCCTATCTTGGTGATGTCGCCATGCATCCCGCGCAGCTCCCCTGCTGGATCACCCACACCAACGCCCGCACGCACGACATCATTCGCGCCGGTCTCGACCGGTCGCCGCTGTACAGCGGTGTAATCGAGGGGGTAGGACCACGGTACTGCCCGTCCATAGAAGACAAGATCCATCGCTTCGCGAACAAGGAAAGCCATCAGGTATTTCTCGAACCCGAAGGTCTTTCGGCCGGCGAGATCTATCCAAACGGGATTTCCACCAGTTTGCCGTTCGACGTCCAGTTCAATCTCGTCCGCACCATTACGGGGCTGGAAAATGCCGTCATCACGCGTCCGGGTTATGCCATCGAGTACGATTATTTCGACCCGCGCGCATTGAATTCCTCGTTGGAGACGCGTGCCATTCCGGGCCTGTTCTTCGCCGGCCAGATCAACGGAACGACGGGATACGAAGAGGCCGCCGCGCAAGGGTTGCTGGCTGGTCTGAACGCCGCCAGGCTGGTGCAAGGTTTGGCTGCGTGGACGCCCAAGCGCAGTGAGGCATATCTTGGCGTGTTGGTCGATGATCTGGTCACACGCGGCGTTTCCGAACCATACCGGATGTTCACGTCGCGCGCCGAATACCGCCTGAGCCTGCGTGAGGACAATGCCGACATGCGCTTGACGGAAGAAGGGCGTCGATTGGGCTTGGTCGACGACAAACGCTGGGATGCATTCAGCCGCAAGCGCGACGCTGTGGCCAAAGAGATCGAGCGTCTGAAGTCGACCTGGGTGAACCCGAAAGCACTTCCACCGCACATTGCCGAAGCACTGCTCGGTCAGCCGATAGCGCACGAGTATTCTCTCTACGATCTGTTGCGCCGCCCCGGGACCACGTATCGCGCGCTGGTGGCCGTTGAAGGCATGGAGCGCAATCGCCTGGGTGGCGGCGGCTTGCCGGGACACGATGTGGTGGAACAGATCGAGATCGAGGCGAAATACTCCGGCTATGTCTCGCGCCAGCGCGAGGAAGTGCAAAAATTGGCCGCGCAAGAGGATCAGCACATACCGGATGACATCGACTATGAAACGTTGACCAGTCTCTCCATCGAAGTGCGCCAGCGGCTCAAGTCGACCCGTCCCGAAACCGTCGGTCAGGCCAGCCGCGTTTCGGGGGTGACTCCTGCCGCGGTTTCCGTACTGCTGGTTTATCTGAAGCGCCGCGAATACGGCAAGAAAGCCGCATGACGCGGCGTCAGGACGCACCGTCCCGTACCCCCGAAGGGCGTGAGGGCGACGCGGAAACGATCATCGCCGCCGCCTTGGGCCTTGGTGTCGCATTGACCAAGGAACAATCGGGAGGGCTGCTGACGTACGTGGCTGAACTTCAAAAGTGGAACTGTACCTATAACCTGACGGCGCTGCGGGACCATCATCAGATATTGGTGAATCACCTGTTCGATTGCCTGTCGGTGATAGCGCCGATGCGCGCATTTCTCGCTACGCCCGCTCATGCGGCACCGAAAATCGTCGATGTGGGGTCGGGCGCCGGCCTGCCTGGGGTGGTCATTGCCCTTGCCAACCCGGGTTGGGACGTGTATTGCGTTGATTCGGTTGAGAAAAAAACGGCATTCGTGCGGCAGATCGGTGCCGTTCTGGGGCTGCGCGGGTTGAAGGCCATTCATGGGCGCATCGAAGCGCTACCGCCGTTCGAAGCGGACCTTGTCGTGTCTCGTGCCTTTGCATCGTTGCCCGATTTTGCGATACTGGCGGGTGGGCACGTTGGGGCGGGTGGCTGCCTGCTGGCAATGAAAGGCAAGGCGCCGGAAGAGCCGCTTTCCGTCCCGACGCCCGCCGGGGCTTGGCAAATAGATCGAGTCCAGCCGTTGACGGTGCCGGGGCTTGCCGCGCAGCGCTGCCTGGTGTGGATGCGCCACCATCGAGGAACCCCATGAACCAGAATGAAAATGGGGTCGCAAACGTTTTTTGTATTGCGAACCAGAAGGGCGGAGTGGGCAAGACGACAACCGCCATCAATCTCGCGGCCGCATTGGTTGCACGGCGCAAACGCGTGTTGTTGGTCGATCTCGATCCGCAGGGCAATGCAACCATGGGTAGTGGCGTCGACAAGAACAGGTCCGAGGCCAACCTCTATCAGGTGCTGCTTGGCGAGGCCACGGTGCAAGCGGTATGCAAGCGTTCCGAATCGGGCGGTTACGATGTCGTGCCCGCCAATCGCGAACTATCCGGCGCTGATATCGACCTGGTCGAGATGGATGAGCGCGAACGCCAGTTGAAGCTCGCGCTCGACAGCGTGCTTGAAGCGTACGACTATATTCTCATCGATTGTCCGCCCGCATTGTCATTGCTGACGTTGAACGGGCTGGCTTGCGCGCAGGGCGTCATCATTCCCATGCAGTGCGAATATTTTGCGCTGGAGGGATTGTCTGATCTGGTCAATACGATCAAACGGGTTCACCGCAACATCAACCCGGCCCTGCGATTGATTGGTCTGTTGCGTGTGATGTTCGATACGCGGGTAACGCTGCAGCAGCAGGTGTCGGCCCAGATAGAATCGCATTTTGGCGACAAGGTTTTTCAGACGATCGTTCCTCGCAATGTCCGGCTGGCCGAAGCGCCCAGCCATGGTGTTCCCGGCACGGTGTACGACAGGGGGTCGCGTGGCGCCAAAGCCTACATCGATTTCGGCGACGAGCTCGTGCGGCGTGTGAAAAGGGAAGCCTTGGTCGCGAGAGCGCGCACACCGGGCGTGAAAACCGTGTAACACAGGAATCCATACGATGGCAACCAGAAAAATGAAGGGTCTCGGCCGCGGTTTGGATGCTTTGCTTGGCGCTGATTCCGCCGCGCTCGACCTGCTGGGGAGCCGCGGAAGCGACGTCCCCGCGCATCCCAATGTGCTGAAGATCAACCTGCTGGAAACAGGCAGGTATCAGCCCCGGACCCGCATGGACGAAGGGGCCCTCAATGAATTGGCGGAATCGATACGTTCCCAGGGCGTGATGCAGCCGATTCTGGTTCGCCCTCTTGCGGGAAAGCGCCGCGGCCACTACGAAATCATCGCCGGCGAGCGCCGCTTGCGCGCGGCCCGAATCGCTGGCCTGACGGAGGTACCGGTTCTGGTTCGCGAAGTGCCGGACGAAAGCGCGGCCGTCATGGCGTTGATCGAGAACATACAACGCGAGGACCTGAACCCGCTCGAAGAGGCTCAAGGCGTCAAGCGGCTGCTCGACGAGTTTGGCCTGACCCATGAACAGGCGGCCCAAGCCATTGGCCGGTCGCGTTCGGCCACCACCAACCTCCTGCGTTTGCTCAATCTTTCGGAACCGGTAAGAACCATGCTGCTGGCCGGCGACATCGATATGGGCCATGCGCGCGCCTTGCTGGCGGTCGATGCGGCGGCGCAAATTCTGCTTGCCAATGAAATCGTCGGCCGTCAACTGTCAGTGCGCGCGGCGGAGAAATTGGTGGGGCGTCATCTTCGGGCCGACCATGAACCCGACGGCAAGCAAGCGACCGGACGCCATCGTGAGCCCTCGGGTGATGTGAAGCGACTGCAGGATGCGCTGTCCGACCGCCTGGGCACCCGGGTGACCCTGAGGGTCGGCGCCCATGATCGTGGCCAGTTGCTCATCGATTTCCATGGTTGGGATCATCTGAACGCCCTGTTGGAACGCCAGGGTCTGGCCGATGTGCTCGATGCCTGATCTTGCCGTTCCAGTCAGTCTGGCGCATCGGCTATCGAACCCCCTGTCCGTCGGAATTCCCATTGTCAAGTCCAATTTGACTAAATTTCTCAAAGGTACCATAATTTGCAGTTCTCTTTTGGTGGGGTTCCCGAGTGGTTAAAGGGGGCAGACTGTAAATCTGTTGGCCTTGCGCCTACGTTGGTTCGAATCCAACCCCCACCACCATGGGCATCTCACCAGGTCTTGTGGCATTGGGCTCGCGCGTGGTTTCGGGCATTCGGCTAGGGCTGGTGGAATGGGTACGAATGGAATCCCCCGCGGGTGTAGCTCAATGGTAGAGCAGAAGCCTTCCAAGCTTACGACGAGGGTTCGATTCCCTTCACCCGCTCCAGGTTTTGACGGCCCGCCAGGTGGGCGGGCCGCATCGATTGCAGTAGCCCATGTGGCTCAGTGGTAGAGCACTCCCTTGGTAAGGGAGAGGTCACGCGTTCGATCCGCGTCATGGGCACCAAGCGCTTTTAGACACCTTTCATTTATCGAAACAGCTTCATTCCACAGTTGGAGTCAGCCATGGCAAAAGGAAAGTTTGAGCGGACGAAACCGCACGTAAACGTAGGGACGATCGGGCACGTGGACCATGGCAAGACGACGCTGACGGCGGCGATCACGACGGTGCTGTCGGCGGCGTA
>SCQX01000115.1 GCA_004298545.1 Candidimonas sp. | reverse complement strand
TACGGAACAGCAGGAACAGAATGGGCGCCGCGATGCCTACCATATGGTAGGTGGGCAGCACCCCCATCAGCACCGACATGACGCCGATTCCGCTGACGGCCATGATCATGGCGTGGCGCCGCCCCTTGCGGTCTGCCAGCGACCCGAAGATGGCCGACCCCACCGGCCGCATGATCACGGTTACCGCGTATGCCCCGTAGACCGAAGCGAGCGACAGCAGGCGGTTGTCGGACGGGAAGAACAGCTCGCCGATGGTCGGCGCAACGAACAAAATGATGAACAAATCGAAAAGGTCGCACCCCCACGACAAAGTCGAGAAGACGGTGGCGTACACCAATCGTTTTGTCTCCACGCTCCCAGCCGCGGCGGGGTTGCTGCTTGTGCTAGTACTCATAAGTCCTCCTCATGACTAGCTATTTGGTTGCTATTTGGTTGCTGTCGCGCGCATGACGCCGCCTCTACGCATTCGACCATGGCGCCGCGCGTATCGTGCTCACCCTACTTACCAATTGCTCAGATTGACTGCTCAGATTGACGCTACTTGCGTGCTCACGCCGGCTCTTCTCCGGCTATTTTCGTAAAAGCGAGAAACCTTTTGGTCGTGTCGGTTGGGTGCGCCGTTCGCGGCCTTCAAAACACACCACGACGAATCGCAGCGCTTGCCACGGGTACGGTCGACACATGGTCTGCGGGTACCCGCGGTTCGCGCCGGATTGCCTACGCTCTTTGCCGCTGCGCTTTGTGGTCGGCCCCAATAATGGTGTCGTACAGTTCAGGTCGGCGGTTCTTGAACAGTTCCGTGCCCGGACGGATCTGCTTGTCGCGGGCCCACACCAGGTTCAGGTAGCCGAAGGTGTAGTCGAATTGCCCGCACTCGCTCTTGTGCTGAAGAGCGCCGCTGGGCAGCAGGATGCGGCTTTCGCCCCCAACCTTCGAATCCAGCCGGTTGGATGCCACGACGAAAATCTTGTTCTCCAGCGCGCGTTCGCGCAGGAACAGGTTGGCGTCGCGCTCGGCTTCCCAAGCCGAGGGAACGGCGATGATGTCGGCGCCCATGCAGGTGAGCACGCGCGCCACTTCGCAGTACCGCACTTCGTGGCCGGTCATCAGGCCCAGATTGCCGAACGGCAGATTCAGCACGCAGTAGCTCGACCCCGCCTTGGCCCACTTGCGCTCCGCGGCGTTCAGATGCACCTTGCGGTAGCGTTCGACGACTTCGCCCGATGGCCCGACGACGAACGTCGTGTGGTAGAGGCCGCCATCGGCTTGTTCGACCGAATCCAGCACGTACCACGCGCCCCACGCCTTGGCCGGCGCGGCGAAGGCCTTGAGTATTTCGGGTGTGTGGCCAGCCAGTTCGCGCGCCTGCGCGGGCGATAGATTCGCCGTGCCGAGGAACAGTTCGGGGAAGACCACGATGCGCGAGTTTTCCTTGCCCGCCTCGTAGCCGACTTGTACCGCGCGTTCCAGCGCCGCGGCAAAGTTGCCGTCGGTGTTGGTGACCTGAACGGCAGCGACCAGTACGGCAACTTCGGAGGGCACGACCGCCTTGGCCGTGACGCGCGCCAGCGGCAGCGATTCGTAAGGTTCGCCAAGGATGCCATAGGTATCGGGCCGGCGCGTGGAAATGATGCTGTCTTCCGTGGCGCGGACGCGATCGACTTCGGCCGTATCGATGTCGGCATAGAGAATGCCATGGTCGAACTGGCCGCCTTCGGCCTTGACCGTGCCGTCGGGCGCGATAATGAGTGTGTGGCCCGGGTAGGTAAGGCCTTCTTCGCGGCCGGCTTTGTCGGCGCTGATCATCCACACTTCGTTTTCGTTGCCGCGCGTGGGTACGTGCGACAAATGCTGTTCGTGGGTGGTGGAGTTCGTCAGGTGCAGCAGAATGTTTGCACCATTCATCGTCAGTGCGCGCGCCCCTTCGGGGATGCGCGCATCGGCGCAGATGAACATGCCGATGTTGCCGATTTCTGTCTTGTATACCGGGTAGCCCGTTTCGCCCAATGCGAAGAAATAGGGGTCGAAGTCGAACAGAAAATTCTTTTCGTACTTGCCGATGAGCCCTTGCGGGCCGACGAGCGCGCCCGCGTTGAATACCTTGCCGTTGTGGCGCTCGGACATGCCGGTGGCCACGAAGACGTTATATTTTTTGGTGAGCTTGCCGATTTCCTCGGTGAAGCGGCCGGGAATGGGGTCGGCCGCCTTGACCGCCGATTCTGGGTCCTTCCATACATAGCCTGCGTTCATGCATTCCGGAAAGACGATCAGCCGTGCGCCGTTGCGCGCCGCTTCTTCGATCGATCGGCACATGGAGGCCAGGTTTTTCTCCGATTCGTAGACCTCGGAGTACGTCTGAACCGCGGCGACTTTGAATTTTGCCATTTCTATTTACTCTCTATCACTTTTTTTCATTCGGGCCGGGCGGCTCGAGGAACGCGCCGGGCCGACCCTATCATCGGTTGATCGCGCTGACTACTTGAGGCATTCCGGCGCGGTTTTCAGGATTCTCCGCGAGAAGTAGTTGAATGTGGCGTTGATGGCTTTGGGTTTCAGGCGGTAGTCGTGCGCTTCCTGAGCACATTCGGCACGGATGGGTTTGATTTCGCCCGCGGCGCGCGCGATCATCTGCAATTTTGCCGCGCGTTCCATGAACACCGCCAGGATGCAGGCCTGCTCCATGGAGTCGCCCGTGGTGAGCAACCCGTGGTGTGCGAGCAGAATGGTTCTTTTGTCGCCCAGCGCATCGGAGATCAGCTTGCCTTCTTCGTCGCCAAACGGCACGCCCGGCCATTCCGGCAGGTAGGCGCAGTCGTTGTAGAACATGGAGTGGTCCATGTGCGAGACCGCCAGCGGTTCGCCGATCATCGACAGCGCGCTCACATAGGGCGGGTGGCCATGACAGATGGCTTTCACGTGGGGCCGGCTGCGGTACACCCATAGGTGGAAGCGGTTCGAAGGGTTGGGAATGCCGTCGCCTTCGAGCACGTTCAGGTCGTCGTCGACCAGAAGAATGTTGCTGGCGCAGGCTTCGTCGAACCCCAACCCGAACGAGATCATATAGTAGGTGTTGGG
>SCQX01000114.1 GCA_004298545.1 Candidimonas sp. | reverse complement strand
ATCGGCAGAGCCACCAGCAGACCGCCCAATGCCCGACCGAATGGCACCGGGCCATGTGTTGCCCGGCCAACCCCTTGGCGTGTGATCATATAACGTTCCCTCCCTCTGTTGTCCCTCGATGGAGCCGCCGATAGTCGCGCAGCCGATGAATGCGTGTATTTTTCTTCTCGACCGGTCAGTCCGCAACGCACCGCCCACCCTACCGGCTGGCGTGGCGTTGCGTCGTTGATGTGACATCGCGCCTCTAAAGTACCGTAGAGGCGCCACGATGGCAACGGATTCACCTCTTGGGGAATACCCTGACACCTGGTGAGAAGGCACACATAATGGACACGGAATGAAGGCTGCGGCATCGCGATGAGAGGCGGACACCGCGGTGTCGCGGCAAAAGCGCATGCGCCGTTCGCTTAATTCGAATACATTTGAATGCACGTGGCGGTCGACCTGAACCCGTGGAACGGCCCATCAAGGCCGAAGCGCTTTTTCGCGCACAAAACCAACAGGAAGAGGAACAATGCAAAACCAACCATTCTGGAATTTTCCGTATCGCAGCACGCGCCTGCCGGTGCTTGCCGCCAATGCCGTATGCACTTCGCAACCGCTGGCGGCGCAAGCCGGACTGCGCATGCTGCTGGGCGGCGGCAACGCGGTCGATGCCGCGATCGCCGCCGCCATCACGCTGACCGTGGTGGAGCCCGTGATGAACGGCATCGGCGGCGACGCATTTGCGCTGGTATGGGACGGGCGCCGCTTGCATGGGCTGAACGCATCGGGGCGCACGCCGGCGGCGTGGACGCCGGCGCGGTTCAAGGGCCGCGACACGATGCCCGAGCTGGGCTGGGATACCGTGACGGTGCCGGGAGCGGTTTCGGGATGGGCCGATCTGTCGCGACGATTCGGGCGCCTGCCGTTCGCCGACCTCTTCAAGCCGGCCATCGCCTACGCCCAGGACGGGTTCTGCGTGTCGCCGACCATCGCGCGGCAATGGGCCGACCAGGTGGACACCCTCAAGGGCCAACCGGGGTTCGCGGACGCTTTCCTGCGCGACGGCGCGGCGCCCGCGGCGGGCGACCTGTGGCGCTTCCCCGCGCAGGCGCACACACTGGAACGCATTGCCGACTCGCAGGGGCGCGATTTCTACGAGGGCGAACTGGCCGAGCGCATCGCCGCATTCGCCGCGAAAACGGGTGGGGCGCTCAGCCGGGCCGACCTGGCGAGCCACGCCAACGAATGGGTCGAACCCATCGCCACGACCTACCGCGACGATTACGTCGTACACGAGATTCCACCCAATGGGCAGGGAATCGCCGCGCTCATGGCGCTGGGCATGCTCAACGCATTCCCCCCCGCACGTGACATCGCCGACGCCACCGGCCTGTATCACCTGCCGATCGAGGCGCTGAAGCTCGCCTTCACCGATCTCTATGCGTACGTCGGCGAACCCGCGGGCATGGGAACCCTGACCGAGGCACTGCTCGACCCCGACTATCTGCGCGGGCGCGCACGCCTCATCAACCCGAAGGTTGCCGGCGCGCCGGCCGCCGGGGTGCCACACAGCGGCGGTACCGTTTATCTCACGGCCGCCGACGACACTGGCATGATGGTGTCGTTCATCCAGTCGAACTATAAAGGTTTCGGATCTGGCGTCGTCGTCCCCGACACCGGCATAGCCCTGCACAACCGCGGGCGTGATTTCTCTCTTTCACCCGGCCACCGCAACCAGGTCGGCCCCGGCAAGCGGCCGCTGCACACCATCATTCCGGCGTTCATCACCTGCCAGGGAAAACCACTGGCGAGTTTCGGCGTAATGGGCGGCAACATGCAGGCGCAAGGCCATGTCCAGGTGGTTCAGCGGCTGGTCGACCTTGGGTGCAACCCTCAGGTCGCCATCGACGCCCCCCGGTTCCGCATCCTGCCCGGCCCACTCATCACGCTGGAAGCGGCGGTGCCGCCGCAAGTTGGGAATACGCTGGCCGACATGGGTCACGCCATTCAGCTGATGCCCGCCGACAGCCTGGAATTCGGCTCGGGCCAGATGATTCTGCGGCAGGAAAATGGCGGCTATATCGCCGCCACCGACCCGCGACGCGACGGCTCGGCAGTGGGGTACTGAATCGAC
>SCQX01000113.1 GCA_004298545.1 Candidimonas sp. | reverse complement strand
GATGATTTGTTCGTCACGAACACCAAGCTTCTCAAACGCGGCATCGATCTCGGGGTCGCCAACTCCATCCTCATCAAGGTCAACCAGATCGGCACCCTCACCGAGACATTCGCCGCCATTGAAATGGCGAAGCGTGCGGGCTATACGGCGGTCGTGTCGCACCGTTCGGGTGAAACCGAAGATTCCACCATCGCGGATATCGCGGTTGCGACCAACGCCATGCAGATCAAGACGGGCTCGCTTTCACGTTCCGACCGCATGGCCAAATACAACCAGTTGCTGCGCATCGAAGAAGAACTTGCCGAGGTCGCTTCCTACCCGGGGCGTGATGCTTTCTACAATCTGCGCTGATCGTACGAGAACCGCGAGGGCGAAACGATGCGATTACTTCTGCTGGTTCTGGTGCTGTTGACCGCCGCTTTGCAGTACCCGCTGTGGTGGGGGAAGGGGGGCTGGAAGCGTGTACATGAACTGCAGCAGGCCATTTCCACGCAGCAGGATACGAATCAGGCGCTGCTGGCGCGCAATAACGCGATGCAGGCGGAAGTGCAGGATTTGAAGACGGGATCCGGAGCCGTGGAGGAGCGCGCACGGCGCGATCTCGGGCTGGTCAAGAAAAATGAAATATACGTACAGATTCTGTCGCCCGGGAAGCAACTCCCGGCGCTGAAAACGCCGGAATTGGCCAGCCCGCAGCAGAAGAGCGGCAACTGACCGGCGCGGGAACTCCGGTCGTGGCGCGGAGGTGGTTTCTGGTTGTGTGGAATTGGCGCCGCGATGGCGCGATATCGGTATGGCATCGGTTCGGCATTGGATCATTTCCGGTTTTGCGTGGAGGTTGTCTTCTTAAGACGCCACGGGGTGGGGGGAGTGGTGCGGGTCGGCCCGTCCAGCGGTCGGCGCGCTGGGCGCCTCGACTGTCCGGGTCTGCCTCGTCCAGGCGGGCGGCACCTTCGGATAGACATGGCGCCGTCAAATGCTCCCGGTGTCGAGTTCCGTCATTCATGTCACGCAGCAGAGCGTGACGCCACAGGCGGGGTCGCCGGCGGGGGCGTCGACCCCGCCGGCGGCACCCTCGGAGGCCGGCGGCTGCGTGGGGGTACCGACAGCGGGCTCGTTTACGGGCGGTTTGGGATCGAGCCCGCCGCTACCGGGCGGTTCATTTTGCCCGCCTGCGGTTGTGCCCGAACTTGGCGGGCACCAGATGCCATGACACGTGGCGGGTGTCGTGGGCGGGGAGGTGGCCTCGCGCGGCACGTGTCCGTGAACGACCGTGCCATCGGCCAGATCGGGCCAGTCGACCGGGTGGGATTGCATGGTGAGGTGGATTTCCTGGGTAATGGGCAGATACCCGGCGGCCAGTGCGCGGGCCGCGTACCCGCTGCCCGCTTCCAGCAGTTGCAACAAGGGGCGCAGCCCGGGTACCAATGGTTCCACAGGGTAGATCAGTTCAAGTGTCAGTGTGTTTGCCTGGTAGAGCGTCTGGCCGGATTCCGGGCCGACTCCACCTGGCCAACCCGCGGCGTGGCGGGCCGCATGCCGTTCCCGCTGGTAGTGGTTGTCGATGGCGCGCCGCCCGGTCTTGCGGGCGATTTCGAGGCCGGAATCGGCAAAATCTGAAAAGGCGGCGGCGGATGGATTGACGACGTGAATCCGCCATGGTGCGGGGAGTGTGGTTTTGCGGCGTTCTTCCAGTATTTGGCGCACGCGTTCGCCTGGGGTGTGCCTCGTTGCCGACGGGTATAGCGGGCGCAGCGCGATTTCAAAAGCTTCCTTCATGGCTTGCGGGCGGGCGTGTTGAACGATGCCGGCGCGGGCGGCTTCGAGCAACGCCAGGCTTAGCGCTTGCTTCATGGTGAACCATTGCGCCAACTCGATGCCGCCCAAGCCGATCAGCAGTATGGGAACTGCGGCAATGGCGAATTCCATCGCGCCCGATCCGGCTTGCGGATGGCGGCCGCGACCGGACGCGCGGGCAACGGGCGGTGGTTGGCGTGAGGCGAACGATGGGCGAACGGGTGGCAAAGGGCGAAGCGGCAAAGGGTGACGGCGCATGGCCAGTGTGCCCGTTGTCGCGGTGCCCGCCTATTGTGGGAAGTACGAAGCGTGAACCCGCGAGGCACTCATCGGGCCGGTGTCGCCAGGCGCCCGCTCGTCGACATCGGAAGCCGGGCGCGCGTTTACCGTATTGCATCAGGGGGCGATGCGCTCGAGTTGCTGCCGGTACAAGCGGCCGCGTTGCAAATAGTGCTCGGCGTTGTGGTGGAGCATCCGGACTTCCTCGTCGTTGAGCGTGCGCACGATTTTTCCGACGCCAACCACCAACGACCGGTCGGGAATTTCGCGGCCTTCCGGTATGATCGCCCCGGCGCCGATGAGGCAGTGGCGCCCCACGATGGCGTGGTTCAGGATGACAGCCTGAATGCCGACAAGCGCCCCCGCTCGAATCGTGCAGCCATGGAGCATGGCCTGATGGCCTATGCTGACGTCTTCTTCGATGGTTAGCGGTGCCCCTTCGTCGACGTGCAGCACGCTGTTGTCCTGGATATTGGCGCCGCGCCCGATATGAATGTGCGCGTTGTCGCCGCGTATCCTGACGCCGGCCCAGACGCTGACGCCAGCCTCCAGCGTTACATCGCCGATGATGTCGGCGCCGTCGAAAATGTAGGTGTCGGCGTCTATGGCCGGAGTATGGGTGCCGAGTCGGTAAATCGCCATCATGTTTCCAGGAAAAGAAGCGTGTGAATAATCAGTGTTGCGGGCCGGAGGTTCGCTTTACGGCGCGGATGTCCTGTTCGATTGGTTCTGTTCGGTGGTGCGCGCTCGACTTTGGGTGGGCGCCGTTCGCGGCGATTGCCGCCGCCTCAGCGCTGCGCTTCGACTATGGCGTCGCGGCTCGCAAGCGGCGTTCGCGCGCGCGGCGCATAGCGCGCGGACCCGCTGTCGGATCGTTGCGGCAGTTGCGGCACGAATTCGATGGTTTGCGGCATTTGCCACGGTGCCAGCCGGTTGCGCACATGATGCTGAAGCGTGTGCGAAAGATTCTGCATGTCGAGTTTGCGGTGCGAACTCTTCAACACCACGTAGGCTTTCACCAGCATGCCGTAGATCTCGTTGGGCACCGCTATGACAGCCGCGTGCGCCACCGCCTTGTGGCCCGACAGGCACATCTCTATCTCGCGCGGGTTGATGAGGTGGCCATGGCTGGTGAAAGCCTCGTCGCGGCGTCCGTGGTGCCAGTAGTGGCCGTCGTCGTCAATGCTGGCCAGGTCGCCGGTCAGGCACCAGTCGCCGCGAAATTTCGCTTTCGTGATGGCCTCGTCGTTCCAATAGCACGAGAACAGGACCGGATCGCGGTAGCCGTGGATATCGTAGCGATTCAAGGCGATGTCGCCGATTCGGCCGGCCAGGCACGGCTTGCCGGTGTCATCGAGTACGGCGACGCGGTGACCTGGATACGGTCGGCCCATGCTTCCGGCCTTCGCGGGCCATTTTTCGCTGCTGTTGCCGATGATGGTATTCATCTCGACCTGGCCGAATGTTTCATTGGGGGTGAGCCCGAGATTCTTCTGGCACCATTCGAAGGGCCCGCCGCCAAGGCTTTCACCGGCCGTCGCTATTGCCCGCAACGCGAGGCGATAGCGAATGCGCGGGGTGTTGGACGCGTGCATCATGAGCCGCAGCGCCGATGGCGGCAAGAATGCGTTGGTGACCCGGTAGCGCTCCAGAATGCTGAATGCGCGGGTTGGCGAAAACCTGCCCAGTGTTGCCACGATGGGCCGGCCGAAGTACAGCGTTGGCAGCAGTGACCCCATGAGGCCGCCGGCGCGTGTCCAGCCCGATGGCGTCCAGAATACGTCCGCCGGCTTGGGAAACCAGTTTTGCGATGCGACGAACCCTGGAAGACTGCCGATCAGGGAAGCCTGTGTGAGCACGGCCCCCTTGAGCGTTGCTTGAGTACCCGCGGTATAGAGCAGTAACGCCGGATCGGATGATCTGATCACTGGTGATTTGAAGGCGTGCGGTTGACGGGCCAGCAAACTGCGCCAGGCGATGATGCTGTCGTGCTGGAACCCCAGCCCGATGACTTGCTTGAGCCCCGGACAATGCGGCTGAGCGTCGAGCAGGGTGGGCCCTGCCGCGTTGTCGACGATGGCTACGCGCGCATGGGCGTCGCGCAAGCGCGCGCCGACGGCGTCCAGTCCGAATTCGCTGGACAGTGGCACGGCGATCGCACCGGTGCTGAGTGTCGCGACGAGCGCGGCTGCCAGCTCTGGCCGCTGCGCCATGATGATGGCGACGCGATCGCCCGGGGCGACGCCCATCCGGATCAGACCGTTTGCCAGTTGATTGGCGGTGGAAGACAGCCGTGAGTAGGTCCACACTTCGCGCTGACCGGCCTCGTCTTCGAAGTAGATGGCGATGCGCCGGCCTTCCTGTGCGTTTACCGCCCAGCGGTGTGCGCACATCCAGGCCAGGCTGAATTGGGCAGGAACGGACCAGCGATAAGACGAGTAGAGCTCCGGGTATTGGTGATCGTTCATTGTCTGTTCGGGTTCGGCATGGCACGGGTCTTTGGCATTGCGGCGCAAAGGTGCGCGTTTCGCGCGGCGGTGGGTCGCCCCGTGCCAAGCATGAACGACTCGGGGATTCTGTGCAATCCCCAGCCTTCCGAATGTGGGCCACCCTAGGGTTTATGCGGATGTCTGTCGCCGGGCACCGACGTCGATCAAGCGGGTGCCGAGCAGGCGATCATGCAGGAATCGGCCGTCGGTGTCGAACCACGGCCAGATGAACAGAGATAGCGGCGCGAATACGATCAAGAGATCGATGGCCGGGTGGCCGGTTGCGTGGGAAGTCGCGGAGATTGCCTGCGCGTAGAGCAGCGGCAGTGGCCAGATCAGGATGTAGCGCACGACCAGGCGCGAAAGGGGGGGGGTGCGCCCGTCGCGGTCGACGAGGCGGATATTCCAGGTTTTCATCGGCAGCGTCTGCCCCCGCGCCCGCCAGCAAAGAATGAAATAGATGCCGATGGCAACGAAAAGAATGAACTGGCGCGCGTGCCGCAGGGTCAGGCCGCTGCGGCTCTGCGTGAGCGTGTCGAACAAGTAGCCCGCCAGAAAGACGACGCCAAACAGTAGAATGCCTTCGTACATCATGCTGGCGAACCGTCGCCACAGGCCCACGGACGCGGGTGCCTGTGGCGTGGTCGGGCGGATTTGCCGCGGTGCAACCGGCGATGGTGTCGATTTCATGGCCGTCATTATCACGCAAATCGGCGCACGCGCCGCCTGGCTGGTTCATGCGCCCGCATCGGGCCGGCACGAGTGCCTCGGCGGCAGCGTTCATTGGACAAGAAAAAGGCCGCTGGAAGCGGCCTTTCTCCAGGTTGCGTGGCGGCCAGCTTCTAGCCGCCGCTCGCATCGAATCAGGAATGCGCGACGGTTCTCGACGCGTGGGATGCATGGAACGCATGGAATGCGGAGCGGAGCAAGCCATAACCCTTGACGAACAGCCCTTTTAAGGCGACGCCGGGTTTGAAGCGGAACTGGTCTTCAATGGCTTTCATCATGAGTTCCCGTTCGAGCTCGTCGGTCAGACGAACTTGATTGATTTGGTCTTTCATTGCATGTCCTTCTATATGAATTCTGAACGTTTCGTTCAAGGTTGCAGCTATTATAGGGTTTACCCTAGTCTTATGCAAGTCTGTATTGCGGTGCAGCGTAACTGTTGCGAAATTGCCGCGTCACGCCAGGCTGATCGGTACGATTTGCGAAATTGCCGCGTCAAACCGGGCCGGTCTGGTCCGATGGATCGGCGGAAGTTCGCGGTTTGACGGTGTAGCGCGCATCCACCATGTCGAACTGGAACAGCCGGCAGTCCAGCGCGCCGTTGAACAGCGGGATGCGCCGTCTGGGCTTCAACCGCAACTGGCCGGGAAGGCCGAAATCACTGGTGATGACGTTCACATGCCAGCCGCTGAAATGCTTTTTCAGGTTGCTGGACCACTCGTACCAGAGGTCGGGCGTCGCGGCGGCCATGCGCTCGCCGTACGGCGGGTTGGTAACCAGCCAGCCGGGCTGGCATGGTGCACCGATGGTGCGTGCGTCGCCCACTTGAAAGTCGACCGCGTCGCGCGTCAGGCGCGCTCGCAGCAGGTTTTCCCGAGCGTCCTCCACGGCGGCACTGTCGATGTCGTACCCTGTCAGCGGGGTTTCCAGCCGGCGGGCAATGGCCGCGGTTGCTTCTTCCTTCAGCTCGCGCCAGCGTCGGGCGTCATGGTCGCGCAGGCGTTCGAAACCGAACGGCCGCGCGATGCCCGGCGGCACGCCCAGGGCGATCCATGCCGCCTCGATCAAAATGGTGCCACTGCCGCAGAATGGGTCGAGCAGCGGATGCGAGGGGGTCCAGCCTGAAAGCGCGAGCAGGCCGGCTGCCAGGTTTTCGCGAATGGGGGCCGCCCCTTTGTCGAGGCGCCAACCCCGCTTGAACAGCGATTCACCGGAAGTATCCAGGTAGAGTGTGGCCTGGCTTTCGTCCAGGAACAGATGCACGCGCGCATCGGGGCGCGCGGTGTCGATACTGGGGCGCGCACCCTCGCGATCGCGCAAATGGTCGCAGATTCCGTCCTTGGCGCGCAGATTGCAGAATTGCAGGCTGCGCATGGGACTGCGTATTGCCGACGTGTCTACCCGCAGCGTCTGTTCGGCGCCGAACCAGCGTTCCCACGGTGTGTGGTATGCCAAATCGTAGATATCGTCCTCGCGCGCCGCGGGGCCTTGCGACACTTGCG
>SCQX01000112.1 GCA_004298545.1 Candidimonas sp. | reverse complement strand
CACGGCCGCCGCCGCGCCATCGGCGCCACGCCGGGTGCCTGTCATCGTGATGGGCATGCATCTGATCTTCCTGGTGGGCATTGTCCTGGGCGCGCATCATCCGGCCGTCTTTCTGGGGCTGTTGATACTTTTCATTGGTTATACGGAAGCGTACCGGCAGTTCCAGAGCCCTCTCATGATCAAAGAGGGCCTGATGGTCGGGTTCTTCCTCGCGGGGCTGGTCGTGCTGGGAGGCATGCAGCGCTGGTGGCTCCAGGATCTGCTGGCCGGCCTCTCGCCCGCCGTGCTCTACTGGGGCGCCACCGCGTTGACCGCGGTGACGGACAATGCGGCTTTGACGTATTTGGGGTCGCTCGTGGGTGGAACCGGCGACCTGTGGCGCTATATGCTGGTGGCGGGGGCGGTCACGGGAGGTGGGTTGACGGTCATCGCCAATGCGCCGAACCCGGCGGGTTTCGCCATTTTGAAAGCGTATTTTCCGGATGGCGCGATTTCGCCCGTGCGGCTGTTCGCGTCGGCGTTGGTCCCCACCCTGGTCGCGGCGTTTATGTTTCTGCTGCCCAATTCATTCAACGGATAGGCTCCATTGGAACGTTCGGCGCGCGATGGGTTGAGATCGCCAAAAGCGGCTAAAATTGAATGTTGTCGATCTGAACCATCAATAGTCTTCGATCCGGTACGGCGGTATGGATTCAATTGATTCGGTCGGGATCGGGCGCGGCGTGCGCCGTGGTGTGTGCGAGTGCCGCGACCGGCTGTTGATGGGGATGAATTTTTCGGGATTTTTTTCTGTGCCTATTTATGTCTATAAATGCAGCGCCTGCGGGCATACGCAGGATGTACTGCAGAAGATGTCCGACCCACGGCTGACGGTTTGTCCATCGTGCGGTAAAAGCACCTATGAAAAACAAGTGACGGCGGCCGGTTTTCGGCTAAAGGGGACGGGCTGGTATGTGACCGACTTCCGCAATATCGGCAGTGATGGTCACGATAGTCACAATGGCGATACGTCGAATGGCGCGCATCACCACGCGAATGGCGGCGCCTCGACGCATCATGCCGATGCGGGCGCTGCGGTAAGCACCGCAAGCGCGGACAAATCACCCGCACCCGCGGCGGTGTCCGCGGCGGCGGTAAAGACGAAGGGGGCTGGAAGCACGGAGTCCTCGCACGCAAAGTAATTCCGGCATGCGCTTTTTCAAACGCTACTTCGTTACCGGGCTGCTGATCTGGATTCCACTGGTGATCACCGTTTGGGTGCTCGCCCTGCTGGTGAATACTCTCGAGAGTTTCGTGCCGGTGTTCCTCTCGCCGCAATCGCTGTTCGGCGTGCACATTCCGGGCTTTCAACTGGTTCTGGTTCTGGTCGTCGTGTTGGTGACGGGGTTGCTGGGGGCGAACTTCATCGGCCGCGCGCTGCTGTCCCGCTGGGAGACTCTGCTTGGGCGCATACCGTTGGTGCGTTCCATCTACAATTCAGTGAAACAGGTCAGCGACACGGTACTGGCGCCCGACGGCCAGGCGTTTCGTGAGGCGGTACTGGTGCAGTACCCGCGGCGCGGTTCCTGGACCATCGCGTTTCTTACCGGCATTCCGGGTGGCGAGATCGCGAGCCGGCTGGGGGAAGGGGACTACATCAGCGTTTATGTGCCGACCACCCCCAACCCCACGTCAGGGTTTCTCCTGATGATGCCGCGCGGCGACGTGCAGGTGCTCGACATGACTGTCGATGCCGCGCTCAAGTACATCGTTTCCATGGGGGTGGTGGTGCCCGGCCCCGCGCGAAACCATGTGCCCACCGGCTTGTTGCTCGAGCATTCGGTACCGCGTCGCGAGTCGGTGTCCGGTGATGCCGCGCCCGCGTCTGACGAGAACCACCACCCCGTCGACGAGCCCCCCGAACGTTGACGCCCTGGCCGCGGGCCACGATATCTTTAACGGAGCATTTCGCATGCGTACCTGCTATACCGGCGAGGTTGGGAAAGTCCACCTGGGCCAAACCGTGAATTTGTTTGGCTGGGTGCATCGGCGCCGTGACCATGGCGGCATCATCTTCATCGACTTGCGCGACCGAGCCGGCTTGGCGCAGGTGGTGGTGGATCCTGACAACGCGGTGGCGTTCGCCATCGCGGAACGCCTGCGCAACGAGTATTGCGTGCGCGTATCGGGGCTAGTGCGGCCGCGTCCGGAAGGCACCACCAACGCTGAACTGGCGTCGGGGGAAGTCGAGGTGCTGTGCGGCGAGATCGAGATTCTCAATGCCTCGGTCACGCCGCCGTTCCAGCTTGACGACGAGAACCTGTCGGAAACTACGCGCCTGACGCACCGGGTGCTGGATTTGCGCCGCACGCCCATGCAGCGCAATCTGATGCTGCGGTATCGCGTTGCCATGGCGGTGCGAAAGTATCTGGATGACCTCGGTTTCATCGATATCGAAACGCCCATGCTCACCAAGAGTACGCCGGAAGGCGCGCGCGACTACCTGGTTCCGTCGCGCGTGAACCCGGGCGAGTTTTTCGCGCTGCCGCAATCGCCGCAGCTGTTCAAGCAGATGCTGATGGTGGCGGGGTTCGATCGTTACTATCAGATCACCAAGTGCTTTCGTGACGAAGACCTGCGTGCCGATCGCCAGCCCGAGTTCACGCAGATCGACTGTGAAACGTCGTTTCTGAACGAAGTCGAGATCCGCCACATTTTCGAAGGCCTGATTCGCGACGTTTTCGCGCGTGTGCAGCAGGTGGCGCTGCCAACGAAGTTCCCCAGCATCACTTGGGAGGACGCCATGCGCCGCTATGGATCGGACAAGCCCGACTTGCGCGTCAAGCTGGAATTCACCGAAGTGTCCGACCTGATGCGTGACGTGGCGTTCAAGGTGTTCTCGGTTCCGGCCAATGATCCGGCAAGTCGTGTGGTGGCGCTGCGGGTGCCGGGCGGTGCGTCGATTCCGCGCAGCGAAATCGACGCCTACACACAGTTCGTGTCGATTTACGGCGCCAAGGGCCTGGCGTATATCAAAGTCAACGATGCGGCCTCCATTCCTGAAGGCCTGCAATCGCCCATCGTCAAGAACATACACCCGGCGGCTCTGCGAGGTCTGGTTCAGCGCACGGGCGCGCAGTCGGGTGATTTGATTTTCTTCGGGGCGGGCAAGTCGCGTGTCGTGAACGACGCCATTGGCGCCTTGCGCGTCAAAATCGGGCACAGTGAATTTGGCAGACGCGGCGGGCTATTCGAGCCGGGCTGGCAGCCCTTGTGGGTAATCGATTTTCCGATGTTCGAGTACGATGAACAGGAAGGCCGGTTCGTCGCGGCGCATCACCCCTTCACCAGCCCGAAAGATGGGCACGAGGATTTTCTCGAGTCGGATCCGGGCCGTGCGCTGGCGAAAGCCTACGACATGGTGCTCAACGGCTGGGAGATTGGCGGGGGGTCGATCCGCATCCATCGCGCCGACGTTCAGAGCAAGGTGTTCCGGGCGCTGAAAATCAGTGACGCGGAAGCGACCGAGAAATTCGGTTTCCTGCTCGATGCGTTGCGGTACGGCGCGCCGCCGCACGGCGGCATTGCCTTTGGCCTGGATCGGCTGGTCGCCATGATGGCGGGCGCGGAATCCATACGCGATGTCATCGCCTTCCCCAAGACGCAGCGGGCGCAATGTTTGCTCACGCACGCGCCGTCGGCGGTCGATGAGAAGCAGTTGCGTGAATTGCACATTCGCCTGCGCGGCGTCGAGCGTGATGTCGAGACGGTTAGATAATGGGCGAAGTGCCGTGAGAAAAGCTGGTGGAGGCGCGTGTGGCGGTCGTTCGGGTCGTAAGCTACAACATCCATAAAGGTCGTTCGGCGCTGGGCAACCGCGAATGCCTGTCCGACCTCAGGCTGCGTCTGTATGGTCTGCGCGCGGACCTCTTGTTTTTGCAGGAGGTTCAGGGGCGGAACGAACGGCGCTTCAGTCTCGATGCGCAGCATGAATCCCTCGGCGCGGCGCTGCACATGAACACGGCCTATGGCTGCAATGCCGTGCGCAGCAGTACAGACCACGGCAACGCCTTGTTGTCGCGGTTCCCCATCGTCAGTCAGGAAAACCAGGACATCTCGGAAAATCCGCTCGAGCAGCGCGGCTTGCTGCACGTGCGGGTTCGCATCGACGACCGGTTCGTGCATTGCCTGGTTGTCCATTTGGGCCTGTTTACGGGCGGCCGATCCCGTCAGGTGGGTGCGCTGGTCACACGCATCAAGCGGCTCGTGCCCGACGGGGAGCCACTGCTCATTGCGGGCGATTTCAACGACTGGAACAATCGGCTCGCGCCGCTGTTCGTTCGGCAACTGGGCCTGTTCGAAGTCTTTGCCCTCGCGCCTCATGGGCTGGCGCCGCACCCCCATAGGCTGCGCAATTCGGTGCGTCAGTTGGGCAACTCGCTGCGTCATTCGCCGCAGCCGGTGGCGCTCGCCGGTATGGCAAGCGAGCTCGGTTACAACGGCGCCGCGCGTCTGACACCGCCGCCGCGCACGTTTCCCGCCGTATTCCCGTGGCTGCGGCTCGATCGCATCTATCAGCGCGGGTTTGCGGTGCGCAACGCCAAGGTGCTTCAGGGCGCGCCGTGGGCCCAGTTGTCCGACCACGCGCCGCTGCTCGCCGAGCTTGAACTGCCATAGGCGCAGGCCGACGTGTCCCGCAAGCACCCGCGCGTCACCTGGCGCGATGGCAATCGAATCACCCTGCTGCGCGGCGGTGCGGAATTCTTTCCGGCACTATGCCGCGCGATCGATCTGGCGCGCCACACGGTGCATCTCGAAACCTATATATTCCGCATGGACCCCACGGGTCTGCGGATACTTGACCGTTTGCGCGCGGCGTGCGCGCGTGGTGTGAAAGTCAGAGTGGCCATCGATGGCTACGGTAGCGCGGCGCAGGCCGACGCGATCAGCCAGGCGATCACGAACGCCGGCGGGCAGTGCCGGATATTTCGGCCCGAGCCGCGCGGCTGGCGCGGCTACCGGTTTCGCCAGAGCCGGTTGCGCCGTCTGCATCGCAAGCTGGCGGTGGTGGACCGCGAACTGGCGTTCGTGGGGGGCATCAACGTCGTCGACGATCTCGATGATTCGGCCAGCGCGGCGCTGCACCCGCGTTTTGATTTCGCCGTGGCGGTGCGGGGGCCCTTGGTGGCTGACGCGGTCGCCGCGCAAAATCGGCTTTGGCTGCGTCTGGCGTGGCGGCCGTCGGCTGCCGACTGGGCCAGCCTCCATAAGCGCGTGGAGCGGTGGTTCGCCGATGTCTATCATCGGCACTCATCGTCCGCGCCGCGGTTCGCCCCCGGTGTGCGCGCGGCGCTTCTGCTGCGCGACAACCTGCGTAATCGCCAGACCATCGAGGACGCCTATCTCGGTGCGATGGATCAGGCACGCTCGGAAATTCTCGTGGCCAATGCTTACTTCTTTCCGGGGCACCGTCTGCGGCAGGCGTTCGGTCGAGCAGCCGCGCGCGGTGTTCGCGTCCGCCTGCTTTTGCAAGGGCTGGCCGAGTATCCAGTGCCTTTTCGCGCCAGCCGTTCGATGTACCGGAAAGTGCTCGACGATGGCGTCGAAATCTATGAGTACGTAGCCGGATTCCTGCACGCGAAGGTGGCGGTGATCGATGGGCGCGCCATGGTGGGTTCCTCGAACATGGATCCCTTCAGTCTGCTGCTGGCGCGCGAGGCCAATGTGTTCGTCGACGACCACGCGTTCGCACTGGAACTGGAGTCGGAATTGGAAGCTGCGCTGCGCGATCGCGCCCGGCAGGTAACGCGGCAGACATTGCGGAAGCGTTTCATGCTCGGCCGCCTGGTCGACGACGCCTCGTACCTGCTGATGCGCCTGGGGGTCGTGCTTACCGGGAAATCGTC
>SCQX01000111.1 GCA_004298545.1 Candidimonas sp. | reverse complement strand
ATGGCGCCGGCATGGCCCATTTTCTTGCCGGGTGGCGAAGCGCGGCCGGCGATGAAAGCAACCACGGGCTTGTCGACGTGCTTGATGACCTCGGCGGCATCTTCTTCCATCGTTCCGCCGATTTCACCGACGATCACGATGGCGTTCGTGCGCTTGTCTTTGGCGAATACCTCGACCGCCTCGGCCGTCGTCGTCCCGAGCATGGGATCACCGCCAACACCAACGAAGGCTGACTGCCCGCGCCCCGCGCTCACGACTTCCAGGCAGACCAGCGTACCCAGGCTGCCGCTGCGAGAGACGACGCCCACGTCGCCCGGCTGGAAAACGCGTGGATTGAACGCCGGCATGATGCCCGCGAACGCGATGCCCGGCGTCACGATTCCAGCGGTATTCGGCCCGATGAGACGCGTTCCGCGGCGCCGCGCGGCCGCATGCATGCGCATGACATCGTGCGCCGGTATGTGTTCCGTCAGGACGACGATTTGCGGTATGCCCGCCTCGATGGCGTCGACCGCCGCCGTCAGCGCCGCATCGGGACGAACGAACATGACGGAGTAATCGATCGTGCCAAGCTTACCGACCGCATCGCGGGCGGTGGCAAACACGGGTACGCCGCAACTCGTCTCGCCGGCGCGCTTGGGGTTGACGCCCCCGACCACGTTCGTTCCACATTTTTGCATCCATTCGGTCCAGAACTGACCCTGGCGCCCGGTAATGCCCTGCACGAGTACGCGATGGTGCTTTTCCAGAATCATTTGGCGGCCTCCACAGCGGCGGTGACGGCGTCTTCCATGTGATCATATGGCGCGATTCCCAGCCGCGACCTGAGCATCGCGGCCGCTTCGTCCTCACCCGTGCCGTGGATCGAGAAGAACACGGGCATGGTTGGTTTCAATGCCTCCCAGGCTTTCACGATGCCCTCGGTCATCACGTCGGTTCGCGCGAACGCGCCACAGAAGTTGATGATCAGGCTCTTGATCTTGGGATTGCCCAAAACCAAACCAAGCGCCGGTTCCGCCCTGGTATACGCTTCGCCGCCGATCTCCAGGAAATTGGCGGGGCGGCCGCCGAAATGGCTGATCACGTCCATCGTGGTCATGGTGAGACCGGCGCCGTTGGCCAGCACGCCCACATTGCCGTCGAGCTCGATGAATTTCAGACCGTCCTCCGCCCCACGGACTTCCAGATCGGTTTTGTGTTCCGCGGCGCCGCGGCCGGCGATCGCTGGCTGACGGTAGGCCGCGGCGTCATCCATGACGAACTTGCAATCGAGCGCCAGCAGACTGTCGTCGGCAAGCAGCCCCAACGGGTTGATCTCGACCAGTTCCGCGTCGTGGTCGATATAGACTTTGTAGAGTTGAACCAGAAAATCGGCGACCGCGCGCCGTTGCGTGTCGTTCAGGCCCTGCGTCGACAGCGCCTCTTCCACGCGCGCGGCCGTCAAACCCTGTTCAATGTCGACGGACATGCGGCAGATGGCTTGCGGCTTGGTCTTGGCAAGCGCCTCGATATCCATGCCACCGTCGACGGAAAACAGCACGAGCGGCGAGCGCGCATCGAGGTCATTCAATATGGCGGCGTAGAATTCGCGCGCAACCGTAACTTTTTGCTCGACAAGCAAACTTTCGACGGCGAACCCGCCAATGGTGAGCTTCAAGATGTCGCGCGCGGCATCGCGCGCCTCGGCCACGCCGGTGACCAGCCGCACACCGCCCGCCTTGCCGCGCTTCCCGGTGGGTACCTGGGCCTTCACCGCGCAGGGACCCAATTTCTGGAAGGCCGCGACCACTTCATCCGGTGTCGTGCAATGAATGCCCCGCGGGATTGGCAGCCCCGCTTCCGCGAGGATTTCTTTCCCCCGATATTCCACGAAATTCATTCTGTCTCCTGATTGTTCTCGCACCGCTGATTGTTCTCGCACCGCTGATTGTTCTCGCACCGCTCGATCCGGATCAAGCCGCCACGCCGTCCTGATCGGCACACTGAAGTTCAGCGGCCCGGTCGGGTGATTCCGCGGCATTTTGGCCACTGCGATCCGCCGCAGCGGCCAACCATGCCCTGTCGCGCCCGCCCGGCTTGCGCCGCGCTATTTACCGTAGCGCTCCCAATACTTCCCGAACAGCGCTTCCTCGGACGGCTCATCGGGCGGAATGGTTTTGACGAGATACGTGATATTGATGAAATTCCGGTAATTGAGGTTCTCGCTGATGCTGTTGCCGCCCCAGGTACCGCAGCCCATGCTCAAGGTGAAATTCAGGCCATTGTCGAAACTGCCGCCGTTGCCCATGGTATGCGCCTGGTTCACCAGCACGCGGACCACATCGGTAGTTTCGGCCAGCCGCGTCGCATGCGCCATATTCTGCGTGTGTATGCCGCAGGAATGGCCGCGCCCCTCGTAATTGAGAATGCCTTGCACGATGCGGCAGGCATCATCGAAATCTTTCGCCCGATAAACCGTCAGCACGAGCGACAGTTTCTCTCCCGACAGCGGGTGATCGGGGCCGATGCCCGTTTCCTCGACCATGAAGAACTGCGCCGACCGGGCCGCGGAATCGAGACCCAGATTGTCGGCGACAACCGGTGCATCGCGGGCGATGATGGCGCGATTGAGTTTGCCGTCGCGCCACAACATTTTTTCCACCACCGACTTGCGCGCGGGATCGACCAGGTAACCGCCAGCTCTTTTCAGGGCGGCAATGGCGTCGTCATAGACCGAATCGACGATCACCACCGCATTTTCCGACGAGCACGATGTTGCATTGTCGAACGTCTTCGAGACGCGGATTTTTTCCGCGGCGTCGCCCAGCGCCGCCGATTCGTCGATGATCACCGGAACGTTTCCCATGCCCACACCGATGGCCGGTGTGCCACTGCGGTAGGCTGCCCTGACGTTGCTCTGGGAGCCGGTCACCACCACCAGATCAGCCTGATGCATGAGCTCCGCGGTAAGCGCCTTCGATGGCCGGATGTCCGGGATTTGCACCAGGTCGGGCGGAAGACCGATTTTCTTGAGTTCCGCGCGCATCAGATCAACGGTTTCGGTCGTGACGTCGTGACCGGCCGGCGACGGGACGATGATGATGGCATTGCGGCCCTTGATCGCAAACATGGCCTTGTTGACCGGGGTTGCCGACGGATTGGTCGACGGCGTAACCGCCACGACGACACCCACCGGTTTCGCGTACTTCACCAGGCCGCGCTCGGGCAGTTCCTCGATGATGCCCACTGTTTTGACGCGCAGCAGATCGCGCAGCGTGCCGAAGGTTTTGCGCTGGTTCTTGAGGATTTTGCTGTCGATCCGCCCGAGGCCGGTCGACTCGACCGCCCGCCGGGCCAAGCGTTCGGCGTGCGCGGGTTTATACAGCGACCAGGCCAGCGCGGTCACCGCGTCATCGACCCGCGCCTGATCGGCGGCGGCGAACTCACGCATGGCATTGCGCGCGCGCCCGACCAGCGCCGACACAACGCCGACATAATCGGTGTCGGAAACCGCCTTGTCTGTTTTGATTCGTGATACGACTTGCATGAAAGCCTCCCGCATTCATTCGTGTGGTCGCTGCGCAATCCCGCGCCGAACCACCAGTAGCGTCGGGCGCGCCGCAACGACCAAATCTTTGCCTGTACCTGATGTAATCTAATCGAAAGAGGATCGCCCGCGGTCTCGATTTTTAAGGATTCCCATTCCATCACCGCGATGAACGCCCATTCACCACTGGCGGCATGAGGATGCCGCGCGACTCTGGAGGAGACAGGAGTGTCCACACAAGCCAACGCCGCGGCCGTACGGGCCTTTCGCATCATGGATACGCTCGCGAAGGCCGGCAGGCCGCTGTCACTGGTGGAAATCACCACCGCGATCGATCTGCCCAAGCAGACGGTGCACCGCCTGCTCAAGCAGCTCGAGGGCGCCTCGCTGGTCACCCGAACCGAACCGCACCGGAACTATGAATGCTCTGTCTACGTGCGCGAGATGGCGATCAACCTCCTGATGACGACAGGCCCGGCGGCCGCGCGCCACGCCATTTTGCGCGAACTGGTCGACACGGTGCGCGAAACCTGCAACCTGACGATGTCCAGCGGGGAAGACGTCGTCTACCTGGACCGCGTGGAGGTGAATTGGCCGCATCGCTTCCCCCTGAGCGCCGGATCGAGGGTTCCGTTCCATTGCACCGCCTGTGGAAAGCTGTTGCTGAGCTTTCTGCCGAAGCAACAGCGCGAGCATTTATTGCAGCAGTTGCCGTTGCGCAAAAAAACCAGAAACAC
>SCQX01000110.1 GCA_004298545.1 Candidimonas sp. | reverse complement strand
TGCTGCAATGGGAGGGGGTAGCCTTACCAACTTGGGCACAATCAAGGGCGGCAGTGGTGGCGGTGGCGGGGGTGTCGTGGTTGGCAGCTCGACCGCGAGCGGTGTCGCAGGCGTTGGGGGTGTGGGAATTTACGGCGCGAATATTCATATTGTGAATAGCGGCACGATCACAGGCGGCATGTCGGGCGATACCGTGCCCGTGCAGGCCGACGCCATCCGGTTTACCGGCGGTACGAACTCGTTGGAGCTTCAAGCGGGCTCGGTCATCAGTGGCAATGTCGATGCCACGGCGGGCGTCGACGACACGCTTGCGCTTGGGGGCGATACCGGTCTTGCAGCCACTTTCGACATCTCGAAGATCGTAACGACGCCGACCTCCGGCGCGGCCGACGAGTATGCCGGTTTTGAGCATTTCGAGAAGACTGGCGCCAGCACCTGGACGCTCATCGGCGCAAATACCACGCCCACGGCCTGGGCCGTCAACCAGGGCACCCTGGTGGTGGGCGACGCCGCGCATGGGTCGACCACGACCCTTCTGGGCACTGTGCGGGTCGATTCCGCCGGTACCTTGCGCGGCCATGGATTGGTGGCGGGCGATGTCACCAACAACGGCATTGTCTGGCCGGGCGGCTCGATCGGTACACTGACGATCAATGGCAATTACACGCAGTCGCCCACCGGCATGCTGATGATCGACGTAAGTCCCGCAGGTGCCTCGCAACTGAATGTGGGGGGCACAGCGAACCTCGCCGGCTCCCTGTCGCTGCTCTACGGGCCGGGGACTTACACCGCGAAGAGCTACCCGATCGTGACCGCCACGCACGTGAACGGCACCTTCGGGACGGTTTCGGGCAGTGCGGTTCCGGCTGGGTTTACGCAGGCCGTGTCGTATGCACCCGGGGAGGTGGATCTGAATTTGCTGGGCTCTGGGTCTTCTCTCGGCACCCCTCTGGTCATCGCTCCTGCCAACGCCACGATCTACGGCAACCTGGGCGCCTCGCTGCTGCGCGCGAGCCAGCACGCGAACGCAGTGCTGCTCGATCGCCTGGATGGCGTCTGCGGACCAGCCTCCGAGGGTGGCTGTGCCCGTCCCGGACAGCGTCTCTGGATACAGACTGAGGGCATCGTCACGCGCGTTGAGGGCAATCGGGGAGCGCTGGACGTGCACGACCAGCGCTATGGCTTCCTGGTTGGTGCGGATCGCGCGTTCGGGCCGTGGACGGCGGGCATCGCCGGCGGCTACAGCCACAGCGACCTGTGGGAGTCGAGCGATGCGGCCAGCGGCAAGACCGACACCGCGCGTTTGGCGCTTTATGGCGGCCGGACTTTGGGCAGGGTAAACCTCTCGGGCACGGCGTCGTACGCCTACCACTTCACCTCGACACAGCGGGACTTTCCGGGCTTCGGGCAGACCAAAGGCGATGGGCACGCACAGGAGTTTGCCGCCGCGCTGCAGGCGAGCGTGCCCTTCGCGCTGGGCCACGCAATGACGCTCGTCCCGCACTTGGGGCTGCGCTACGCCTATGTAGACGGGCTTTGTGATTCCCGGCACGCAGGACTCGCGCAACCGCGTGACGGCGGGGCTAGGGCTGGACGTGCCGCTGGGCAAAGCCACGCGCATCTACGCCCGCTACGATGTGGTGCTGCCCACAGGCAACGTCCTGGCGCAAAGCGCCCAGGCGGGAGTGAATTATCGGTTCTAGTGCGCCACCCGCACCTCAAACCAAGCCTCCGTTTCCCTCAGACTCTGGAACGCATCACTTCAAGTCCGTCCCGCAGCGGCGATCCAATGTTGCTCGTCGCTGACTCGCCGCACCTACGCTGCACCCGTGTCTGTCGCAAAACGCCTGCAACGTCATAGTGCGCAGATCATCCGCACGCTGCGACCACCAGTCATCCCATGACCAGGTGATCCCAACCTCACGACGTAGACGCTTGATGGTGGACCTACCAATGGGCAGCACCGTGTCACGCAGTCGCGTGACCTGCAGATAGTGCGCAAGCTCTGCTGTGATGATGGTCGCAACCCCGCGGCCACCCTTGCCGCGCAGATCATCGCTAGGCCAGCCCACCAGGATGTCAAAACCGTGAGTAGTGGGTCTGCGCTCGCGCACGTCCCACTCGACGCCAGCGTAGTCCGTGGCATGACCGATGATTTGTGCTCTACGCGCCACCAATGGTGTCCAGGGCTGCCTGCACCTTGCGCTGTGGCAGGGACCGCAACGCACCAGCATTGGCTTTGCAGTAAATGCCGGTCCGCGTGCTGCGTACCAACGCCAGAGAGGTCAAAAATGCTTTTGTCCAAAAACTTACCCACCACGGGTTGGAAAATGAGTCGTTTTT
The DNA here is from genome assembly GCA_004298545.1 of Candidimonas sp. Taxonomy (GTDB): domain Bacteria; phylum Pseudomonadota; class Gammaproteobacteria; order Burkholderiales; family Burkholderiaceae_B; genus SCQX01. The sequence goes on along the minus strand of SCQX01000110.1, from coordinate 714 downwards.
GAGCTTATTTTCTGTGATGCAAGTTATTGATTTCTTTGGCGGACAGGGTGAGATTCGAACTCACGATACGGAGTTACCGTATACCGGATTTCGAGTCCGGCGCATTCGACCACTCTGCCACCTGTCCTGAGGGGGTTCGCCTGACGCGAACCGAATCTGGCGGCTTCCCGCCACTTGCTTCCGTGCGCCGTTGCGGATCTGGCACGGGCCGGTACCCGGTTCCGTGGTCGCGGACACCGGGCGGAAAACCGAGGCGTTGCATTCTAGCACAGGCAACGGCCAGGACGGCCGCCGCCGCGGGAAGCGACGTTCCATCGGAGCCCCCGTCAGAGAGTCCCTAGGGATAACCATGACGGCGCGTCACTTGTGTCGGGTTACGATTCTCCTATAAATTGTTGGGCAGGATCGGCGTGGCGCGGCGGGCGCCGGCCGACAAGGGGGCGCCGGTCGACAAGATAGGGTTGCCAAGGTGGACTGAAACGAACAACGAACAAGTATGGCGAATGACAAGCGGTTCGTGGATTAATACTATCGCCCAACGGCTATGCGCCACCGCCCAATGGCTATGAACACCCAAGCCGCCAAGGCGCCACGCCCGGGCCGTGTCGCGGTTGCGCGCGATGGCGCAGTCGCCACGATCACACTCGATCATCCGGGGCGGTTGAATGCATTGACGGTTCATATGTGGACGGCGCTACGCGAGGCCATCGCGGC
>SCQX01000109.1 GCA_004298545.1 Candidimonas sp. | reverse complement strand
GATCCGACGGCGTGGACGCGCGCGACGCCTGGTAGGCAATGGCAGCCTGTATGAAACTGGTGAATAGTGGATGCCCGTCGCGCGGCGTGGAAGTGAATTCGGGATGGAACTGCACCCCCATGAACCACGGGTGGTTTGGCAGTTCCATCATTTCCGGCAGATTCTCGGTGGGCGTGCGAGCGCTGATGACCATGCCCGCCTGCTCCAGACGCGATACGTACAGGTTGTTGACCTCGTAGCGATGGCGGTGGCGCTCGTTGACCACATCGCCGTAAATGGCGTGGGCGCGCGTGCCGGGTTTCACCGGACAGCGCTGCGCGCCCTTGCGCATCGTCCCGCCCAAATCGGATGCATTGTCGCGTTTCTCGATTCTACCCTCACGATCCTGCCACTCGGTGATCAGCGCCACCACCGGGTGCGGCGTCGAGGGGTCGAATTCGGTGCTATTGGCCCCACCGAGACCGGCCACGTGACGCGCAAACTCGATGACCGCCAGTTGCATGCCCAGGCAGATGCCCAGATACGGAACCTTGTGCTCCCGCGCATGGCGAATGGCCGCGATCTTGCCCTCGGTGCCGCGTTTGCCGAAGCCACCCGGCACAAGGATTGCATCGAGGTGATCGAGGCACCCCGTACCATTGTGCTCGATGTCTTCCGAATCCAGATAGTCGATGTCGATGTGGGCATGGGTGTGGATACCGGCATGCACCAGGGCTTCCGTCAGCGATTTGTACGATTCGGTCAGGTCCACATACTTGCCCACCATGCCGACGCGCACACGATACTTCGGGTGCGCCAGCGCGTCGACCAGCCGATCCCACATCGTCAGGTCGGCTGGCGGGGGGCTCAGCGCCAACGCATCGCACACCAGGATGTCCAAGCCCTGCTGGTGCAGCATGGAAGGGATTTTGTAGATCGAGTCAGAGTCCCAGACGGAAATGACCGCGTTCAGCGGTACATTGGAGAACAGCGAAATCTTGGCACGTTCGTCGTCGGGAACCGGGCGGTCGGCGCGGCACAGCAACGCGTTCGGGTAAATCCCGATTTCCCGCAGCTTCTGCACGGAATGCTGTGTGGGTTTGGTTTTGAGCTCGCCCGCCGTGGCGATGTATGGAACCAGCGTCAAGTGCACGAATGCGGCATTGTTGCGCCCGAGGCGCAAACTCATCTGCCGTACCGCCTCGAGGAACGGCAGCGACTCGATGTCGCCGACCGTGCCGCCGATTTCCACGATGGCGACGTCGGTGGCGCCGTTGAACCCGGACTTCGCGCCGCGCGCGATGAAATCCTGAATTTCGTTGGTGATATGGGGAATGACCTGAACGGTCTTGCCCAGATAATCGCCGCGGCGCTCTTTGCGCAGAACCGATTCGTAGATTTGACCCGTCGTGAAATTGTTGACCTTGTGCATGCGCGCCGATATGAAGCGCTCGTAGTGCCCCAGGTCGAGATCGGTTTCGGCTCCATCTTCGGTGACGAAGACCTCGCCATGCTGGAAGGGGCTCATGGTGCCCGGATCGACATTGATGTAGGGATCCAGCTTCAACATGGTGACCCGCAGGCCACGGGTTTCGAGAATTGCCGCAAGAGACGCCGCGGCAATACCTTTGCCCAGAGAGGATACGACGCCTCCCGTCACAAAAACGTATTTGGTCATTCTGGTGGTTGCCCGGGATCGCCGGACCGGAGCAGGAAATTTGGATTATAGCTGGAACACACCAGCGCGCAGCGCCTATTTGGCCAGAACGAATGCCAGAATGATTGTCAGCTGCGCCAAGGGATACCAGCTGGCGCTATCGAACAGCCGGGCCGCTCGGCGGCCATCGAGCGTACGGGCCAGCCGCACGCCGGGCAGCAGCAAAAAGCAGCATCCGGACACGAGAGTGGTGATCTGGTAGGGCAAGCCCAGCGCCAGCGGCGACACGAGCGGTAGAAACACGCTGGCCACGACGGCAAGCGCAAGGGTCAGCACTACCAGGACGGCGGCGACACGCGGTCCCAGAACGAGGGGAATCGTTTGCGCGCCGATGCGCCGGTCTTCCTCGAGGTCATTCCAGTCGGCCGGAATGTTCTGGCCGCCAATTTCCCACAGCATCAGCCACACCAGCAGCAACAACAGCCGTGACAGCGACGGATCGCCGTCGACGGCATACACGGCCGCGATCGGTCCGGCCGACTTCACCAGCCCGCTGACCAGCGTGCGCCAATACGTCACTTTCAACAGCTTGCAGTAAACGACCTCCAGAAGGCCGGCCGCCACCGTGATGACAACGATTGCCGGGTTAAGCAGGTACGCGGCCGCCATCGCCACCCCATACCAGAATCCAAACCAGGCAAACGCGCCACGCGGGCCAATCAGATTACGCGCCAGCGGGTAGCGCAAGCTGGAGGCCTCGACCGAATAGCCCGCGTTGATCCCATGCCCGGCGAACTTTTCCCGATCAGTCCGGGCGCCGACCAGATCGTTGAGCGCGTAGATGGCCGTATAGCCCGCACCACCCGCAAGGGCACACAGCAAGAGTACTCGCCACGGTGGGAAATCGCCCAGCCAGAGCAGTGCGACGAACCCCGGCATGGCGATGTCCAATGCGCCATGGGCCGATCGAGACAGCGCCAGAAAACGCCGCACGGTTTACTTCTCCTTGATGAAGCAGGCCATGTAGTTGACGTCTTCACGGCGCGGCGCCACCCGGAACCGCCGTGTGAAGGGGTTGTACATCAAGCTTGCGGCGCCGGCGAATACGAGCCCGTCCGCGCGCGCCCAGCGGCGCAATTCACGCGGCCGAATGAGTTTCCGGTAGTGGTGCGTGCCGCGCGGCAGCAGGCGCAGAACGTACTCGCCGGCTACGATGGCGAACAGAAACGCCTTGGGCGTGCGGTTGATGGTGGAGAAAAACGCCACACCCCCCGGCTTGAGCAGGCGCGCGCACGATGCGACGATTCCCGCCGGGTTGGGAACATGTTCCAGCATTTCCATGCAGGTCACGGCGTCGAAAC
>SCQX01000108.1 GCA_004298545.1 Candidimonas sp. | reverse complement strand
CTACCCGAACCAGGTCCTGCACGACGGCATGGCAACCCCCGCCTCCGAGGGCAACCTCGAGCAAGACCTTGCGCGTGCCGGGTTCTCGCGCGCAACGCTTACGCGCCAGAGCCAGGCCCTTCCACAAGCCCAAGCCATGACGGAACAGCTGCCCGTTCCAATCGCGAATACGCCCGTTGCGGAAAACAATAAAGACGCCATCGCGATTCTCGGCCGCATACAACTGGGGCACCTTACCGAACGCCTCGACGAAGTCGCCGACTGGGGCCGCATTCTGTCGCTTGGCGAACAGCAGCGTCTGGCGTTCGGGCGTCTGATTCTCGCCGCGCCGCAGGCGGCCTTTCTGGACGAGGCAACCTCGGCAATGGATGAAGGCCTCGAAGACGCCATGTATCGCCTGGTGCGCGAGCTGCTGCCCAACACCATCATCGTCAGCGTGGGTCATCGCAGTACCCTGGTGCCCCATCACGTCCGGCAATTGATCCTCCAGGGCGGCGGGCGATGGGTCGTGCAATGAGCGCCGCGGCAAGCGCGCGATCCAACGAGGAATTCGACATGTACTACCTCATCATCAAGCAACTGCACGTCAGCGCTGCTGCGCTCAGCATCGTCTTCTTCGTGACCCGCGCCTGGTGGTCGGTCACCGGCTCGAGCAAATTGCAGCTGCGCATCGTGAAAGTGCTGCCGCATGTCGTCGACACCGTGCTGCTGACATGCGGCGTCATCCTCACCGTCATGCTTGGCGGTCTGCAGGCATGGATCGTCGCCAAGCTGATTGCGCTGGTGCTCTATATCGGCGTTGGCACAGTGGCCATCAAGCGCGGCCGCACACGATCGACCCGCGCCGCGGCCGCACTGATCGCCGTTGCCATCTTCTTCTACATTGTCGGCGTCGCGTTGGCACATAACCCACTGTCGTGGCTCGCCTGAAGCGAACCGCCTGAACGCGGCGCGAGTTCCGACTAAAATTTGCTGATGATCGGAATCAGCATACGCCAGCTCGAAGTCTTCGTGGCCATTGCCAATTCCGGAAGCGTGCGCGCGGCCGCGGCGCGACTTTCGGTCACACAACCGGCGATCAGCATGGCGCTGTCCGAACTCGAGCGCCAGGTGGGCGCCCCGGTGTTCGACCGCATTCGCGGCCGTCTGCGACTAAGCATGCGCGGTAAGGAACTGCTGCCGCCGGCGCAAGAGGTCGTGGAACGCATGCGCGAAATGCTGCGCAGGCCCGACGCGCATTCGCACGAACTGGCGGGCGAGCTGCGCCTGGGTACGAGCAACACCATCGGCAATTATCTGGTCGGAGAGCTACTCGGCGCATTCGTGCGCCGCCACCCCAACGTGTCGTTGACGGTCAGCGTGGAAAATACACGAACGACCGTCGCCGGCGTTCTGGAACATCGCATCGATGTCGGCTGCGTGGAGGGTCTGGTCAATCACCCCGAAATCGATTCCCTACCCTGGCGCGACGACGATCTGCAAGTGTGCGCCGCTCCCAATCACCCGCTCGTCGGACGCCAGCGCCTGCGCCCGGCCGACTTCGCAAACGCCAACTGGGTACTGCGCGAGCCCGGGTCCGCCCTGCGCATGCAGTCTGAAGCCATCATGGCCAATCTGCCACCAGGGCGCATTCTGTTGGAACTGGGACAGGTCGAGGCGATCAAACAAGCTGTCATCGCCGGCATGGGGATCGCCTGTCTGCCTGACGCCGCCACCCGCGACGCCGTGGCGGCGGGCCGCCTGGTGGTCCTGCAAACCCCTTTCCTGGCCTTGCACCGCCGCCTGTCGCTGGTGCTGCACAAAGCCCGCTACCGCGGCACACTGATCGAAGCCTTCGTGCACAGCCTGGAACCGCCCTTCACGATACGGAATATGCCATGATCGCACCTCGCACGGCTCACGCGGCAACCCCACGCAAATCCCCCCGCAAAGCCGCCCCCCAACGGGTGAGCGCCACCGCCGCGAAAGCGGCGGCACCCGCCAGAGCGGCGCCAGCCGCCACCGCCGCGGTTCTGCCCGCGCAGGGGCCCGGCGCGGGCCGCCTGTCGCTGCCACCCTACGAAACCGTGGCGCTGGTTCTGCAGGGCGGCGGTGCGCTGGGCGCCTATCAGGCTGGTGTCTACCAAGGCCTTGCCGAAGCGGGTATAGAACCCAACTGCTTTTCCGGCATTTCCATCGGCGCGCTCAATACTGCGCTGATCGCGGGCAATCCGCCGGAACGACGGATTGCCCGCCTGACGGAATTCTGGGAGACGATTTGCCAACTGAACTTGGCACTGCCGGTTACCCCATTTTGGGAGCAAAGCCTCTTCAACACGAACGACGCCATGCGCCGCAATATGAGCGCGCTGCATGCGGCCGGGGCGGTGCTGGTGGGGCAGAAAGGCTTTTTCCGGCCACGCATGCCGCCACCGGCCATCACGACGCCGGGCAACCCGGCCGCCGCAAGCTATTACGACACCAGCGCGCTGAGCGAAACGCTGGAACGTCTGTGCGATTTCGACCTCATCAACTCCCACTCACTGCGCGTGTCGGTCGGCGCCGTGAACGTGCGCACGGGCAACTTCGTGCATTTCGACAATGCCGAGACGCGGTTGGAACCGCGTCACTTCCTGGCGTCGGGCGCGCTACCGCCCGCGTTTCCCGCCATTGAAATAGACGGTGAATACTATTGGGACGGCGGCCTGGTGTCGAACACGCCATTGTCGTATGTTCTGGAATCGCGCCCGCGAATGGACACCCTGGCCTTTCAGGTGGATCTCTGGAGCGCACGCGGGCGCGTGCCGACGAACATGAGCGAGGTCTCGGACCGCATCCAGGACATCCGTTACTCCAGCCGCACGCGGCAAATCACCGATGAAATGCGCCGGTCACAATATTTGCAGCACATGGTGGCGTACCTACTGGACAAACTACCCGCCGACGAGCGCGAAGCGGACAAGTACTGCCGCGAGGTGGAGGCGCTGACCTGCAAGAAACGCTACAACATCATTCATCTGATCTACCAAGACAAACCGTACGAGGAATATTACAAGGACTACCAGTTCGGGCCGGGCATCATGCGCGACCATTGGGCGTGCGGGCTTGCTGACATCCGCGCCACGCTGGCGAAGCCCGACTACCTGCTGATGCCGGAAAACGTCTCCGGCTTCATTACGCACGACGTCCACCGCACGCGCGATGTCCACCATGGCGAGAGGGCGGCCGTCGAGCAGCCGCGCGATTCCCGGGAGAACGGCCGCGAAAGCCAGGCGCGCGGGAGGCGCGATCCAGGCAAAAACGGGCGCTAAGATTCACCAGGGCATGAGCGCGGTCACCGAATAGTTGATGAGCGCTCCGCCCGTCAGCAGCCATCCAAACAGTGCCGTGGCAAGAACCAGCGGGCGCGCGCCCGCCTGGCGAATCGCGGAAACGTGCGTGGTGAGCCCCAGCGCCGCCATCGCCATGGCGAGAACCAGGGTGTCGAATGCGACCAGCGCCTCGACCGCGGCGGCCGGCAGCCACTGCAGCGAATTGAAGCCGGCCATGCCGATGAAGGCCACCGCGAACCACGGGATGACGAGGCGCCGTCCGCCGGTGGCATCGCTCCCGCCGCGCCGGCGCGCGAGCCAAGCGGCCAGAATCAGCAGAAAGGGGGCGAGCAGCATCACGCGGATCATCTTGGTGATTACCGCGCTGGTGGCCGCGGCTTCGCTGACCGCGCGGCCGGCGGCTACCACCTGGGCGACCTCATGAACCGTCGACCCGGTGAACACGCCATAAGCAAATTCCGATAGCCCGAACGGCCGGACTACCGCGTACAAGACTGGATACAGGAACATGCCAAGCGTGCCAAACACCACCACCGTCGCCACCGCCACCGTCACTTTCTCGACGGGCGCCTTGAGCACCGGCTCGGTGGCGAGCACGGCGGCCGCGCCGCAGATAGAGCTGCCCGCGCCAATCAGGATGACGCTGCGTTCATCAAGGCCCATCTTGCGATGCCCGATCCAGTAGGCAAGCAGAAAAGTGGAAGACAGCACCAGCACGTCGATCAGGATGCCCGTCAATCCCACCGACGCAATATCCTGAAACGTCAGCTTGAACCCATATAGAATGATCCCGAGCCGCAGCAGCTTCGCCTTGGAAAATGTGACGCCGAAGTGACAATGCGTCACGACCGACCGGTAGACCGTGTTGCCCAATAGCATGCCACCGACGATGGCCAGGGTGAGCGAGGAAAACCCCAGGCGACTGAACGCCGGCAGCCCCGCGAGCCACGTTGCCCCGGCCGCCAGCGCGAACGCCAGGGCAAGGCCCGGAAGCAGTTTCATCGCGGGTTCGCGCAAGGCGGACAAGCGTGACGGGACAGGGCGGCGCATTAGGGTTTTCTACGAGGGGCTTCTGTGAGGAGCTTCTATGCGAGGCAGCCGCGGCGGGCCGCAAAAGAGGCGTCAACGAATGATACCGGAGCACCATAAAGAAGTAGAATGAATAATTCTTCTTTATATGATTAGTTCATCTAATTAATGTGAATCTCCGATGTCGCCGACCGTCGATGTCACCAATCGATGCTGCAATCGCCATTGCCACGCCGCCAGGTGACTCGAGCAGGCAGGCGCGGACTTGCCAGGCGCGTAAAAGGAAAGGGCCGCCAGACGAATCGGCGAAAAAGCGCCACCGGGTGAATCGAGAAGGGGTGTCGTACCGCCGGGAAATCGAGGAGAGGTGTTCATGGCGCTGAGAATCAGTCTGCGCGAGCTGGAAGTCTTCGTGGCCATCGCTCACCACGGAACGGTGACGGCGGCATCGACCCACATCGGCCTTACGCAGTCGGCCGCGAGCCAGGCCCTTGCTGCGTTGGAGGGCGGCCTCGCCGCCCCCTTGTTCGACCGCGTGGGGCGCCGGCTATTGCTCAACGGCGAGGGGCAGCTGCTGCTGCCGCGGGCGCGCGCCATGCTCGACGATGCGCAGGACATGCAACAGCTGTTCGCCGGCGACGCGGGCATCCACCTGCGCCTCGGCGCCAGCACGACGATCGGCAACTATCTATTGCCCGCGCGGCTGGCCGACTTCCACCATCGGCACCCTAGCGCCGCCGTGGAGCTCATCGTTGCGAACACCGCCGACATCGTCGAAGCCGTTTCGGCTTTCAGTGTGGATGCCGGCTACATCGAAGGCCCCAGCCATCACCCCGAACTCGTGCTCACCCCCTGGCGGCGTGACGACATGTGTGTCTTCGCGGCGGCCGACCACCCGCTGGCGGGCCGGCGCATCACCCTCGATGCCCTGCGGCAGGCACAATGGGTTCTGCGGGAAAGCGGGTCGGGCACTCGCGAGGAGGCCGAGCGGTTGCTGCTGCCGCACTTGGGTAGCCTCGACTCGGTGATGGAGCTTGGAGACTCGGAAGCCATCAAGCAACTCGTCGCCGCAGGTATGGGTATCAGCTGCCTCTCGCGCCACGTGGTCGCCGAATGGCTGGCGCAAAATATACTCGTGGAACTGCACAGCCCCCTGCCCCCACTTTCTCGCATACTCTTTCGCATCCACCACAAGGACAAGGCGCCCGGGCGAGGAATGACACTGTTCGCCGCCATGGACGCGGGCGATGCCCCAGTGCCGCCCGCAGCGCACTGATTGCGCCGCGCGATGGTTGCGCGGCGCCGGGTGCGGGACGGCCTGATTACACAAGGTTTTGTGCTATGATCTCGATCTTTCCGCAAAATGCGATTCCCCGATAGCTCAGCTGGTAGAGCGACGGACTGTTAATCCGCAGGTCGCAGGTTCGAGCCCTGCTCGGGGAGCCAACAAATAAGAGGGTTTCGGACGATTCCGAAGCCCTTTATTTTTGCCTGTATGTGACGTTTTATGAGACACCGTCACATATACAGTAGTTTCTGACCCGCCCCGGCGCACCTGGTTCTGGTCGACGGCGAGCGCCAAGCCGACGCTGAGCACAGAATGCTGAAAGTTCGTGCCGCCGAGGCTGAAGAGAGACCGGAGATCGATGTTAATTCTCTCGACCTACAATGTAGGAGCCAGGAATTAACACGCACGAGACATGGCTACCAGTGTGTGCCTCCAAACACCCTCACACCGGCCCACATCACATGCCGGCGTAGCGTTCAGGTCGATCAGGTATTCGTTGACGAAGCGGTGCTGTTTGTCTGTGAGGAGGTATCAGCCATTTTGATTGTCCAGATGGGGGGAGATTGCACACCCCTGCTACGTAGAAAGGAATGCGGGGGGAGACATCCAGACAGGTCGGATGGTCGCACCTGGTGGAATCTCGATAAAACATGAAGTGGAACAATCCCCGAATCTTTCGACCCGGCGGGGCACAAAGGCCAGCGGTAGCTGCTGAAAGAGACAAAGTTACGTAGGCTTGTATGTACAATCTACTTGCTCTGTAAGCAATTAGTATGTACAATTTGATTCATGGACATCACCTACGATCCAGCGAAGAACAGCAAGAATATCGCCGAGCGTGGGCTATCCTTTGATTCGGTTGCTCAGTTCGATTTCGATACGGCGGAAATCCACGAGGACCGTCGCAAGGAATATGGTGAGGTCCGCTACATAGGCGTTGGATACATCGGCAAGCGGCTGCATGTCGTGGTATTCACCGCAACCGAAACCGGCTTGCGCGTCCATTAGCCTGCGCAAAGCCAACTCTCGGGAGATCAAAGCATATGAATCACGCTAAGAAACCCATGATCGACGACGATGGCGAAGTCCGCGAACTCACCGCCGAAGATTTCAAGAGGTTCCGTCCCGCCGCGGAAGTGCTACCGCCAGACATCCAGGCAAAACTTGGTATGCGCCGACGTGGCCCGCAGAAAGAACCGACGAAAGAGCGCATAACCATCCGACTATCATCCAAAGTGGTGGAGGATTTCCGCGCCACTGGCCGCGGCTGGCAAAGCCGAGTTGACTCGGCCCTGAAGGAGTGGCTACGCACCAACCGTCCGGGCTAAACCCACGGTCGGGACACGAAAGACCCCCGCTCGGTGGCGGGGCCTGTTTGCTACGAGCGCAACTTTCCACCCCCATTGTCGCAGTTTCTGTCGCACTTCAATAGCACTTCATGTCGCACTTTTCCACCGATAGAGGGCGGCGTTACGCACCCCCGGCCGTGTAGGACGCCGCAATACCGAACCGTTCTCGATCAGGCCTTGCAGTACACGCAGAACCGACTGTCGCACGGCCGTTCGCTGACTACCAATGATTGACTCCGACGCCACGGACCGGACGATCTCTTCCATTTTGAAATCTCTCCCTGGATAGCACGCCATCAGTTCAATCACTTCCTTGCCATATTTCATTCAAACGCCTTCCGCACCGAAGTCCTGAATCCGTTCATGGCAAGCCTGTAGTAAAGCGGTGTGATCGCAAACATCCTGCAGGCTTTCTCGCACCGAAGGCGATCCGGAAGATTGCCGTACTCCCTCACGCGCGTGTACTCCGCCTGGACCACCCGCTGTTCGATAATCGGCAGTCTGTCGTAGATCGATCGCACGATCCTGGCCCGCTCCCAGTTCACCGGGATAGGGATAGGGTCCGCGATGCTCGCCGTGTTTGTGTATCGACGGGCGATGCGGTGGCTTGCGGAGCATGGGAATGAGTGAGCTACGCATGGCAATTCCTCGTCGAGTATGCTTGGGAGCGCTACTAACCAAACCTATCGAGAGGAACCGACAGTGACTGAGAATCCATTCGGTGATACGTCGCCGCGGGCTGGAAAACGAGGCTACTTGCTCCTCATGTCCGCAGGAAAAGACAATGCCAAGCTGACACAAACCGTGTTGAAAAACGTTCAATCCGCTGTCGACGAAAACGCGTCCGTACTGTGGATCGACAGCAAAGGGATTGGCATCTTCGTGAGCACGGAGCTCGTCGCTGCGGAGATATGGACAGAGGCTATGAAGTCCCAAATACGCACGGACTTTCAGGATTTCCGCGACATGCTGATCGTGGAAATCGGCGCGGATTGGATGGCGCGAAAGGACGCTCGAACAGAGCATTGGCTCACTACTCATGTCGGCAAGCCCCGGGAAATTCCGTATGAACGGCGTCGTCGTCCGCAGTATTGATGCTTACGCGAGCCATATACCTACAGTGGGCTGAGCGCCATGCTCAAACGTGCCCAGAAAAAGGCGTGACAGAACATGCCCTCACTGGAGTCATTCGGATTTCGCGACCTCAAGGGCAAAGGTGCGACCGACATGTGGCTGGCGGGTATCCCGTTTGAGCGCATTCAGGCTCTCTGCGGGCATAAAGACAAGAAAACAACGGAGATCTACATCAAGCAGAGATGGCGCGAATCCGTGGCCGCCAACAGCCTGAAAATCGGTGCCTGACGGCGTCTCATATACAGTGGTATTCGGCGGATAGCCACTGGCATGGCGCAGAGCTTCCGGACTGTTTTTATGAGACACGGGGAAATACGGTATCAACTGTTCGTGCGGCTTTCAGAGGATTCCGAACCATCGCCTGTTAATCCGCAGGTCGCAGGTTCGAGCCCTGCTCGGGGAGCCAGGAAACCCTAACGAAATCAGTAAGTTATCTCCGCCTCCCCCATGGCGATTTTATTTTCTGATTCCGGCTTTGCCAAAAAATTGACCGTGTATGCATGGGCGGCCACATGGCTCGGGGCAAGGTGGGCATACCGCTGCCCCATCTTGAACGAACGCCAGCCGCCCAACTCCTGCACCACCACGAGCGGCGTGCCCGCCTGAAATTCATGGCGTTTGTCGTGCGGCGTGCTTCACTCTCACAATTTCCACAGCACGGGCCTCGTCCAACACGCGATAGAAAACGATGTAGTTTCGGTGTACGACCAGTTCGCGCAGGTAGGACGGCAAGCCCGGCCTGCCCGTGCGGCCAAGTCTTGGATGCTGCGCAAGCGGCAACGCTTTGGTGCGCAACTCCTGGCCGAATTTCTCGGCCCTGATCGGGTTGTCTGCGGCGATGTAGTCAACGATGCTGTCTAAGTCGGCCTCGGCAACCGGTCGCCAGACGACGCGGTAAGGGAGCTTTGGCTTCGTCATGGGTTAATCGGCCTTCCGGCTCATGCTCGCTTCGCTCCTGCCGCTGCTTTATGGCGAGCGATACGGGCATCCATCCGGGCCATGACTTCATCGTGTGGGATGCTCGGCCGCGGATCGTCTATCGCCTCCTGAATCTCGGCAGCCAGCCACTGGTTGTAGGCGGCGGCTTCGTGCGCCTCGCGCATCGCTTCCGCCCGACTTTCCCGGCTTCGGCTCAAGTCCTTCTGCTCTGGATTCCAGTTTGTGGCGTCCAGCTTGGCGATCAAGATGCCCAAGTTGCGCAGAACGTTCAGCGCCGAAGTGGGGCTGCCGAAACGTCTAGGCTCGGTCGTTCGTGCTTTCGACAGAATGGCATCATGACCGCTGCGGGTCGCTATTTCGACAAAAAAGCCACCGCCTTGTCCTTTCAAGGTCACGCTCGTCACGCCGCCAGCGCTGGCCGTAGCACGTAGCTGCTCTAATGTTATGCTCTGCATGATGAACTCCTTTACCAACCGCGCTATCAAAACAACCTTTATTGTACATATTTGATAGAAAACATGTAATCCTTCAGATGTAGGCTGCTCTGGCTAACCGCCTGGTTGACCTTTTGTGGCAATGCAGCGCCGAGGGGTGATCGAGGCGTATGTACACGGCCCCGCGACTACCTCTTGTGCTTGAAGGGCTGCGGCTAGACTGTCAACCAACTGTCAACAGCATAGCGAAATGAAGCTCCTGCATAGCGAATCACAGGAAAACCAACCCTTTGATTGCTAAGGCAAAGTACATACAAAGCGATTCTATGAGACTGACTGTTAATCCGCAGGTCCCAGGTTCGAGCCCTGCTCGGGGAGCCAGG
>SCQX01000107.1 GCA_004298545.1 Candidimonas sp. | reverse complement strand
GGAACGACCGACGCCACCTGTACCTTCTCGGGCAATCGCCGATGAACTGCCCTGGCGCGCCCTGGCCGATGCGTACTACCGGCATCACTTCGGTTGTCTGTACTGCATCGCGGCGGGCCAGAATCCGAACCTGGATCGATGCGCGGTGGGAAAGCCCTTGTGGGATGCGTACCGGGCGGTCTTCGCCAAGACCAACCACCAATCACACTACTCTTCACAAAGGAATCAATCATGACTCAATACGCACGGCGCGCCATCAACATCACGATCAATCGTGGGAAAGATGCCTCGGGTAAACCCGCTGGCCCCGACCTTAAACTGTCCGGCTTGCGCGCACATGCCCTCATACAACAGTACGGGGGCGGTCAGCAGGGCGTCATGCAACTTCAAGTATTTGGCTTGCCGCTTTCGACGATAAACGACCTGACGCGCTATGGGCAGATTCTCAACCAAATTGGAGAAAATAGCATTCTGCTGGCGGCGGGCGACGTGGGCGGGGCGATGTCTACCGCGTACACGGGGGTAATCCAGACTTCCGTCGGCGACTTTCAAGCCATGCCAGACGTACCCATGAACTTCCTCGCATTTTCAGCTTTAACCGACGCGATCCGCCCGGTGCCCGGATCGAGCTACAGAGGGGCGGTGGACGTGGCGACCATCATGGCGGATTTGGCAAAGCAGATGAGCCCGCAACCGCAAGGCCTGGCCTTTGATAACCATGGCGTGTCGGTCATGCTCTCCAATCCGCACCTGAAGGGCACGCTACTGGATCAAGTCAAGTCGATGGCGCTGGCGGCGAACATCAATTTTTCCATCGAGAATGGCACCCTAGTTATTTGGCCGAGGATTGGCCATCGGCGCGAAGATCCCATATTGGTATCGCCTGAAACTGGCATGGTGGGCTATCCGACCTTCGGCGGGGGGCAGGGGCTTATCGTGAGTGCGCTCTATATGCCGACCGTACACCTTGGCTCTCGCATCGAGGTTAGAAGCAGCATTACACCAGCCTGCGGGATATGGACTGTCTACAGCGTCACGCATGACCTGCAAAGCGAAACGCCTAATGGACGATGGTTCACGCAGCTTATGTGTTTCCCGGCTCCGCAATGAGCGGCACACCAGACGAACAAAGGATCGAACAATGATTGACGCACTGATAGCGGGCAAGCTATACGGCGCCCCAAAGTCTGGCACCGGCAAGACCGGCAACACGTACACCACGGCGAAGGTGAAGGTGGCAACCGCCCAGGGCGAGACGCTGCTATGTGGCGTCATCGCCTTTGACGACTCGGCCCAGACGGCGCTACAGGCACTTGGTGACGGGGATGCGGTGGCGCTGGCGGGCACACTCACCCCGAAGGTGTACCAGGCCAAAGACGGGGAATACCGGCCCGGCCTGGACATGGTGGCCCATGGCGTGCTGACGGCGTACCACGTCCGGCACAAGCGCCAGGCCGTTTCAGGAGGTGATGATGACCGCTAAGAAAACGCGCCCGGCAGGCAACGACAAACCCGTGCTCGATCCGGGGAGGAAAAGGCGGGCTGCCGCCGTGCACAGTGACTCATCGATTGCCAGTTGCGCCGCTTCGGAAAGTTTTATGAAGGCGTCCTATGGCGATGAGTACGACTTCGTCGAATCCGTGAAAGTGCTCAACGACCGTGTGAAGCGCGTGCAGAGTGGCGATATGTCCGGCATCGAGGAGATGTTAGTGGGGCAGGCCCACGCCCTGCAGCAGGTATTTGTCGCCCAGATGCGCCGGGCCAGCAATCAGGAGCATTTAAAGCAGTACCAGGCGCACATGAACCTGGGTCTGAAAGCCCAGGCACAGTGCCGGACGACCATACAGGCGCTAACCGAACTGAAGTACCCGCGCCAGGTGGTGATCGCCAAGCAGGCCAATGTCGCCCATGGGTATCAACAGGTCAATAATGGGGTACCCGCGCCCGCGGCAGAAAACGTTCTGGCGCAAAACGAACTTCTAGAGGTCAACGATGGCAGCCAGACGATGGACACTGGAGCAGCGGCGCGAACAGGCCGAAAAGATAAAGAGGTGGAAACCCTGGACACGATCGACCGGGGCCAAGACAGCGCAGGGCAAGGCCACATCGAGTAGGAACGCCTACAAGGGCGGCGTGAGGCAAAAGCTACGAGAGTTGCGCAAAGAGCTTCGGGCCGCCCTGAGAGAACAGGCCGAGATGCTCGATAGGTTGTGACCACTACGGTGCTGCGTTGTCTTGCAGATGGTATTTGATACTTGGCGGCACTCGACAGTCCTGGAAACATAGACGCACAATTGTTCGCAAATAGTTATAAATAGGGGCCTATATGGCTTTAATCAAATGCGACGAGTGTGGGGCGACAGTTAGCAACAAAGCGGTTGCTTGTCCAAAGTGCGGCAATCCGTTGAGTGGGCGCCGGCGTCCTTCGGCGAGAGTGACACGAAACTACGCCACGAATCCACCAAAGAAAAGTGCAATATCAAGTATTCTGATCTTGGTTTTCGCGTTGTTCGTTATTGTTTTAATCGTCCATCGGTATAGCGACATGTCTGACTCGCCAACACAGCAACAGTTACCCGCTGCCGATACATCGCCTACGCCGACAGGCGTTGCCTCTACCCCGACACCAGCTACATCATTCGGTGTTCGTCCCCCCAGCCCTGCCCCCGCGCAGGCAAGCGACAATGACAACAACTATGCGGCGAAAGTGGCGGCCTGCGTGCGCCCAGGTGTGATTTATCCGTTGCCTACACGTGCCGGGGCCAATCCGACTTTGCAATATAAGGCGAATCTTGATGCTCAGGGTCACGTGACTCATGTTCAAGTGCAGCGCTCTTCGGGCATCGCGGGATTTGACCGCGCCGTCGCGAGGGGAATCCAGAATTGTTCACCATTTCCCATGCCCCCTTCTGGTAGATACCCAGCGTACATCACAGGCGACTATCGGATGTACGGTAACGGCCAGGGTGTGTCGCTGGGCCATAAAGAACCCACCAAGTCTTATTCTTCCAATGCTCCAGCAGAGACGGTACTGGAGAAGATTGCAGCAAATGGAGGGCAGCCCCCTCAGAGCATGGAATTTGAAGTGGTGGAAGACTGTAAGAGCGCCGTCGAGGAAACGTGGAACGGGTACGGCGATCCCAAGTTTTCGTTCCAAGACAAGCTGAACACCGGATACCTGTACGAACATGGGGTACTTACCATTGAAGTGCCCTTCAGTCATCAGAATGTCTACGGCGCCAAGGTGAGGGATATCGCGGCATGTACGCTCAAGCCGGATGGAACACAATGGAAGGTGATAGATCACAATCCCTAATACGATTCAGCCCCAGCGGCGACTTATTGGGGGTATTTTTGGGGGTATCGTGAAAACGGAAAACATGTAGATCGGCTATCCATGCGGTTCTCCAGTGGTCGTATGAATGACCCCTTGCAACTTGTCCACACCAATTCACGGCTCGGGGCTCCACCCCGTGGCTCTACCCGGCTCGGCTGGCTGGCTCTACCCCATTAACGGGGGATGGACATTCATCAGACACGGGGCTCTACGGCTCGGCTCTACCGCGTGGGCTACCGGGGGCGGATGACCGGCCACGGGTACGGGGGCGTGGCATCCACTGTCCTGCATGAACAGGGTTGGCCACATCCTCACATCGAGTTGCAACTGGCCCACCAAGACGCCAACCAGACATCGGCGGCGTACAACCGCACGCTGTACCTCAAGCCCCGCGAGAAGATGATGTAGGCGCGAGCCGACTACCTGGACGCGCTACGCGTGGATAACGTGGTGGTGATGAGCCGGGCGTGATCCTCATATGTCCACGCGGGTTTGCATGTTAGTATCCATATAGATACAATAATTCATGCCCTACCTGATCTAGCAAACCGAAGCATTCGCGGCATGGCATGCCGCCCTGCGAGACCTGCGCGCCAAGGTGGCGATTGCCCGGCGTATCGACCGTGTGGCCACTGGCGTCATGGGGGACGTGAAAGCGCTGGGTGGCAGCCTGTCAGAATTGCGTGTCGATGTTGGGGCCGGCTACCGGCTGTATTTCACGATGCGCGGCGGTGTGGTGGTTATCCTGCTGGCTGGGGGCGACAAGCGTACCCAGGCCGCCGACATCAAGCGGGCAAGAAAGTTGGTTATGGAGGTATAGCTCGATGAAATCGAAACTCAAGCTGATTCCCTTTGACATGACGGCGCACCTGGATAGCCCGGAGGCGATAGCGGAATACCTGACCCAGGTGTTGGCCGATGGGGATGCCGATGAATTGCTGCGGGCGCTGGGGTACATTGCCAAGGCACGAGGCATGGCGCAGATTGCCGAAGAAACTGGGCTGGGGCGCGAGAGCCTGTACAAGGCGCTGGCGCCTGGTGCGAAGCCGCGCTACGACACCATCCTGAAAGTGATTCGCGCCTTGGGTGTTCGCCTGAGCGCGCAGCCTGTTGAGCAGCCCACCCCCGTCAAGGCGAAACCGGCCAAGCGTGCGGCGGTAACGGCCTAACCCCTTACGCCAGCACCTAGCCCGACGGGGCGAAGAGCCGGATATCCCCGCGTCGAGGGTACCGATACGTCGCGCATGCGCTCGATGTGCGCAGGATTGGGCGGGATTTCGCCAATGCCATGGCGGTGGGAATACCAAAGCAGAAACGTTCCAGAAACCGGCGTTCGCGGGCGGAATGATCGAACACGGGCGCGCCCCCTGTGGCGTTCTTGTGTGTTCGCGTGAACGCTTGCTTCCACAAGATCGCGGTACGTACGAGAGGGGGGAGTTTTCGGAGCCCATAAAAAGGTGGGTAACGCCTGAGCGTGCGGGAGCTTGTTGCCCTGGACCCTCGAATTGAGGGTTCACGTAGTGCGTGCGGAGGGATTCCCAGGTTCTCGAAAGCCAGATTTGGAATCCGACTATGTGGCTCGCGCGTGCGCGGGGTCGGATAGTTCTGCCAGCAATACGCGCGCGAATGTGACCCGTGTGCGCGCAGCGTTGGCGTAGCAAAATACTGTTGTTTACTGGCCGGTTTCTGGTAGAGCGCGAGGAGGTTTCTGAAAAAGTAGCAGGCTTGGTAGCAGGTAGCAGCCACAAAAAAAAGAGCTGCTACCTGGCGACGTGTCGAGGCCCCCGTTTCGGGGGTGTCGAGCCGGTGGTTGGCACGTCGGTTAGCACGGAGGTTAGCGCGGAAATCGACGGTTGCCACTCTGGTTGCCATGGAAAAGCGCCGCCAACGTGCGCCTGATCGCGGAGCGCCGGTACCGCGAGTTGCTGAGGGAGCCGGCGAGACCGGAGAGCAGTCACGGGCGACACTGGCGCGAATCAACACGGAAGGCGAGAGATGGCGGCGTCCACTGTTCGGGCACCGGCAGAACTATCCCCCTACGCCCGCGCCCTTGCTGAAATTTGCGGCCCAAGACATTGCTCAAAAATGAGCAATTTGTTAAACTAATCTCGTTTTCCGGCGCTTTGACGTCCGGGTGGAGTCTGGGGGGATAAAACCCTTCAGCGGCCCATCGAAGGCGATATCAAGCTACGATGGGCGTCAGAAAAAAGGCCCTCAGAAATGAGGGCCTTTGACTTTCTAGGGCACATATTGTGATGGACATAACAAGAAAAATAGACGCCTTAAGAAAAGGATTGAGAACGGGCGAAATCGTCATCTGCAATTTCGACACGGGGTTCAGAGTGCCGGAGATGGTGAAGCAACGCCCTGTTGTTGTCATTTCCAAAACATCAACGCACGCTCGCGGACTGTGCACAGTAGTCCCATTATCCACGACCCTACCAGTTCCGATGTTTCCCTGACACGTTCAAATGTCGGGAAATCCTTTGCGCGGACACTTGCCATCCAATCATATTTTCTGCGGTGATGGACCGATTTGGGCGAAGTGCGACATGATTATCACTGTCGGCTTCTGGCGTATCACGCGTCCACATAGACGCGTAGATGGGCGAAGAGACTATGCTGGTGTTCGCGTTTCTTCAGGTGATCTGGCTGCCATCTTCGACGGTGTGAGAACCTACTTGCCAGGCACCAATCAGAGCCCTTGATATATCAATTAACTATCAGTCAGTCAGGCGCGAGTGTCAGGACGCTGCGTTCGGAGTGTTCGGTTGCAGAGGCGGACGCGGTAGAGGTAGACAAATGTAGACTTTTCGCAAACAGGTGCGTGTCGCTTTGGCCCCTTTGCAGCGCGACGGTCCGCTCAGAACGACAGCACCGACTTTCGCGACAGGTACGCGCGCGCGAGGAAATCCATCCGCTGCTTCGATCCCGACGCGCCTCCTGGCCTGATCCGAAATCGTCGCAAGAGTACTGCAAGGTGGCGTGCTGATCGATGATTGACCAAAAACAGCCCCAGCGACGACTTGTCGGGGGTATATTTTTGGGGGATAAGGATAACGGAAAACACGTAGATGGGCTATTCATGCGCTTCTTCAGACGCCGTATGAATGACCCCTTACCCCATTAATGGGGATGGGCATTGGCTCTACCCCATTAACGGGGATGGGCATTCATCGGACACGGTTGATGAGACCGTTCCAGCCGCATCGAGCCAAGACTCTCGAGCGGTAACTCTCAAAGTTCCTGAACCCATAAGCGCGGCGCGAGAGCCCCTCCATCTTGGTGTGGAAGCCCGTCGAACGAAAACTGTGTGGCGCGGATGAACTCTCTTTTAAAAATGCTCGGGATAGGGCCGCAGATCCAGTTCCAGCGTCCAGGCCGAGCGATCCTGACAGTGAATCTGCCAATAGGTCTCGGCGATGGCGCGCGGGGCGAGAACCTTGCCGGCCGCTTCGTCGGGTGTGGGTTCGCGCGCGGTTTCGCGGCCGATGTGGCCGTCGATGACAACATGTGCCACATGGATGCCGTCAGGCGCGAATTCCCGCGCAAGACTTTGGGCCAGCGCCCGCAACCCGAACTTGCCGACAGCCAGACCCGAGAAGCGCGCGCTGCCGCGTTTCGACGCCGTGGCGCCGGTGAACAGCAACGTGCCGCGGCCGCGCGCTTTCATGGCCGGCACCACCTCGCGGGCACACAGGAATCCACCATAGCAATTCGCGCGCCAGGCATTCTCGAACGTGCCTGGATCCAGCTCCATCAGTCCGCCGGCGGCAAAGGAACCCACGTTGTAGATGAGTACCGCGGGGTCGCCCAGCGTCTTGCGCACGTGCGCGAACGCAACCGCCACCGATGCCGGATTGGTGGCGTCGCATTCGTAGCCGAGCGCGCTGCCGCCTTGCGCGGTGATCTGTTTTATGATCGCATCGCGATGCCGCGTCGAGCGCGACAGGAGCGCGATAGTGTGTCCTTCGCGGCCGAAGCGTTCGGCCAGTGCCGCGCCAAGCCCCGGTCCAACGCCGACGATGCAAGCGCAGGGTTGATCAGATGCCATTACTTTCTCCTGTGAATTAGTCCGGGCTCGCGCATCATTGCCGCGGCGGGCGCTGCGATCTCGCCGGACGCTCCCGGCGCCGGAAACACTCGGGGCTATGGTCGTCGACGATGCCCGTGGCCTGCATCCAGGCGTATACGATGACTGGACCGACGAACTTGAAGCCGCGCTGCTTCAGTGCGCGCGCGAGCGCCGCCGACAGCGATGTTTGCGTTGGGCGAGCCGCGCTGTCGTTGATGATGGGGGTGCCACCGGCCATTGTCCAGACGAAGGTCGAAAAGTCCTCACCCGCGTCCTGCATGGCGAGAAACGCCCTGGCATTGCCGATTGCCGCATCTATTTTGGCACGCGAGCGGATGATGTCGGGATTCGCGAGCAGGCGCGCAACGTCGTTTGCGCCGAACCGTGCGACGGCGGCTGGGTCAAAGCCGTGGAATGCGTCGCGAAAGGCGGGGCGCTTGCGCAAGACGGTCGCCCACGACAGGCCAGCCTGGAAACCGTCCAGTATCAGCTTTTCCCACAGCGCGCGGCTGTCGTGTTCGGGGACGCCCCATTCGTTGTCGTGGTAGGCGACCATCCGTGGGTCGCCTCCGGCCCAGGCACAGCGGATCAGTGTACTCATTGGCGACGGCTCGTTGCTGCGTGATCATTCCTTCGCATGTAATAATAATCGTTTCTCGGGAGCAGTCATGGTGATGGAGACGATGGTGGCGAAGCGCGCGTTGAGGGGTCTCGTGGCGGTTGGTGGTCTTGCTGTTGCAAGTGCCGCCGCCGCCATGTCGATGGCGGGTGGCAATGAGTCCATGGCGCCTCGCCACGCGGCACAGTCCGCGTCCATCAGTGTTTCGGGTTGCTGGATACGGTCACTGCCACCGCCCGCGCCGTCGGCCGCGTATTTCGTGGTTCATAACGAAGGGATCCGGAATGCGGCGCTGACGGGTGCGTCCAGCCCGGCGTTCGGTAGTGTCATGCTGCACAAAAGCATCGAAAGCGGCGGCGTGAGCAGCATGGTCATGGAACCCCGCATTCCCGTACCAGCGAAGGGCAATGTCACGTTCAAGCCGGGAAGTTATCACGCCATGCTCGAGAAACCGCGGCAAAAGCTGGTGGTGGGAACCAAACTCGAGCTCGACCTGCAGCTCGCATCGGGAGAAACCGCGCGCGCCTCGTGTCTCGTCAGGCCGGCTGGTGCCCTGTCGCGGTAGTTTCATGCTGCGGGACGGTACTCAATAACCGGCCACGGCGCCGTTGCTGCGCGGATCGCAGCCGCCTTCCAGAATCCCCGACGAGGCGTCGCGTACGATAGCGCCGGCGTGGCCCATCATTTCGTCGAAATCGCCAACGACCTCCACGTCGTGACCCAGGGCGCGCAGCCCGTCGATGATCTCCGGTTTGAAGCGACACTCCATTTTCAGCGATTCGGAGCTCTTTCCCCAAGTGCGGCCCAGCAGCCAGCGCGGCGCGGTGATGGCCTGCTGCACCGGCTGATTGAACACCGCGTACCGCGTGAAGACGGTCGCCTGTGTTTGTGGCTGGCCGTCGCCGCCCATCGTGCCGTATACCATGGTCCTGCCGTCGGTGAAGCGGGCCAGCGCGGGGTTGAGCGTGTGAAAGGGTTTTTTGCCGGGCGCCAGGACGTTCAGGTGATTCTCGGCAAGCGAGAACGAGCAGCCGCGATTTTGCCAATTGATGCCGGTGCGCGGCAGGACCGTGCCGCTACCGAACTCGTGATAGATGCTTTGAATGAACGACACGGCTCGCCCCTCGGCATCGATCACACCAAGCCACACGGTATCGGCGGGTCCTTTGCCGTTGCCCCAGGGCAGCGCCTTGTCGAGCGAGATCGCCTTGACGTACGGGGACAGAAATGCGTCGGCCAGACAGGCTTGCGGCGCGATGAGCATGTTGCTCGGGTCGCACACGTACTGGTCACGCATGCGAAATGCCTGCTTGGTGGCTTCCACCACCAGGTGGATATATTCGAGGCTGTCGGCGCGGTACCGGCGGATGTCGAGGCGATCGAGAATGGCCAGAATGGTCAGAGAGACGATGCCCTGCGTGGGTGGCGCCGTGTTGTAAATTTCACCCAGACTATGCTTCAGATGCAATGGCGTCATGGTCCGCGCGTGGTAGTCATTGAGGTCTTGCAGGGTGATGGGGCTGCCAATCTCGGCGAGGTCGTCGGCAATCATCTTGGCCAGATCGCCGCGGTAGAAGCTGTCCAGTCCCTGTACCACCAGCGTACGCAGCGTTTTGGCCAGGCGTTCTTGCGTGAATCGGCTGCCCGCCGCGGGAACATTGTTTTCAACCAGGAATGTGTTGGCGAACCCCGGCTGGTCGACTAATTCCGGGAGCTTGGTCGAGGTGCTGGCATATTGGGAACGGGTAACGGGGATACCTGTTTCCGCATAGTGGATGGCATCTTCCAGCAGCCGCGCCAGCGGCAGCTTGCCGCCCCAGGATGCACTGATTGTCAATGCTTCCCGCCAGCCGTCGACTGTCCCGGCCATGGTGTTTGCCGCCAGCGGCCCGCGCACGGGTATCGTGTCCAGCCCTTGGTCCAGATAGAATTGCCGCGATACGTTGGCGCCCGCCGTGCCGCAGGCTTCGATGGCAACGACCGGTTTGCCGGGTTCCGAGATCACCCAGAATCCGTCGCCGCCAATACTGTTCATGTGCGGATAGGCGACGGCAATGGTGGCTGCCGCGGCGACCATCGCCTCAATGGCGTTGCCGTGGTCTCGCCTCAGGATGGACATGGCCGCCTGGGCGGCGAGGGCGTGCGGCGCAACGGCCATGCCGCGCGTGGATTGTGTGGAGTTCAGCATTGTGATGGAGGGCGATTGAAGGTTGAAGAAGGGGAAGGCCACTGGTCATGGCGGCCGGCGATAATCAATGACAGCGGGGTAACGAAATGCCGGCGGCCACGGTGCTGAGCACTCCCGGGGGACGACCCCCGGGAGCATTCGGCGCCCAATGGACCTGACGGCTACATCAGAGCGCGGGGCGCTGATCCTGCAGCGGTGATGACGATGTACGTTGCGCGTCGCGAGCGGGGAACGCCAGGCGCATGGGTTTGAGGGCGAATATCGCGAGCAGCGCGGGCACGAAGTTCATGATGATCACGACGACGAACACGGCGGTCCAGGAGTGCGTCATCTGGTGCATCAATGCGGCAAGCGGCCCGCCGAGAATGGAGCCCACGCCTTGGGCAATGTACAGGAAGCCGTAATTGGTGGTGGCGTCCTTGGTGCCGAAGATGTCGGTGAGCGTGGCGGGGAAGAGCGAGAAAATTTCGCCCCAACCGAAGAACACCACGCCCGAGAGCAGGGCGAAGAGCAGCGGGTCGTTGGCGGTGGCCAGCCAGATGCTCATGGCGATGCCCTCCAGACCGAAGGCGATGAACATAGTGTTCTCACGTCCGATATGATCCGATATCCAGCCGAAGAGCGGGCGGGTCAGGCCGTTGGTGATGCGATCGAGCGTGAGCGCGAGCGGCAGTGCCGCCATGCCGAAGACAAGCGTGTTGGCCACGCCAATGTCTTTGGCGAAAGCGCCGATTTCGGAGATCACCATCAAACCAGACGTGGACATCATGGTCATCATGGCGAACATCAGCCAGAAGATTGGCTCCTTGAGCATTTCCTGTGGGGTGAAATCGCGGTGCGCGAGGCGCGGGGCGGTGGCGCGCCGGCTGACGGCGCCGGCCATTTTCTCGGCGAGCACAGGCAGTTCCTGTTGGCGGGGGCGGCGCATGCCAAGTACGGCAAGCACTCCGACGATGCCGATACCCCAGCCGAAGTTCATGAGCGTGGCCGAGGCGCCCACCGCTTTGATGCTGTCGGAGATGGCGAAGGTGGTGAGTGCCGCGCCGAATCCGTAGCCGGCAGCAACCATGCCCACCGCGAAGCCGCGCCGATCGGGAAACCACTGCACCATCAGGCCGATCACGCCGATGTAGATGATGCCGGTGCCCAGGCCGCCGAGGAACCCGTAAGTAATGTACAGGCCCCACAGACTGTGAACCTGGGAGGCGAACACCCAGCTCAGGCCGGTGAGGATCGCGCCGGTGGTCAGCAGCATTTTCGGGCCGAAGCGGTCGATGAGCAGACCCTGACAAGGGGCAAGGAAGGTTTGCACGATGATGAGGATTGCGAAAGCGACCTGCACCTCGGCGAGTGTCGCGCCTAGCATTTTCGTGAGGTCTGAGGTGAACAGCGCCCAGACGTACTGGGGGCTGGAGATTGACATCATTGCTATGAGCCCGAGCACGAGCTGTACCCAGCGCGTGCGGGTGATTTGCGCGTGCGCGGTGCCGCCTTGCCGTATGGACAAGTCTGGCTGACTGGCTTGCATATTTTGTCTCCTGGATTCTGGAATCGTTCTTGGCGTAATCGCCTGTGTATATACTGACTAAACGTAATTCATGGTGATCGTCGTCGTGTTTGCTACTGACATGTCAGTGCTATGAAAATCTAGATCGTTGCATTGCACTTGTCAAGAAGGAAATTTCCTTGACACTGAAATTCATGGCGGTTAGATTCAGTTTCACTGATATGTCAGTGCAGGTTGTGAAGTGGGCGCGCGGTGGCGCCAGACGCGGCGGCGCGTGCTATTCTCCAAGGGTCTTGATCGTATGCGTGTCAGCGCGGTAGTTCCCCAAGCAGAGGTTGATGATGAAGGCGTCGAAGCCTTGATCGCCGATCTGACGCTCGATGGCGAGAGCCAGGCACAGATCGCGTACCGCGTTCTGGAAGAGATGATCGTGACGATGAAACTGCCGCCCGGCAGCAAAATCTCCGAGAAAGGGCTGAACCGTTCACTGGGATTGGGACGTACGCCGCTGCGAGAGGCGCTGCAGCGCCTGGCCAATGAGGGTACGGTGCGGATACTGCCACGGGCGGGTGTGATTGTCTCCGAGATCGACATGGTCGATCAGTTGAACATGATTGAAGTGCGCCGCGAGCTTGAAAAGATCATTGCCGGACGCGCGGCGCGGCTGGCAACCGATGCGCAGCGCAAGAAATTTCAACAGCTGGCTGAACGGTTCGACCGCGCGGCGCAGGATGACGACGAAAACATCTTCATTCCGGCCGATCGCGAGTTCAACGGGCTGTCGGTGGCCGCGGCCCAGAACAAGTATGTTGCCTACGCCATCAGCCCTATCGGCGCGCAGACGCGCCGTTTCTGGTATTTGCATTTCAGGCGCTGCGGCGACGATTTGCCGCACACCGCCCGATTGCATGCAAACATCTGCCGCCACATCGTTGCAGGCGACGAAAAGGGTGCGCGCAAAGCGTCGGACGGATTGCTCGACTACGTCGAGGAGTACACGCGTAAGACGCTGCGCCTGCTTAGCGGGCTGTGAAGCCGGGGCAAACCATTCCGCCGCTCAGTGCTTGTCCAGGAATTCCAGCACATGCTGGTTGAACGCACGCGGATTGCCAAGATTCATTCCATGCGATGCCAGCGGGATGGTTGCCCTTTGAGTGCGCGGCAGTGTTTGCCCGAGTGCGGCCAGAACATCGCGGAAGCGAGGTGGACTGTATTCGCCGGTCAGCAGCATCGTAGGGCACGAAATGACGCGGGCGCGCGCCAGGTCGAACTGCTGATTGCGTTCCCCGATCTGCGATAGCAGCGTGCCGGCGTTATCGCGCACCATGGTCTTGAACCAGCCCACCATGTGCCGCCAGGTGTCGGCGCCGCTGACGCTGTCGACGAACAGTTGCAGAGCGCCGTCGATGTCGCCCGCGCGCAGGCGGCGCGCCGCCTCGACCTGAAAGGCGGATGGCTCCGCTCGCGCATCCGTGGGAAAGCCCGGGTCGGCAAGTATCAGTGTGCGCGTCCTGGCCGGCATGGCGCATGCGAGCTCCAGGGCCACACGCGCGCCGCGTGAATGCCCCAGGATGTGGATCGGGTCATTTCCTGGATTGACAGCGTTGACGAATTCGATCAAATCATCCGTCTGGACGAGAACGTCGAAATCGGCACGTTCGGAATGGAATGCCGCCGGCCAGTAGCCGCGCAGGCTTGGCGCGAGCGTGCGGTATTTGTCGCCGAACGCGGCGAACTGCCAGCGCCAGTAGCGGTAGTCGCACAACGACCCGTGGATCAGCAGCAGTGGCGTACCCGTGCCCGATTCCGTGTAGGCAAGCGGGTACGCCATGTCCACCGCGGTGAATCGTGGCAGGTCGAGATTGTGAGACATGGCGGCGGCATGCTGTGGCGCGTCGCATGACCGGCCACATGACACGGCGATCACGCGTCGCACACCATCATTTCAACAGCTTGAGCCGGCTCTTCGCCGTGTCCGCGGCGGAACTGTTTGGGTAGTTCTGTACGATTTTCTGCAGGTTGCTCTTGGCGCCCGCAACGTTGTTGAGTTCGATTTGGCTGGCGGCGATAATGAGCAGCGCGTCGGGGGCACGCGGGTCTTTCGGGTTGCTGCTCACCAGATCCTGCAATTCGGTGATGGCACCTTTGAAATCGCGGCTGGCATAGCGGCTGCTGCCCTCGTAGAACTGGGCCTGCGACAACAATTGACTGTTCGGGTAATTTTGCGCGAATGAGGCGAACCCGCTGGCGGCCTCTTTGTATTTGCCACTGCGGAACAGCCCCATCGGCTGATCGTAGGCGGCTTGTTCCTTGGGGTCGGTGACCTGCGCCGCCGCGCCGCCGCCCGATTGATCCTGGCTCGACCGCTTGGCAATGTCGGCCTCCCAGCGCAGCTTCTCGATCTCGCCGCGCATGTCGGTGACTTCGTGCTGCAGGTTGTCGATTTGATCAGCCAGCTGCAATCGCGCTTGCTGGCTTTGCTGGATCAGTTGCTGTATCTGCGCGCGCAGATCGAGAATGGCCCGCCTGGCATCGTCGTCGGCAAACGCGTGGGCCGGCGCGGCGCACAGGGTGGCGAATGAGAGCGCGGCGGCAAGTATTGCTGGGCGGAATGACAAAACATTGGCCTTCATAAGAGCACCCGTGGAAATAAAAACGCCGCGGCGGGAAGCCGCCACGGCGCCTCACATTGCGTGCCGGATATCAATGCTGGTAGACGATATCCGCACGACGGTTTTCGGCGTAGTCGGCTTCCGTGGTGCCTGCGGCTTTCGGACGCTCCTTGCCATAGCTGATGGCTTCGATCTGATCGCTGTTGACGCCCAGCAGCGTCATGGTGTGCGCAACCGCTTCCGAACGCCGCTGGCCCAGGGCCAGGTTGTACTCGGCACTGCCGCGCGCATCGGTGTTCCCTTGAACCTGTACCTTCTGGCTCGGGTGTGCGACCAGGTAGCGGGAGTGCATTTCAATCAGAGGACGGTACTGTTCTTTGATGTTGTACTTGTTGAAGTCGAAGTATACCGACCGCTGCTGATACAGCGGGCTTTGCGGGTTGAACGGGTCCATGACCTGTCCGGCGGCCGCCGAACCTTCACCGGCGCCGCTTGAGCTCGATTGGTTGTGTTCGAGCGGTACGGAACTGCAGGCCGCAAGCGTAGTGGCGAAAGCCACCACAGTGAGGGTTTTGAGGATGCGCGAACTCATTTGGGATTTCCTTTGAAAAAGAGTCACACTATGAAAGTTAGTTAGTAAACGGCCCCCATGCGGGCTCCTGCACCTTCCCATTCGGAGCCGACAAGGTTTGGCGTACCCGGCCGTCTGTGGAAACGACGGCCAGAACGCTGCGTCCGCCCTGAATAGCACTATATAAGATTTGCATACCGTTGGGTGCGAAGCTGGGTGATTCGTCATCCGGACCGCCTGTCAGCAGTGTTGGCGTACCTGACGCCAAGCTTTGCAGAGCGATGTGAAAGGAACCATCTTGTCGGCTAACGTACACGAGTTGCTTGCCATCCGGAGAGACATGGGGTGACGTATTGTAACTTCCATTGAAGGTCAAGCGTTGCGCGTCTCCCCCCGCGGCCGAGACTTTGTAAATTTGCGGACTGCCGCCGCGGTCGCTGGTGAACACCAGTGAACCCCCGTCGGGGCTATAACTGGGCTCGGTGTCGATCAGCGGCGAATGCGTGATGCGGCGCAGCCCTCCACCGTTGGAATCGATCGTGTAAATTTGCGAGATGCCATCGCGAGACAGCGCTATTGCTAACTGTCCGCCGTTTGGTGCCCAGGCAGGCGCGCTGTTGTTGCCTTTGAAGTTGGCAACCGCTTGGCGGGCGCCTGTACCAAGGGTTTGCACGTATACGACCGGCTTACCAGTTTCGAAACTGACGTAGGCGATGCGCTTGCCGTCGGGAGACCAGGCAGGGGAGATGATGGGGTGTTTGGACCGCAGCATGGTCTGCGGATCCTGCCCGTCGGCGTCCGCAATTTGTAACTCATACGTGTTGCCCATCTGCAACACGTAGGCGATGCGTGTGGAAAACACGCCGCGCACGCCGGTGATCTTTTCGTAAATACGATCGGCGATTTGATGCGAGATGCGGCGCAGTTCTTTGTCGGTGCCGGTAAATGCGACGCCGTCGAGCTGGCTTTGATTCACCGAGCTTCCCAGCCGGTAGCTGACGTTGTAGGTGCCACCCGACTGGTTGACGGTGCCGTACGCCAGGTAGTCGGCGCCGCGGTCGCGCCAGCTGTTGTAGTCAATGGTGCTGTCCACCGTGAGATTGGCGCCGGTGGCGTCGACGAGCTTGAATTGCCCCGAGCGGTTGAGGTCGGCGCGAATCACATTGGCGATCACCTGTCCTTGCGGGCCGCCCGAGAAGTCGGCGATGGCTATGGGATATTGTGTGGCGCCAACCCCCGAAATGTCGACGCGCAGCTGGGCTTGCGCCGGCGTGATGCCTGCCAGGCTCGCGCTGGCCATGAGCAGTGCGTACGCCCAGGGCCGCCATGCGAATCGGTGCATCGTCGTGCCGGCCAGCGTGAAAGCGGTCATATCTGCAATCTCCTGTCAATCTTCGTCGTACATTCGGTAGCTACCGTCGACGTACGACGGATACCTGCCGGATGGCGGCTTGGGAAATGGTGAGCAACCTCGAATTCCAGTCATCACCGCGTGGTCGAACCCCGATATTCCCGACGAGCGTTCGATTTGTACACTTTCAACCATGCCGTTCGAACTCAGGTTCGCCCTGTATTGTACTGTCGGGTTCGACCCGCTACGAGGTGGCACCGGGTAGGCGACGCGCGGCTTGATGCAGGCCCTGACGAGCGCGGCATAACCGCTGTCGTTACCGCCGCCTCCCGCCTGGTTGCGATTTGCCGTGCCGTTGGGGATGCCGGCCGCTCCCAGGGCCGCACTGCGCATGGCTGCCTTGATCGCTGCGCTTTTTGCTTCAGCGGCTTTCTTCTCGGCCGCCGCTTTCTTCGCCGCCGCTTCTTTCGCTTTCTTGGCGGCCGCCGCCTTCGCCTTGGCCTGCGCTTCTTCTTTCGCGGCCTCCTCGGCCGCCGCTTTTTCAGCTGCCGCTTCCTTGGCCTTCTCCTCGGCGGCCGCTTTCGCGGCTGCCTCCTGTTTTGCCTTCAACGCGGCGGCTTTCTTGGCGGCCGCCGCCTTCGCCTTTTGCTCTGCCGCTTTTTCGGCCTTGGCGGCGGCCGCCTCCTTGGCCGCTTCCTCCTTGGCTTGCTCTTCGGCGGCGGCCTTGGCCGCAGCCTCTTGTTTCGCCTTCTTGGCGGCCTGTTCGGCCGCAAGCTTGCGCGCCGCCTCTTTCTTCTCTTTTTCCTTACGCGCCTTTTCGAGCGCGATGTCGGGATTTTCGTCGGGCTGCGGCGTCGCGGCGGCAACCTTTGGCGGTGGTGGTGTCGCGGGTTTTGGCGGCGGTGTGGGCGTGGGGCGTGGCGTGGGTTTGGGGGGCGGCGGTGTGGGCGTGGGTGGCGTGGAATGTTCCGGTTCGGTGGCCGGCTCGGTTGGCTGTTCGCTCTGTTCGGGCTCGGCCGCCGCCGGCTGCGTGCCTTGCGCCCAAAGTTCGATCTGAACGGGGTTCGGGTTGCGGGGCGCACTCAGCAGGCCAAGAAACAAAATGACCACCAGCGCCAGATGGATGCCGACGGAAATTGCGAGGCCGCGGCGTTCATCCCGCTGCTCGGTCGTGAGAGCGGGGTCGCTGCTGCGGGTGCGTGTCGGTGTCTGCTTCATGGCGTGGCATGGAGCCGCGTGGCCTCCCGGCCGCGGCGGCGTTTCAAGGCTGGTTTTTCACGGTACCCGGGGTGGTACCTTGATCGACGAGCAAACCAAG
Source organism: Candidimonas sp. (assembly GCA_004298545.1). Lineage (GTDB taxonomy): Bacteria > Pseudomonadota > Gammaproteobacteria > Burkholderiales > Burkholderiaceae_B > SCQX01. Next base: position 8,003 of record SCQX01000107.1, on the reverse strand, counting down.
CCGGCTGATGCCGGCAATACGCAGTTGGTCCATGATTTTCATCACCGTCTCGTACGGTACGTGCCCGTCGGCCGCGATGACGACCGGTGTGTCGGCGGAGGCGCGCGACTGGACCGCGCTGACCAGGCTGTCGGGGCTGATCTGCTGGAATTCGGACCCCGGTTCGCGCACCCGCACGGAAATATCGCCATTCTTGGCGATCTGGACCTCGACCGGTTTGACGGGCACCTCGGCTGCTTGGCCGACCGTCGGCAGGCTGATCAGGCCCGGCGTGATCATGGGGGCCGTCACCATGAAGATGACCAGCAGCACGAGCATGACGTCGATGTAGGGAACGACGTTCATGTCGTTCTTCAGGCGACGGGCCCGGCGGGTTTGACGAATGGCCATCAACGCACCTGTCGTTGCAGGATGTTCAGGAACTCGTCGATGAAGCTCTCGAAGCGGTTTGCCAAGCGGTCGATCTGGTCGGTGTAGCGGTTGTAGGCGAGTACGGCGGGAATCGCCGCGAAAAGCCCGATGGCCGTGGCGATCAGTGCTTCCGCGATGCCGGGTGCCACCGAGGCCAGCGTTGCCTGCTGTACGGCCGACAGGCCGATGAAAGCGTGCATGATGCCCCAGACGGTGCCGAACAGGCCGATGTAAGGGCTGACCGATCCGGCCGACGCGAGAAAGTTGAGGTGGGATTCCAGACCGTCCATTTCACGCTGGTAGGTTGCCTGCATCGCGCGCCGCGGCCCATCGAGCATGGCATCGGTATTCTGATTGCGGCGGGCTTTGACGAACTCGGTCATGCCGGCGTCGAAGATGCGCGCCAGCGAGCCGTGCTCGTTGCGGCGCGCTGCAATGGCCTGTTGCAGTACGGAAAGGTCGCCGCCGGCCCAGAAGTCGTCTTCGAAGCGATGGGTTTGCTCGGCGGCGCGCCTGATCGTGGCACGCTTGCTGAAGATGTACGCCCAGGAAAAGACCGATATTCCCACCAAGACCAGTATCACCAACTGAACCGGGATGCTCGCGTTGAGCAGGATGCTCAGCAACGAAAAGTCGCCAGAGGAATGCATGATTAGTTCTGAACCTTTTCCAGTAAAGTCCGGAGTTCACGGCTGAAAGGAGAGGGGCGAAAGGTGTTTCCATCCACGCAACAGACTTGGATGGTGCTTTCGCACAGCAGTTCCCCGTTACACACGGCGGACTGGGCGAAGTTTATGGACGCCGCGCCGACTCGCGTGATCGCGCTGCGTACAGTGAGCAAGTCGTCCAGCCGCGCCGGCCGGCAATACTGTATTTGAACCGACTTGACCACGAACACCCTGTGTTCGTACCGGGCCATGCCCGACTGATTGACGCCGATGCGGCGCAGCCACTCGGTGCGGCCGCGTTCGAAAAACTTGAGATAGTTTGCATAGTAAACGACACCACCCGTGTCGGTATCCTCGTAATATACGCGAATATTCAATTCGGACGATGGCAAGGGGGTATCGACCATTGGTGTCGGAGCCAGTGTCAGAGGGCCGCCAGGCGTTCGATCGCGGCTTGCGCCGCGTGTCCCACGGATACTTGCGTCACAGTGCCGTTCCGCCTCTCTTGTAATTCCACCACCCCTTCCTTGAGCCCGCGGTCGCCCACCGTGATGCGCAATGGCACGCCAATGAGTTCCCAGTCGGCGAACATGGCGCCGGGGCGCACATCGCGATCGTCGAGCATGACGTCCACATTTGCCGCGCACAATTCCTTGTAAAGCGATTCGACGGTGTTTCTGACTGCCTCACTCTTGTGCCAGCCCATCGGACAAATCACAATTTCGAACGGCGCCAGAGCCCGCGGCCAGATGATACCCTTGTCGTCGTTGTTCTGCTCGATGGCGGCGGCCGCCACGCGGCTGATACCGATGCCGTAGCACCCCATTTGAAGCAGAGCCGGTTTGCCGTCGGTTTCCAGGAAGGTGGCGCCCAGGGCTTTCGAATATTTGGTGCCCAGGAAGAAAACCTGCCCCACTTCGATGCCGCGCTGGATGGCCAGCGTCCCGCCCCCTGGGGCCGGGTCGCCCGCCACGACGTTGCGCAAATCGGCAACCTGTGGCTCGGGCAGATCGCGGCCCCAGTTCACGCCGGTGTAGTGAAACCCCTCATCATTCGCGCCGCAGATGAAATTGCTCATGTGGGCCACGGTCGTGTCGGCGATCACCGGAATCGAGGCATCGATGCCCACGGGGCCCAGGTACCCCGGAACACAGCCGAACGCGGCAAGGATTTCGTCTTCGGTGGCGAAGCGATGGCCGTTCTCGAAACCCGGGAGCTTCCCCGTTTTGACTTCATTCAATTCGTGGTCCCCGCGTATCAGCAGCAGCCATATCCTGGCCGCGCCGACGCCTGTTTTGGACGCATCGCGCGGTGGCTCGGTGGCCAGTACGATGGCCTTGACCGTGTCGGTCAATGGGCGCTGAAGCTGGCTGGCCACGATTTCGCATTTCGGCGCGTCGGGAGTCGGTGTCTTCGTCAGTAGCTGGCTCGCCGCGCCGCGCGCCGCTATCAGACATGGCGCCACCGCCAATTCGATGTTGGCCGCGTACTGGGTGTCCGGGTTGTAGACGATCAGGTCTTCGCCGGTGTCGGCGATTACCTGGAATTCGTGGCTGCGGTCGCCGCCGATCGACCCGGTGTCGGCGGCCACGGCGCGGTACCGCAGGCCCAGGCGATCGAAAATGCGCAAATAGGCGTTGTACATTGCGTCGTAGCTGGCTTGCGCGTCGGTTTCGGTGCGGTCGAACGAATAGGCGTCCTTCATGGTGAATTCACGGCCGCGCAGCAACCCGAATCGCGGGCGGCGTTCGTCGCGAAACTTGGTTTGAATGTGGTAGAAGTTGATCGGCAACTGGCGATAGCTGTGTATTTCGTTGCGCGCAATGTCGGTGATGACTTCTTCCGATGTGGGCTGGAGCACGAAGTCGCGCCGGTGACGGTCTTTGAGGCGCAGCAGTTCGGCGCCGTATTTTTCCCAGCGGCCCGATTCCTGCCATAGTTCGGCCGGCTGAACGATCGGCATGAGCAGTTCGATGGCGCCCGCGTGATTCATTTCTTCCCGCACCACCGATTCTATCTTCCTTATCACTTTCAGCCCCATCGGCATATAGGTATAGATGCCGCCCGCGACCTTGCGTATCATGCCCGCGCGGGTCATCAGCCGGTGACTGCGCACTTCCGCTTCGGCGGGCGCCTCTTTCAGGGTGTTGATGTGATATCTGGATGCTCGCATGGTAGTAGGTAGTAGGGTTCTCGTGAGATACGTATAATCAGCGTAATTGTATTGAATTCGTTTTTGAGGTGGCCCATGCTCGATCGTGAAGGCTACCGTCCTAATGTCGGCATCATCCTTGTAAACCACAAAAACGAGGTTTTCTGGGCAAAGCGCATTCGCGAGCATGCGTGGCAGTTTCCGCAAGGTGGCATCAACCAGGGCGAAAGCCCGGCGCAGGCCATGTATCGCGAACTGTACGAAGAAGTCGGTCTGTGCCCCGAACATGTTCGGATATTAGGGCGTACGCGTGAATGGCTCCGCTATGACGTGCCAGGTAACTTTATACGCCGCGACTCGCGCGGTCATTACAAAGGGCAGAAGCAAATCTGGTTTCTTCTGCGCATGGTTGGCCGCGACTGCGATGTCAGCCTGCGTATGACGCGCCATCCCGAGTTCGACGCGTGGCGCTGGAGCCAGTACTGGGTGCCGCTCGAGGCGGTAATCGCGTTCAAGCGGGACGTCTACACCGCTGCGCTCAATGAACTCTCCACCATCCTGTTTCGTCGCCGTGGCGAAGCGCGGTATCTGCGCCAGCGCGCGCAGGCGGGGCCGGTGTCCAAGCGCACGACTGGCGGTCTTCACGCGTCGTAGGTTTCATGCCGCATCGCGCGGCGCGGTATGATGGCCGCGCTCCGTTCAGTACATTCGGCGCTCCCCGTTCCGTGTGAGATGGTTTACGATAACGCCCATGTTGGAAGATCTCGACGCTCTCGCCGCCCGCCTGCGGCAATTGGTGCAGTTCACGCGTCAGCTCCAGGCTGAGCGCGCGGCGTTGCATTCGCGTGTGAAAAGTCTCGAGCGCGAACGCAATGTGCTGCGCGAACAGCTCGATCAACGCGAAACAGAGCAAGAGTCGGCTACCCAGCGTCTCGAACAGCGTTCTGCCGAGATCGAAGCGGTGCGCCAGGAGGCCGAGCGTGGTCATGTTGAATTGCGCGCGGAGGTTGCGCGCTATCAGGCGGAGTTTCGCAGCTTGCAGGATCAGCTTCATGTGTGCCGGTCCGACTCCGAGCGTCTGCGTGCCGTGACGAGCGCCGCGCGAGACCATATCGATGCAATTCTCATGCGCCTGCCGGGCGCGGCGCAGAAGTGAGGGCCTGCCGTGGAACGCATTGATATTTCCATTCTTGGTCGTGATTATTCGCTCGCCTGTTCCCCCGGCGAGAAAGACACATTGCTCGCCGCGGTGCGATATGTCGACCAGCGCATGCTGGGCGTGAAGGGGTCCGGCAAAGTCTCCAGCAATGAGCGCATCGCGGTCATGGCGGCAATTCAGATAGCCGCCGAGTTGTTGGCCGTGCGCGCGCCGGATGGTCCACTCGGCAATGTTGCGCTAGGGGATTTCAAGCGTAGAATTGACGACATAAACGCGCTGCTCGATCAGGCATTCGAACCGGCGGCTCCCGGCACTGCGCGGTAGCCTGGCCACGGTAGAATGGCAATCGTCGCGGCATGTGGTTTTAGGGCTTGGCGCGCAAGCGCCGTGCCCAACGCAAAGTCCCTGCTGTGTTCGTGACGTGGCCTTATAGTTCTTGAACCAATGCCTATGGCAAAAGGTTGCTGGATTGACAAGTAGGCGTGATCGTCTCTTTTGACGAACCCGAAGCTTGGCTGATGGCGACCGCCTTGAACCCTCGGTTCCAGGATGCCGGCCTAGACGGCAACGGTGGGGCAATTCTCGAAGAGCCCGTTCTTGTGAACGGGTTCTTTTTTAAGAGGGTCACCAAGAGACGCGCCGACCAGGCGCGCCTGGCCGGCGCATCCTTCGGTGAACGCCTGGTCGCTTTGATTCGATTCTTGATGAAGACATTTCTTTCAATGCAAAGCCGTCAGCGGTCGTGGCGAATTTCATTGGCGATCGCCCTGAGCGGACTGGTGTTCGCGGCACAGGCGCGCAGCGCGGATGTCGCGCGCGCGCCCGGCGGTTCGTGGCCGCTGGCGACTCTGCAGGCGCAGGCCTCGGCAACGGTCCGTCAAGATGTCGTTCGCATCGTATTGGCGTCGGAAGTAACCGGTGCAACGCAGGCAGCCGTCGCCAAGGATCTTGGCGAGCGGGTCGGCGCGGCCCTGGGCGATGCCAGAAAAACGCCCGGGGTCAACGCCAGCAGCGGCGACTACCACGTGTGGCCGGTGACCGATAAGGCGGGAAAAATAACCACTTGGCGCGGGCGCGGCGAAATCGTTCTCGAGTCGACCGATTTCGCGGCCGCGTCGCAACTGGCTGGCCGGCTGAGCGATCGCCTGTCGGTGGTGAATCTGGCGTTTTCGGTTTCTCCCGCGCGGCGCGGCGCCGAAGAGAGCCGGTTGCTCCAGGATGCGGTTCGCGCATTTCGCGCGCGCGCACAGGCGCTTGCCGCTGCCCTGGGCTTCGATGGCTATCGTATTCGCGAGGTTCAGCTCCACGATGGCGGAGGGTATCGGCCTGTTGCGCGGACGATGGCGGCGCCGTCTCAGGCTGACGTGCCGCTCGGCGCGGGCACCGAAATGATCACGGTTTCGTTGCAGGGCACGATTTTCTTGCGCTCAGCCAAAAAATGATGGCGCCAATGATGATCATGGGTATGGAGAGCAATTGGCCCATGGTCAGTCCTTCGAAAATGAAGCCAAGAAAATAGTCGGGCTCACGGGTAAATTCCACCAGGAACCGGGCAATTCCATAGCCCATGAGGAACACCGCGCTGATCTGACCCGTTGGTCTTGGCTTGCGCGCGAACCACCATACCACGGCGAACAGCACGAATCCTTCCAGGCCCATTTCGTACAGTTGTGATGGGTGGCGCGCAATGTTGTCGTGCGCGCCCGGAAAGATCATGCCCCAGGGCAGGGTGGTTGGGCGGCCCCATAATTCACCGTTGATGAAGTTGCCGAAACGCCCAGCCGCCAGGCCCAGGGGGATGAGTGGCGCGGCGAAGTCGCCGACTTCGAGCAGTGTGCGCTTTTTCTTGTGCGCAAAGATCAATAGCACCAGTGTGACGCCGATCAGCCCACCGTGGAAAGACATGCCGCCATCCCACAGGTAGAAGATTTGCAGGGGGTGCGTGAAATACAGAACCGGTTGATAGAACAGAACGTAGCCCAGGCGCCCGCCCACGACCACTCCAAGCACACCGTAGAAGATGAGATCTTCCAGGTCGGCGAGCGTGAGATCGGTTTTACCGTGTTTGATGCGCCAGCGGCCAAGCGTCCAGGCCAGTGCGAATCCCAGCAAATACATCAGGCCGTACCAGTGGACGGCCAGTGGACCGATATGCACGGCGATGGGATCGAAGTGCGGATAACGAAGCATGAGGGGAATGTTCCGAGAGGAGTTTCGTCGATAATAGCGTTCGGCGGTGGACGTAACGCGGCGGGTCGCGCGGCGCCCGCGGTGAATCGATTGCGTTCGTAAGACGGGAATTTTGTTGATGAGTTCGAAACTATACCTCTTGCTGTACGCGCTTCTTGCTAGTATGCCGGCCACGGCGGCCCCCCCTGCCGATGGCTGGGCCGCCGTCGAGGCGGCGCACTGTCTGGCGTGCCATGAGCTGCGCAAGGTGCGTGTGGGGCCGCCATTTCAAGCCATCGCGAAACGGTTCGCGGGGCAGCCCGGGGCGGCGCGATATCTGGCGCAGTCGATCCGCAGCGGAGGCCACGGCCGTTGGGGAGCCGTGCCCATGCCCGCGCAGCCACAGGTGAGCCCCGCGCAGGCCGCCGCCATCGCCGAATGGATCCTGTCGCTCGACGGCGGCGACAACGCACAAGCGCGTGGAGCGCGTTGACGTGGCGACAATGGCTGTATGATTGAACCGTCGTCCCTTGCGGGGTACGGACAGCTCATCATGGCAAACACAACAGACATCGAAATCGCCGTTCTGGGCGGTGGCTGCTTTTGGTGCACCGAGTCGGTGTTTACGCTGCTCGGTGGAGTGGTCGACGTCACGCCCGGCTACGCCGGCGGTCGCGTTGCCTCGCCGAGCTATGAGCGCGTATGCCAGGGCGACACGGGGCACATCGAAGTTTCCCGCGTTCGCTTCGATCCGTCGATCCTCAGTTTCGAGACGCTGCTGCGCGTGTTTTTCGCAACGCACGATCCCACCAGTTTGAATCGCCAGGGCGGCGATGTGGGTGAGCAGTACGCCTCCGCGATCTTTTGCCAGAACGATGGTCAGCTGGCGGTGGCGAAGCGAGTGGTTGCCGAGGTCGAGCGCGATCTTGGCACCGCGGTGGTCACTCGCCTGCTTGGCGCGGATCCGTTCTGGCCGGCCGAGTCCTATCACCACGATTACTATGCCCGCAACCCGAATCAGGGCTACTGCCGCCTGGTGATTTCCCCGAAGGTGGCAAAATTCCGCAAGCGGTTTTCAAGCTTGTTGGCGCACTGAGCGCCTGTGCCGATCACTTGGGTAGTCCAAGCGGCATTGAGCCGGACGTTTCCGCGTCGCGCAGGGATCTGACTTGACAGGTTTGAGGGGGTAGTTGATAATCTCGCTTCTGTAGTTTTTGGCCTGAGCCGCAAGCGCGGCGGGGTACTTCGGGGGGTTTGCGAGGGGCTCTGGGGCCGGTGCTCTTTAACAACCAGACAACCGATAAGCGTGGGCGCTTGGAATGAGTGCGTGGCTGCGGGCGTGGCCGGTGGGGTCTCCTGAAGGTTGGGGGGGCGAAGCCGGGGGCGTGCGCAGCGAGTCGCAGTGAGATACAAGTGCTCGCGCAGTACAGAAGGAAGAAGGGAA
>SCQX01000106.1 GCA_004298545.1 Candidimonas sp. | reverse complement strand
GTATCGTGCCAGCGGGAGTAGCCCGAGAAGAATTTGCTCTCGGCGAGCATTTGCTTGCCAAGGTCTGGTACGTACTTGAGCGGAATCATCGGCGGCTTCCTTCAGGGGGGACGGCAGGGTTTCGGGTGGTGCGGATGATGTTTCGTCCGGGCGGTTTCGCGGATGGGTTGCGCCATTCGCGGGCGTATCGTTCATCTACATATTGTGCTAATAACTCATGATAACCACCATATATGGTGACCACATCACGGGATACGCTGGAAAGTCGCGTAATTCTTGACATGGAGCAACTATGCCGTGAATCGTGGCGCGCGCCTTATTCGCGCCATCGCAGGGTGACGAACACGTTCGAGCCCGGCGTGTTGTAGCCATACGCCGTCGTGTAGTTTCTGTTCAGGACGTTGTCCCAGCGGACGTCGACGCTCAGGTGGCGGTCGATCTGGTAGCCCGCGGTCAGGTTGAGCAGCCCGTAGCCACCCAGCGGCACCCGGTTGGCGATGTCGTCGTAGCGCGCGCCGACGAACTGATAGTCGCCCCCGAAGCGCCACGCGCTGTCGTGGTGCTCGATGCCGGCGCGATAAATTTGTCGGGCGCGGCGGTTGAGCAGCTTGTCGCTCGAGTCGTTGCGCGGATCCTGGAGGTCGATGCTCCCGCGCAGCGTGGTGGCGCGGAAGCGCTTCTCCCCCGAGAGCGTCACGCCCCGCAGCGTCGCCCGGTCCAGATTCTCCGGCTTCATCTGGCTCGGATCGTAGGTGATCAGGTCACGGACCGTATTGTGGTAGGCGGAGATGCCCACCGTGTAGGTGTCCGCGGTGAACTTCAGGCCCGCTTCCAGATTGCGGGACCGCTCTGGCCTGAGCCGCGGGTTGGCATAGCCGGGGTAGTAGAGGTCGTTGAATGTCGGTGCCTTGTATCCGGTGCTTGCCGCCACATAGCCGTAAAGCGCACGGGTGAAGTCGCGGCCGTAGTTCAGGCCCCAGGTGGTGGCGGGGCCGAACTGGGAATCGCGATCGCCGCGCAGGCTTGCCCGCAGGTGGTTCGCGCCGAACGTCGCGGCGTAGATGCCGGCGACCGACTTGTCGTCTCGGCGTGTGCGTGTGAAATCGAGCATCGGGCCGGGGGCTCCGTCCGGCCCGAATGATGGAATGTCACCCGAGGCGTTTTGCGCGAGATATTCGAAATTGATCGAAAGCGTTTGCGCCTTCCCGAGCGTCAGATCGTTCCGCCAAGCGTAGAAGGCCTGTCGGGTGGCGAAGGTCGTGTCGTTCGCCGCCGTGTGCGTAAGGTCTTTGTCCAGCGTGACCGCGACGCTCAGCGCACTGTGCCAGAAATCGGTGATCCGGTTGTCGCTGCGCAGGCTGGCGATCTGCAGTGTCTGGATGCTGCGCTCGTCGAACGGCCGCGTGGCGTCGATGTCCACTCCCCCGTTGATGCGTGTGTCATAGACCCGGGCGGTCAGCTTCTGGCCCTCGCGCCAGGTATACGACAGTTCGCCGTTGACGTTGTGGGTGTAATAACCGTCGCGGTCGGGGTTGTAAGAATAGATGTTGGCGCGGTTCGTCGCGTTGTAGCCCGCGCTCTGCCCGTAGGACGCGCCGACGCGGTACGACCAGCCGTGGCCGCCGCCATCGAATCCGGCCGCGTACCGGCTCGTTCCGTACGTTCCCAGGCCCAACGATGCGTGACCGGCGAAGGGCTGGTCGCGGGGTTCGCGGGTGATGATGTCGACTACGCCGCCGATGGCACTGGCGCCGGTCAGGCTGGCCGCCGCGCCGCGCAGTATCTCGACGTGGTCCACCGACTCGACGGGCAGCGCATTCAGGGCCGCCAGGCCGCTCGTTGCGCCGTTGATCGGCACGCCATCGACGAGCACGAGCGTCTGGTCCGTGTTCGCGCCGCGTATCGAAAT
>SCQX01000105.1 GCA_004298545.1 Candidimonas sp. | reverse complement strand
AATTCATGGAACAGCAGGCCGACGATGCCGGGCATCAGCAAAATGGGGAGGAACACCGCGATCAGCGACAGGCTCATGGAAATGACTGTGAAGCTGACCTCGGCGCTGCCGCGCAGCGCGGCTTCCATCGGACCCATGCCCGCCTCGAGGTAGCGTGTGACGTTCTCCAGCACCACCACCGCGTCGTCGACTACGAAACCCGTGCTGATGGTCAACGCCATGAGCGACAGATTGTCCAGGCTGTAGCCCAGCAGGTACATCGGCCCGAAGGAACCCACGATCGATAGCGGCAATGCCACCGCCGGGATGAGCGTGGCGCGCGGTGAGCGCAGGAACACGAATACGACGCCAACGACCAGCAGCACGGCGATGAATAGTGTTCGCTCCGTATCCTGCACCGACGCGTTCACCGACTCGGAATGGTCCAGCGCGACACCCACGCGTACGCCGCTCGGCAGGGCGGCTTCGATCGACGGCAGCACGGTGCGAATCTGCGCGACCGTGTTCACGATGTTGCTGCCCGGTGTCGGGTAGACAATCACCAGCACCGCTGATTTGCCGTTGTACAGCCCCGCATTGCGGATGTTCTCGTTGGAATCCTCGACATCGGCCACGTCGCGCAGCAGCACCGGCGCGCCATCGCGGTAGGCAATGACCAGATCGCGGTAGGGCGCGGCGGTGTTGATCTGGTCGTTGGACACCACGTCGTAGCGCCGTCCGGCCACGTCGAGGTGGCCTTTCGCGCTGTTCGCATTGGCGGCGCTGATCGCGGCGCGCACGTCTTCCAGCCCGATGCCGTAGCTGTTGAGCTTGTCCGGCTGCAATTCAACTCTGACGGACGGCAGTGCGCCGCCGCCCAGGGTGATTTCGCCGACGCCGTCGATCTGCGACAGTTGCTGCTGGATGACCGAATCGGCGGAATCGTAGAGCTGCGCCTTGGTCAGGGTGTCCGATGTCAGCGCCAGCACCATGACAGGCGCGTCGGCCGGGTTGTATTCCCGGTAGCTGGGGTTGCTGCGCAGCGTGGTGGGCAGGTCCGCGCGCGCAGCCTGTATGGCCGCCTCCACGTCGCGCGCGGCGCCGTTGATGTTGCGGTTCAGTCCGAACTCGATGACGATCATCGAGGTTCCGACGCTGCTGGTCGATGTCATCTCCACCACGTCGGCGATCGTACCGAGGCGGCGTTCCAGCGGCTCGGCCACGGTGGTGGCCATGACGTCGGGGCTAGCGCCCGCCATGCTGGCGCGCACGACGATGACCGGAAACGATACATTGGGCAAAGGGGCCACCGGCATGTGAAAGTAGGCCAGCAGACCCGACAGGATGGTGGCCACGGCAAGCAGCGTCGTGGCGACCGGCCGCCGGATGAATAGCGCCGGGATGTTCACGGCGTGGTCTCGACCGACCCCGCGCGCCCGCCGCCGCGCAGGCGCTGCGCCAGCCGGTCGAAGAACAGGTAAATCACCGGCGTCGTGAACAGCGTCAATAGCTGACTCAGGGCGAGGCCACCCATGATGGCCAACCCCAGTGGCTGGCGCAGTTCCGAACCCGTGCCGCCGCCAAGCAACATAGGCAGCGCGCCCAGCATTGCCGCCAGCGTGGTCATCAGGATGGGCCGGAACCGCAGCAACGAGGCCTCGAAAATCGCTTCGCGCGCCGACTTGCCATGTTCACGCTGCGCTTCGAGGGCGAAGTCCACGATCATGATCGCGTTCTTCTTGACAATGCCTATCAGCAGCACGATGCCGATGATGCCGACGACGTCGAGGTCGCTGCCGGCGATCATCAGCGCCAGCAGCGCGCCGATGCCGGCCGAGGGCAGCGTCGACAGGATGGTGAGCGGGTGGACGAAGCTCTCGTAGAGCACACCCAGCACGATGTACACCGCCACCACGGCCGCGATCAGCAGATATATCTCGCTATACAGCGAGTCTTCGTAGGCCTGTGCCGCGCCCTGGAACGCGGAAGTGATCGAGGGCGGCAGGCCCGCCGCGCGCTCGGTGCCGCGTATGGCGTTTACGGCCTCGCTCAGCGAGGCGCCATCGGCAAGATTGAATGACACCGTGGTCGCGGGGAATTGCGCCAGGTGGCTGATTGCCAGCGGTGTTTCGACGACTTTGATCGTGGCGATCTGGCTCAGTGGCACCTGGCCGCTGCTGGCGGTTTGGCTGGGCAGGTACAAGGTGCCCAGCGACTGGATGGTGGGCAGCGACGCGGGGTTGGCAACCAGAATTACCCGGTACTGGTTGGCCTGCTCGAAGATGGTCGAGACGATGCGCTGGCCAAGCGCGTCGTAGAGCGCATTGTCGATCGTCGCGGGGGTGATCCCATAGCGCGCCGCCAGTTGCCGATTGACTTCCACATCGACACTCGGCGCGTCGTTGCGCAGGTTGCTGGCGACGTCCGTGATCGATTGAATTTGCCGCATACGCGCAACGAGCGCCGGCACGTATTGGGCCAGTACCTGTTCGCTCGGGCCACGCAGCACGAACTGGTACTTGTTGGGCGCGACCGTCGTGTCCAGCGTAAGACTCTGCTCGGGTTGCGCGTACAGCTTGATGCCCTGTATGTTCGCGGTTTCGCGCGTCAGTCGGCGGGCGATCTCCAGGGCGCTCAGCGAGCGTTCCTTCTGTGGCCGCAGGTTGATCAGGAAGCGGCCATTGTTCAGTGTGGGGTTGGTGCCGTCGATGCCCACGTACGATGTCAGCGAGACGACGTCGGGGTCTTTGAGGATGGCGTCGGCCAGCGCAGCCTGGCGCCGCGCCATCGTTTTGTACGACACCGCGTTGTCGGCCACGCTGATGCCCTGGATCACGCCGACATCCTGCACGGGGAACAGCCCCTTCGGAATGACCAGGTAAAGGATGGCCGTCAGCGCCACCGTGGCGGTAGCCGCCACCAATATCAGCGTCTGGCGGTCCAGCACCCATGTCAGTGCGCGTTCATAGCTGTTCAGTGTTTTGTTGAACAGCCGCTCGCTGGCGCGTTCGAACCGGCTGGGGTGGCGTTGCGCCTGCGCGCGCAGCAGGCGGGCGCAAAGCATGGGCACCAGCGTCAGCGAGACGATGGCGGAAATGACGATGGTGATTGCCAGCGTGATGGCGAATTCGCTGAACAGGCGGCCGATCACCCCTCCCATGAACAGCAGAGGGATCAGCACCGCGATCAGCGATACGGTGAGGGACAGAATCGTGAAGCCGATCTGTCCCGCGCCTTCCAGGGCGGCCTCCAGGGGCGATTTCCCCTCCTCCAGATAGCGCACGATATTCTCGATCATCACGATCGAATCGTCGACCACGAAGCCGGTGGCGATGATAAGGGCCATCAGCGAAAGGTTGTCGATCGAATAGTTCAGCTCGTACATGAGCGCCAGCGTGCCGATCAGCGAAACCGGCACCGAGATGCTCGGGATGATGGTGGCCGGGAGATTGCGCAGGAACACGAAAATCACCATGACCACCAGCGCCACGGCCAGTACCAGCTCGAAGGCCGCGTCCGACACGGACGCCCGTATGCTGCCGGTGCTGTTCGAGACGACGGTGACCTGCATGCCGGCCGGCAGCGTCGCCTCCAGTGCCGGCAACTCCTGTGTGATTCGGTCCACGGTGGCGATGACATTGGCGCCCGGCTGACGCTGTACGTTGAGCACGATTGCGGGCGTGTGGTTGTACCAGGCGCCCTGGTCGACGTTCTGCGCGGCCTTGGTGATGGTGGCGACGTCGCGCAGGAAAACGGGAGCGCCGTTCTGATAGGCGATCACCGTGTCGAGGTAATCCTGGGGGCTGGTGATCTGGTCGTTGTCGTTGATGGTGTAGTCGAGCTTCGGACCGTCGAAATTGCCCTTCGGCTGGCTGATGTTGACCACGGCGAGCAGGGTACGCAGATCGTCGATGTTCAGCCCGTACGCGGCCAGTTTCCGGGGGGATGCCTCGACGCGGATCGCGGGTACGTTGCCACCCGCGGTCGACACCAGACCGACGCCCGATACCTCGGAAATTTTGGTGGCGAGGCGGTTGTTGGCGATGTCCTGCAGCTGCGTCAGGGACAGGGACCGCGAGGTGACCGCCAGCGTGAGGATGGGCTGGTCGGCGGGATTCACTTTCGCATAGGTGGGTGGCGCGGGCAAACCGCTGGGCAGAAAACTGTTTGCCGCGTTGATGGCCTGCTGCACGTTCTGTTGGGCGATGTCCAGGTTCAGCGACAAATCGAATTGCAGCGTGATGACCGAGGCGCCGTCAGAGCTGTAGGAGGTCATCTGCCGCAGGCCCGGAATCTGGCCGAGCTGAACCTCCAGCGGCGCGGTCACGGTGCTTGCCATGACCGTCGGGCTAGCGCCGGGATAGAACGTCTGTACCTGGATGGTCGGGTAGTCGACATCGGGCAGCGACGAAATCGGCAGAAAGCGCAGCACGACGAGGCCCACGAGCACGAGGGCGATCATCAGCAGCACCGTGGCGACGGGCCGGAGTATGAACAGGCGCGAAATATTCATCGCTGCGCGTGCCAGTCGCTTACGAAGCCGCCGCGCTGCGGGATGCCGATGCCGATGCCGGTGGGTGGCCGGCGCGTCCTGGGTCCGAAGGCGTTGGCGAGTCTTTACCGCTAGCTGCGCCACCCTCGACGGGGTTGATTCTGGCGCCGTCGCTCAGTCGATCCAGCCCGTCGGTGACGACCTGGTCGCCGGCCGTGAGGCCGGCGGTGATGACGGTATTCTTGCCGTCGCTCGGGCCGATCGTGACTTTACGCACGGTGACGGTGTGATCCGGCCGGGCCAGGTAGACGTAGTCTCCGGGCGCGCCGCTCTGCACGGCGGCGGTTGGCACCAATACGGCGTCATGCAGGGTGTCGACCAGCAGCCGGGTATTGACGAACTCGTTCGGAAACAGCACCTCGTCGCGGTTTGCGAAAGTGGCACGCAGGGTGACTGTGCCGGTGCTGGTGGACATCTGATTGCTGATGGCGTAGAGGGTGCCGGTGGCCAGTTGCCGGCTGTTGTCGCTGTTGTATACCGTGACCGGCAACTTCGCACCCGAATCGAAGCGTTGCAGCACTTTGGCCAGGGCGTTCTGCGCGATCGCGAATTCCACCGTCGTGGGCTTCATCGTTGTGATGACCACGATGCCGGGCTGCGTCGAGGCGGTTACGTAATTGCCCGAATCGACCAGGCGAAGCCCGACCCGGCCGGCGACCGGCGCGGTTATCCGGCAGTAGTCGAGGTCGAGGTCGTACTGCGCGATGCTGGCTTGATCCGCCTTGACGGCCGCCTCGCTTTGCTGGACGGCGAAGCGCTGGTCGGCGAAGGTTTGCGCGGCAATCGATTTTTGCGCGTTCAGCCGCGCGTAACGGGCGAGATCCGAGCGCGCCTGCGCCAGAACCGCGCGGTCCTTGGCCAGTTGAGCCTCGGCCTGCCGTTTGCTGATTTCGTACGGGCGCGGGTCGATCTGCGCAAGGAATTGGCCCTTGGCGACGTCTTGCCCTTCCTGGTAGCCGACGGCGGTCAGGTAGCCGCTGAGCTGCGATAATACCGTCACCGTCGCAACCGGCGTAACGGTACCCAGTGCGTTGAGTGTCTCGGGCATGTCGCCGATTACCGCGGACGCCACCGTTACGGTTTGCGCCGCGGGGGCGTGCGGGCGTTTGCGCGAGCGCAGCAAATGTGTGGCTGCGAGGGCGATCAGCGCGATTGCCACGATAGCGATCACAATACGCCCCCGCCGCCGATGCGCTGCCCGCTCCGGCCGAGCTTCATTCATACCAGTCTCGAAGTGATATCAATCTTGCCGGTGCTCTGGAACGTTCCGACGCATCGGATAGCGGCAGGATAGCAGAGGCATTGTTACAAGCACAACGGCCGGGCGGCCGTGTGTAAACCGCACCCGGCATGGCGTTGAGTCGCCAATATTCAAACGCTGTAAGGAGTTATGGTGCGCGAGCGCCAGCTTCCAGTATTTTTTATAAGTTACCACCTGTCACGGATAGTCATTTCGATCAATTACGTGAAGGGGGCAGCTGTGCTACCGCCCGCGCCCCGGAACGTCAGTCGGCCGCGGCGGGCGCCACGCCGCTCAGTTCGTCGTCACGGAGCAGCAGCGACAACAGGATGGACACGCTGGCAAGCGCTGCGGTGGTGATGAACACCTTCCGGAATGCGCCATCAACCGAGGTGATCAATGCGCCGCGCATCGCCGCATCCAGCGCAACCGCGTGATCGACGAGATCTTTGATGATTGCCGATCCAGTCACCGATCCCGCCGACGTGGGCGCCATTGCCTGCAGGGTGGCCATCAGGACCGCCATCAATACCGCGATTCCCACGGCGGCTCCCAGCGATCGGCAAAAAACGATGGTCGCCGTCACGATGCCCATGTGGCGTTGCGCCACGGCGTTTTGTACCGCGACAGTGGACGTGGGCAACTGCACGCCGATCGAGACGCCAATCAGGGCCACACAGATCAGGTTGACACCCAGCGTGTGCGCATCCGCGAGAATCAGCCCCAGCATGGCCAGGGGAACGCAGACCGCGCCGCAGAACTGTATGCGCTTGAAATGCCCCGTTGTCGATGACAGGCGGCCACCGACGAACGCGCCAACGGGAATGCCCAGCGAAAAGGGAACCAGCTGCAAGGCCGCCTGGTCGGCATTGACGCCCAATAGCATCTGTGCCCGCAGCGGAATCAACACTGACAACGAAACGATCAGGATGAACGCGATGAACATCAGAACACATGAAAGTGACACGGTGGGGTTGCGAAACAGCCCGAGTGGCACCAGAGGTTCTTCGGTGCGCACCTCCTGCCACAAGAACGCGAGGATGGCAATCAGTGTGATGCCGAACAACCAGAGATTGGTCTCGTCCAGCCACGGAGTGCCTTGTCCGACTCGCGTCACACCAATCAGGAAGGGCGAAATGGCCACGGTCATCAGCGCGGCGCCGAGGTAATCGACAGGCCGCCTGATGCGCGGCGTATGCAACCGTACCAGCGCGCGCCGCGAAATGAGCATGGCGGCGGCGCCTAAAGGCAGATTGATCCAGAACACCCAGCGCCACGAAAGATACGAGGTCAGGAACCCTCCGAGCAGCGGGCCGGACACACTGGCGACCGCGAAGGCGGCGCTGATGTAGCCCTGATACCGGCCACGCTCCCGCGGTGCCACGACGTCGGCGATTATCGCTTGTGCGACCGAGATCAGGCCGCCACCGCCCACTCCCTGCACGATGCGGGCGCCAACGAGAAAAGGCATCGATGGCGCCAGCGCGCTTCCCAGGGAGGCGAACAGGAATATGGCAATGGCCGAACTGAGCATGACGCGGCGGCCGTACAGATCGCCGAGTTTCCCATAGATGGGCATCGCCACGGCGGCGGTAATCAGGTAGCCGGACACCACCCAGGCCAGCAGGTCTACGCCGCCCAGATCCGCCGCCATTTTGGGCAGCGCCACCGAAACAATCGTCTGGTCGATGGCGCCGAGCAAGATGACCAGCATCAGGCCGACGATGATGGAGCGCACCTCGGCGTGTGAAAAAGCGTGAGACGCCAAGTGCCGCGCCAGCTCGGTGTGATCGCTGGTGTCGACCGGGTTCGCCACGTTCAGTCGTCGGGTTCGGCCAACAGCTGGCCTATCATCGCCCCCAGCCGCAAGTCGTCCATCTGCCCGAAATGTCGCAACCGGATGCCGCCGTTGCGGTCGATGACGACCAGGCTGGGAGTTCCCTCGAAGTCATACGCGCGCATCGTCACAGGGATGGGGTTGCCGTCGGGCGATGCCTGATCGACGCCGATGGGGAAGCGCAGCCGGTATTCGTAGACGAAGGCGCGCAGAGCCACCGGCGTCATGGCCTCGTGGTGTTCGAATACGGTGTGCAGCCCGATGACCCGTACCTTGTCGTGCGGAAATGCCGCATGCACCGCGCGCGCCTGCGGCAGAGCGTGGGATACGCACCCGGGACACAGCATCTGAAAGGCATGCAGCACGATGACGCTGCCGCGCAACGATTCCAGCGACAGGGGAGTTGGGGTGTTCAGCCACTCGCTGACCGTCCACGGCTGTGCGAGTTCGCAGGCTATCTTGTCCATGGTTCAGGTTATGTATTCCGGTTGATATCCTTCACAGGCAGCATGATAGACCCGCCGTGAGTTTTCAGCTCGCCGCGCGCCGCAGATGCAGCCGGGTGATTTCCGAGCGGGCGCCCAGGCGCAGCGGCGGCCCCCAGTAACCGGTGCCGCGGCTCACGTATATCCAGAGTTCCCCAAGGCGGTGCAACCCCGCCACGTAAGGTTGCTGCAGCGGCACGACATACCGCCAGGGCCAGAATTGGCCGCCGTGCGTATGCCCCGACAGTTGCAGGTCGAACCCCGCCCGTGCGGCGTCGGACGCGCTGCGCGGCTGGTGCGCCAGCAAGAGGCGCGCCTGCGCATCGGGTGGCGCTCCGCGCAGCGCGTCGGCGGGGCTGCTGGCCTGGTCCGGGTCGAAATGGCCGGCACTGATGTCCGTCACCCCCGCAACCACCAGCGTTGCACCGCCGCGGCGCACGACCCGATGCTCGTTCATCAGAACGTCGAAGCCCAGTCGGCGGAATTCGGCGATCCATTCTTGCGCGCCGCTGTAGTACTCGTGGTTGCCGGTGACGGCATAGACGCCGATGGTGGCTTGTATTGTCGCCAGCGGCGCAACGTCGGCCGACAGACGGGCGACGCCGCCATCCACCAGGTCGCCCGTGAGCGCCACGATGTCCGGGGAGAGGCGGTTGACGACATCCACCACGGCTTGCACATAATGTCGTTTGATGGTCGGCCCCACGTGCAGGTCGGACACTTGAACGATGGTCAGGCCGCACAGCGGCGCGGGCAGACCCGCCAGCGGAATGTCCACGTCCAGAACACGTGGAATGTGGCGCGCGTTGTACAGCCCGAGCACGACGGCGATCAACGTGAGTACCGGCACGGCCAGCGCCGTTGCCGCGGACGCATGGCGCGCCACCCCCTCCAGCGCGGGCGCGGCCGCGGCCGCGATTGCCAGCGCGATGAGCACCAGATCGCGCAGAAGCGTCAGGACGAACAGCCACGAGAAGCAGCCGAGAGCCAGAAAACCGCCCCACGCAAGCCTGTCGCCCCGGGGCTCGCCCGCGCGCCGGCGCGCCAGGAACCC
>SCQX01000104.1 GCA_004298545.1 Candidimonas sp. | reverse complement strand
CCGTTGCGCCGCCGGCGCGTTTCCCAGCCATCCATCCATTTCCCGTGCTCGTCGAACTTGCCGACAATGAATACAGGCTCGGCGTCTTGCAGCATGCGTTGCGCGTCTGCAAAGAACTCGTCCGTGCACGATACGACGCGGGTGCCGAGTTGCTGGCTCGCAAGATTCGGATATTGCTTGATGTAGTGGGGCAATTCGTCGACGGCCGGGGCGTCGATGATCGTGCCCACGGGCAAGTTGGTACTAGCCATAATAAGTTGTCTCCTGTTGTTGAGGAAAATGTTCCTGCGCATGGGACGACAGGAAACACAGGTGCCCATACAACATGCGCATGCCGTTGCCGACCGGGTACAGATAGTTGCAAGTCGTCGGCGCGCGCGAATTCAGCTACGTGACCATTCGCATGACCATGGGTACGTTGCCCTCCGGCGGCGCGACGCCCCACCACCGCAGTGTGCCAGCCATGTGCTGCCGCACGGCTGTCATGGCCTCTTGGGTCTGGCCGGTAAGGATGGCATCGATGATGCGCAAATGCTCGGTCATGGCCGGCACGATGCGTTCAGGCAGAAAATGCCGCGATTGCTGCAGAACGGTGATTCGGTCGCGATTGCTGTCATAGATCTGGGCGGCAAGATTGTTGTTCAGCGCGCTCGCGAGCGTCGAATGCAATTTCCAGTCGACCTTCTTGGCCCACCGCTGAATGTCGAGGGTAACGACTTTTGCCGCGCTTTCACGCACCGCGACGTGTTCATCGCGCAGCGCCTCCATGGCATCCGTGGCGATGTTCGATGCCAGCACGCGGGCGCCCTCCTGATCGATCAGGCAGCGCAGATGAAAGCACGCCTGGATCGTATCCGGCGTGGCCGCCATGATCTGCACGCCGCGTTTTGGCAGGATTTCCACCAGCCCGACGGCTTCGGCGCGTTTGACGGCTTCCCGAACCGGCGCGAGGGGCAGGCCCGAGCGCTTGACCAATTCGGCGACGGACACCAATTGACCCGCGTGCACCTCCCCGTCGAAGAGAAGCGCCTTGATAGCCAAAAACGCCTGGTCCGTCAGCAACAGGTCCTGTGTTCGTGCTTCACCCATTTTTTTATTCTCCTTCCAGTGTGGTTGGATTGAATCTAGGGTAATCACCATTGTTTGGTCGTGTCTCCACATATATTATACCTGACATGTTATCTAACATGTTTCAATAAATGTTATCGGGCTCGTGGGTAGTAGCCAAGAATCATCAACCGATTCCAGGTTCCGTACCGGGGCGTCCCGCCAACGGGACCTTGGCGATTCCGGCGGTGCGATTGTCTTGAGGTGCTGGAGACTCATCATTTCGGAGAAACCGTTCATGTCTAAGCAAAACAGTGGCTCTACGGGGCACAAGGACGCCAGTTTGGCTATCGGGAAGGTGCGATGGAGCATCGCCGTGCTTCTCGGAGTCGGTATTCTCATCAACTATATCGACCGGCTGAGCCTGGCACTCGTGGCGACGCCGATGACACACGAGTTTGGGCTCACAGCGACCGATTTCGGGATCATCGGATCGGCCTTCGTGTGGTCTTATGCCTTGATGCAGATCCCCAGCGGCATCTTGCTCGACCGCATAGGATCGAAGTGGATCTGGCGAATCGGCATGGCCACGTGGGCGATTGCCAGTTTCCTGACGGCGGTGGCCTCGGGCTACTGGGTCATCATTCTGGCGCGGTTATTGCTCGGCCTTGCCGAGGCGCCCGCCTTCCCCGGGGCCATGAAGGCCACCGGGACCTGGTTCCCGCTGACCGAACGCAGCCTGGCAACGGCGGTGTTTGACGCCGGCACCCGCCTGGCCAACGTGATCGGGCT
>SCQX01000103.1 GCA_004298545.1 Candidimonas sp. | reverse complement strand
ACCGCGTCACGCACGTCGCCGGTACGAGTCAACCCGCAAATCTTCACCCGGGTGCGCTGCATGACCATCGCCAAACGAAGCCTCCCAAAATACGCGCAATCACAGCCGCCCGCGGCTACTCCAACGGCCAATCCGCGTGCGGCCAACCGCCCGGCAAACACAGATTATCGCGCGCGGAGGCGTCTGGCAGGTGAAACATGGCGGGGTATTCCACGCGCATGAGATACAAGCCGCCCGCCGCGAACGTTGGCGCCGCGGCGCGCCTGTCGCGTCCCGCCAGCAGAGTACCGGCCCATTGCGGGTCGCACCGACCCTCGCCCACGTACAACAACGTTCCCATCAGATTACGCACCATATGGTGTAAAAACGCATTCGCTTTGAAACGAAAGAAAAAGAACATGTCATTTCGCGCGATGTCGAGGCGCGACAGCGTGCGCACGGGTGAATGCGCCTGGCACTGTGACGAACGGAACGCCGAAAAGTCGTGCTCGCCCACCAATAGCGCCGCCGCCTGCCGCATCCGCGCCAGATCGAGCGGCCGGTAAGCCCAGCCGACTCGCCCATTCAGCAACGGTGCGCGCACACGGGCGTTGTACACCACATAAACATAGGTGCGCGACACTGCGGAAAAACGCGCATGAAACGTATCCGGCACCTGGCGGGCCCAGCGTACGGCCACGCTGGCCGGAAGCAGCGCGTTGGTGCCACGCACCCAAGACTCTGTTCGCCTCGTGGTGGCCGTATCGACATGCACGATTTGCCCCAACGCGTGCACGCCCGTATCGGTGCGCCCCGCGCAGACCGTCGCCACCTTCACATCGAGGAAACGTGACAACGCACGCTCGAGCACGTCCTGCACCGTGTGCCGATGGGGCTGGGACTGCCAGCCATTCCACGGCGCGCCATCGTATTCCACCCCCAGCGCCATGCGCACCACGGTGATTCAGTCTTTCACCGCGGTGGGTGCGTCGTCCGGCGGCTGGCGCAGGTCGAGATCGATCTGGTCGAGCTTTTCCTGAACCATGGCTTCGGTGATCTGCGAGCCGCCACTGTCGTCGCGCACCGCATTGATTCGCCGCAATACCCAGGCAATGATCAGCACGATGAGCGCCAATACGGCCGTCACGACACCCAGCATGTGATCTTGAATCCAATTCATGGCTCTGCCCGCTTCGTTGGAAGAATTCGCCAGTGCGCCTGCTTTCGCGCTTTCGCCAGAGGCCGTCCGAGGGGCCCCGTTACCGCCAGCGGACGGCTCTGCCGCCGGCGCGCCTGAAGCCGAGGCCGGCTTTCCGGACGAATTGGACGTTCCCGGAAGCGCCTTCTCGTGGCCGGACGGTGGCGTTCCGGACGATGGCGCGGACGGCGACGGCGCCGTCGCACCATGGCTTGATGCTTCCGCAGAGCCCGCGGCGGCGGAAGGAGACGCCGCATTGGAAGAATGGCCCGCACCGCTGGCAGAAGTTACGGCCCCGAAGCTTCCAGCCGACCCGTTCGCGGTGGCGCCGCCAGGCGCCCGTGGCGTGACGTTCGCCGCGGCCTGCGCCAACGGCGACGGCAAGACCCCGCCGGTGGTCGATCCACCAGCCGTCGATGCCCCCGCGCCGGACGACGCGGCCGCGCCAGAGCCGGACGGCGCATTTCCGCCTGCGGAGGCGACCGCGCCCGACCCCGTGCCCCGCTGACCGTGTGCCGGCGCGCTTGCCGATGCCGCCGCAGCCCCCGATCCCGTGACACCTGCTGAACCTGTGTGACCCGCCGATCCTGCAGCACCTGTCGATCCCGGGGCACCCGTCGCCCCCACGGCGCCTTGCGAGCCGCCATGCAGCGCCTGATCGAGCTGATGGACATTTTTCTCGAGCTGCGTGATACGCTGCTTCGCATCCGCAACCGCCTTGCCCGTGGCCACCTTCTGGTCGGCTGCGCGATCGGCGGCCGACGTTCCGTTGGAAAGGATGACCCGGTCTTGGGAAGTTCCGGCGGCCGGAGCCGGCGGCGCCGCCGCCGCGGAAACCCGGCCGCGGGTAGCGGAGGCGCCCTTGACCGCCCGCATCGCGCCGCCGGCCAGGCGCTGGCGGTACGCCTCGAACGCCGCCGCCTGCCGCACGAACAGACGCCGCGCCTCGCGATCGGAAATGGCGGTCATCGCGGCCTTGTCAGGGACGACCAGGGTTGCCCCGGCCTTCACCAGATTGACATTGCCATCGATGAACGCACGCGGATTGGCCCGCTGCAGCGCCATCATCATCTGATAGACCGTTACGCCCGTAACGGCATTGCGATGGGCAATGGCGAACATCGTATCGCCGCGGCGGACATGGATGCTACCCGCGTGGGCCGCGCTTCCCGCGCCTTTCGCCGCGCCAGTGGCTCTACCCCCCGACGCCAGCATCGGCCGGCCAGGGGCCCGCATGTCGGCCAGGATGCTGATCTGGTACTGCTGCTCGCCCTCGGCGGAACTGACGCTCAACAAGAGATCGGCAACCGCGCCGTCGAAGGGTTGATCCGAGGAAACCTCGATCAGGCGCGCGTTGTCGCGGCCGGCGTAGGTAACGCGCACATGCAGGCTGTCGAGGCCGACCGGCGGCGTCAGGCCGGCCTGCGACCAGGCGGTCGAGGGCGCCAGCCGCACCTTCAGCGAAGACTGCTCCACCGCATCCAGATTGACGAGCGGCACATCGATTTTCAACGGCTGGCCAGACGCTGAGACGATGCGCGCGTGCCCGAGTTCCGCCGCGCCCGCCTGGGCGCAGACTGCCAGCATGAACACGCCCGCCGCGGCCAGAAACCGCACCCCTTCCCCCCAACGGGACACGCGCGGGTGATGGGAGCTCATGTCAGAGCTCGCCCAGAATGATGCGCAGCATACGGCGTAGCGGCTCGGCCGCGCCCCACAGCAACTGGTCGCCCACCGTGAATGCGCTCAGGTATTCCGGCCCCATGGACATCTTGCGCAGACGTCCGACGGGAACATCGAGCGTACCGGTGACGGCCACGGGCGTGAGGTCGCGCATGGACGCCTCGCGTTCATTCGGCACGATGCGTGCCCAGCGCGACCCCTCGCGCAGCATGTCGGCGATCTCGTCCAGCCCGACATCTTTCTTCAGCTTGATGGTCAGCGCCTGACTGTGGCAGCGCATCGCACCGATGCGCACGCACAGCCCGTCGACCGGCGTCGAGGCGGTGCCAAACGCCGGACCGCGCCCGAGAATTTTGTTGGTTTCCGCCTCACCCTTCCATTCCTCGCGCGAAACCCCGTTGCCCAGATCCGAATCGATCCAGGGAATCAGGCTACCGGCCAGCGGCACGCCAAACTGATCATGCGGCAGTTCGGCGGTTTTCTGACGAGCCAGCACGCCCCGATCGATTTCGAGAATCGCCGACGCCGGGTCGGCGAGCAAATCGTCGACCGCGTCGTTGAGCAAACCGAACTGTACCAGCAATTCCCGCATGTGCCGTGCGCCGCCGCCCGACGCCGCCTGATAAGTCATGCTGGTCATCCACTCGATCAGATCGTTGTTGAAGAGCCCCGCCAGGCCCATCAGCATGCAGCTTACGGTGCAGTTTCCGCCGATGTAATTTTTCACGCCACGCCCGATGGCGGCATCGATGACCGGCCGATTCACCGGGTCGAGCACGATGATGGCATCGTCGGCCATGCGTAGCGCGCTGGCCGCGTCGATCCAGATTCCATCCCACCCCGCCGCACGCAGCTTGGGATAGACCGCCTTGGTGTAGTCGCCGCCCTGCGCGCTGACGATGATGGGCAATTTCTTCAGCGCGTCGATACTGCGCGCATCCCGCAACGGCGTCGCGCCGTCGGCCCACGCCGGGGCGGCGCCGCCCGCATTGCTCGTGGAAAAGAAGACAGGCTCGAAAAGGGCGAAATCATTCTCGTCGCGCATGCGCCGCATCAGCACCGAACCCACCATGCCGCGCCAGCCGACAAAACCAACTGTCTGAGTCATATCGAATCGCTAATCATCTGAAAAGAAATGCCAATTCCTTATTTTAAGGCCTCAAGCACCGCATCCCCCATTCGCGAGGTCGAGACCCGGGTCATTCCCGGTTCGAAAATGTCGTCTGTGCGCAACCCCTGCCGCAGCACCGCACGCACCGCCTGTTCCACCCGATCGGCCAGCGCGCCCGCATCGAGCGAATAACGCAGCAGCATTGCCGCCGACAGAATGGTTGCCAGCGGGTTCGCGACATTTTTGCCGGCAATGTCTGGCGCCGACCCGTGGGACGGTTCGTACAGCCCCTGATTGGACGCGTTGAGCGACGCCGACGGCAGCATTCCAATCGACCCCGTCAGCATCGCGGCCTCGTCGGACAAGATGTCGCCGAACAAATTGCCGGTGACGATCACGTCGAATTCCTTCGGCGCCCGCACGAGCTGCATGGCCGCGTTGTCCACATACATGTGCGTGAGTTCGACATCGGGAAATTCGCGCGCGACGTCGATCACGATGTCGCGCCAGAACTGCGAGGTTTCCAGCACATTGGACTTGTCCACGCTGCACAACCGGTGGCGCCGCTTGCCCGCGGCCCGAAACCCGACCTGTGCGATGCGACGCACTTCGGACTCGGCGTAGTGCATGGTGTCGAACCCCTGCAGTTCCCCTTCGAATGGACCCGGCGGCGCTTTGCGCACGCCACGCGGCTGGCCGAAATAAATGTCGCCCGTCAGTTCACGCACGATGAGGATGTCGAGCCCCGACACGACTTCCGGCCGCAAGGATGACGCATTGGCGAGTTCGGGGTACAGAATGGCCGGACGCAGGTTGGCGAACAGCCCCAGTGCCTTGCGTAGCCCAAGGATGGCCTGCTCGGGACGCAGCTCACGCGCCAGGCCGTCGTACTTCCAGTGCCCCACCGCGCCGAACAGTATCGCGTCGGCCGCTTTCGCGAGATCGAGCGTGGACGGCGGCAATGGATGCCCCAGCGCATCGACCGCCGCGCCCCCCACCGGGGCGGTTTCAAACTCCAGATCGAGACCCAGCGCGCTGAGCACACGCACAGCCTGTTCCGTGATTTCGGGCCCGATACCGTCTCCCGGCAAGACAGCGATCTTGTGCGCCATTGATTTTCCCAAGACGTTGCAACGGTACAACACTATGCCCTGAAACCATCAAGGCCGCAAGTAAGGCCCCGCGCCATCGCACCGGGGCTATTCCACGCTAGGCCGTCGGACGATTCGCCAGCCATGGATAGCGGGCCAGATGTTTTGCCTCGAAGGCGCGAATCAGGTCGGCTTTCTCCAGGGTTTGCGCGATCTCGTCGAGCCCGCCAAGCAGGCATTGTTTGCGGAACGGATCCACGTCGAAGCGCATCGCCCGCCCATCGGGCGTAGTCACCGTCTGCGCGCGCAAATCGATGCGCAGCGCGTAGCCGGGCTGGGCCTGGGTCTCTTGGAACAGCCGATCGACCTTGTCCTCGGGAAGCACGACGGGCAGCAGGCCGTTCTTGAAACTGTTGTTGAAAAAGATGTCGGCGTACGACGGCGCGATGATCGCGTGAAACCCGTACTGCATCAATGCCCAGGGCGCGTGCTCGCGGCTGGAGCCGCAGCCGAAGTTCTCGCGCGCGAGAAGAATGGAGGCACCGTGGTAGCGGGGCTGGTTCAGGACGAAATCGGGATTCGGCCGCCGCTTGGAATTGTCCATTCCCGGTTCACCGGGATCCAGATAACGCAGCTCGTCGAACAGATTGGGCCCGAACCCCGTGCGTTTGATGGATTTCAAATACTGCTTTGGAATGATGAGATCGGTATCGACATTGGCGCGATCGAACGGCGCAACGATGCCTTCATGAATGGTGAATGCGCGCATGACGGCTCCTAATGAAAATTTCTGACGTCGACGAAATGGCCGGCGATGGCGGCCGCGGCCGCCATCGCGGGACTGACGAGATGGGTGCGCCCGCCATGCCCCTGCCGCCCCTCGAAATTGCGGTTCGACGTGGATGCGCAGCGCTCGCCCGGCTCGAGGCGATCGGCATTCATGGCCAGGCACATGGAGCAACCCGGGTCGCGCCATTCGAACCCGGCGCTGAGGAATATCTTGTCGAGCCCTTCTTTTTCGGCCTGGGCCTTCACCAGGCCCGACCCGGGAACGACCATCGCCTGGCGCACAGTCGCGGCCACCCGCTTGCCGCGCGCCACCTGCGCCGCCGCCCGCAAATCCTCGATGCGCGAATTGGTGCAGGAACCGATGAATACACGATCGATCGCAATGCTCGTCATGGGAGTGTCGGGCGTCAACGCCATATATTTCAAGGCGCGCTCCATGCCTTTGCGCTTGGTGTCATCGTGCTCGTTGCGCGGGTCGGGCACGCTGCCTTCGACGGACGACACCATCTCGGGCGACGTGCCCCAGGTGACTTGCGGCGTCACGCGCCGCGCATCGATTTGCACCACGCGGTCGAAAACGGCGCCCGGGTCGGAATGCAGCGTGCGCCAATAGGCAACCGCCTGATCCCACAAAGCGCCCGTCGGCGCAAACGGCCGCCCGCGGAAGTACTCGATCGTTTCGTCGTCGGTGGCGATCATCCCCGAGCGGGCTCCCGCCTCGATGGCCATGTTGCATATCGTCATGCGCCCTTCCACCGAAAGCGCGCGGATGGTGCCGCCAGAAAACTCGATGGCGCAGCCCGTGCCGCCCGCCGTGCCGATCTGGCCGATGATGTACAGCACAATGTCTTTGGCGGTACAGCCAAACGGCAATTCGCCTTCCACATTGACCTGCATGTTCCGGCTTTTTTTCATCAACAGTGTCTGGGTCGCCAGAACATGCTCGACTTCGGACGTGCCGATTCCGAATGCCAGTGCGCCGAACGCGCCGTGCGTGCTGGTGTGGGAATCGCCGCACACGACCGTCATGCCCGGCAGCGTGGCGCCCTGTTCGGGGCCAATGATATGGACGATGCCCTGGCGCCTGTCGTTCATGCGAAACTGCATGACGCCATATTTCTGGCAGTTTTCGTCGAGGGTGTCCACCTGCAGGCGCGACACCGGGTCTTTGATTCCTTCGGCGCGATCGACGGTGGGCACGTTGTGATCGGCCACCGCCAGGTTGGCGGCCACGCGCCACGGCTTGCGCCCGGCCAGCGCCAGGCCTTCGAACGCCTGCGGACTCGTGACCTCATGCACCAGATGTCGGTCGATATACAGCAGACAGGTTCCGTCGGGTTCCTGATGCACGACATGCGCACCCCAGAGTTTGTCGTACAAAGTTTCGGCCATGGCGATACTCGAAAAGAAAAGACGAAAGCGTCCGTTCAATCCATTATGCCATCCCTGTAACCTGGTACAAGCACAGTGCGCATACTGGTATGGAGACTGCCAGTATCGTGCTTGGCTACCTCGAATGCTTGACGTCGGCGCCTGGGCTCGCCATGCCGCATTGCGCCCGCTGGCGCAGGGCGTGGTCCATCAGCACGATTGCCAGCATGGCCTCGGCGATGGGCGTCGCCCGGATTCCAACGCAGGGGTCGTGTCGGCCCAGCGTTCGCACCAATACTGGCTCGCCGGCGCGATTGATCGAGCGGCGCTCATGGCGAATGCTGGAGGTGGGCTTGATGGCGAGCGACACCGTAATGGGCTGCCCGGTGGAGATGCCGCCCAGGACACCGCCCGCGTTGTTGCTCACGAACCCTTCCGGGGTAAGCTCGTCGCCATGCTGCGATCCACGCTGGGCGATGCTGTCGAACCCAGCGCCGATGGACACCCCCTTCACGGCGTTCAACCCCATGAGTACATGCGCGATGTCGCCGTCCAGGCGATCGTAGAGCGGCTCGCCCCACCCGGCGGGCATGTGTTCAGCCACCACTTCGATCCGCGCGCCGACGGAATCGCCATCGCGGCGCAGTTGGTCGATGAACCGCTCAAGCTCGGGCACGATGGACGCGTTGGGCGCGAAAAACGGGTTGCGACCCACTTCGTCCCATGATTCGAATGGAATTTTCATGGGTCCAAGCTGGCTCATGTAGCCGCGCACGACCACGCCATGCGCTTCGGACAGCCACTTGCGCGCGATGGCGCCAGCCGCCACCGTGGGCGCCGTAAGCCGCGCCGACGACCGACCCCCGCCACGCGGGTCGCGCAGACCATACTTGCGCCAATAGGTGTAATCGGCATGCCCGGGGCGGAACGTGTCGACAATATTGCTGTAGTCCTTGCTGCGCGCGTCGGTATTGCGGATCAGCAAACCGATGGGCGTGCCGGTCGTAACGCCTTCATAGACGCCTGACAGAATCTCCACTTGATCAGGCTCGCGGCGCTGCGTCACGTAACGGGAAGTGCCTGGGCGCCGCCGGTCGAGATCCTTCTGGATATCGGCTTCGCACAGCGGCATTCCCGGCGGACAGCCATCGACCACGGCGCCGATGGCCGGACCATGGGACTCGCCGAAATTCGTTACACAAAAAAGTTTGCCTAAGGTATTGCCGGACATGGAGAAAAGGACCTGAAGCAAAGAGATGCGACCAGTTTAACCGACACCAGCGCACCCACGTTCATCCGTTCAGGACGAACAGCTGACTTCCAGGCCACCCGCCCACGCCGGCGCGGGCGCGGCGTAGTCGCCATAGCCATCGCGCTCGGTGTAGGGGTCGCGCAGCAGCATCAGCAGCGTATTGATTTCAGAGACATCGCCCAGATGCGCACCGCGAATGGCCAGTTCCGCGAGGTGGTTGCGCAGAACGTACAGGGGGTTGACACGATCCATGCGGGCAGCGCGTTCATCGGATGGTCGCGGGTCGGCCTCCAGGCGCCGGCGATATTTTTCCAGCCACTCCAGCGCCGGCGCGCGGTCGCCAAAGAGCGAGAGGAAGGGCTCCGCGTCGTCCTCCACGCGCGCCAGACGGCGAAAGCTGAGCGTGAAATCGGCCCGTGCCTCGTGCAGCAGCCGCCACCAGCCGTCGATCAGCGCCTGATCAGCGGGCAACCACGCACCCAGGCCCAGCTTGGCCGCCATGCGCGCTTGATAGGCGCGCAAGAACGCCGGTTCGAACGCGTTCAGCCTGGCTTTTAGCGCATCGGCATCGAGCCCAAGCACCATGAGGGCATCGGCAAGGCGATAAAGGTTCCAGCCGGCAACCGCCGGCTGCATGTTCCAGGCGTAGCGCCCTTGCGTATCACTGTGGTTGCAGACGTGATCGGCGCGAAATCCGTCCATGAAGCCGTAGGGGCCATAATCGAGCGTCAATCCAAGAATGGACATGTTGTCCGTGTTCATCACGCCATGGCAAAACCCCACCGTCATCCAGGCGGCGATGAGTTCAGCCGTCCTGAGCACCACGGCATCAAGGAGCCGCAGCGCCGTATCGGGCGTCGACAACACGCCACCATCGTCGCCGCGGCCGCACCGAGGATAAAAATGCCCGACCACATAATCAAGCAGCGCCCGCATGTTTTCGGCATCGTTCCACCAATGCTCGAACGAACCGAAGCGTACGAAACTTGGCGAGACTCGCGCCAGGATGGCGGCGGTTTCCACGGTTTCCCGGTAAACCGGGTCGTCCGACACCACCAGCGCCAGCGCGCGCGTCGTGGGAATGCCCAGACCCGCCATCGCCTCGCTGGCCAGATATTCGCGCACGCATGAACGCAGTACCGCGCGGCCGTCGGCCATGCGGGAATACGGCGTATGCCCGGACCCCTTGAGTTGAATTTCCCATGGCCCGGAAGGCGTGGCGATTTCCCCGAGCAGATGCGCCCGGCCGTCGCCCAGGCGGCCGGCCCAGACGCCGAACTGATGGCCGCTGTACACGGCCGCGACCGTGCGACCGCCCGTCAACGGGCGATTGCCGGCGCAGACATCAAGAAAATCCTGTCTACCCAGCGCGTCCTCGGACAGCCCCAGCAAGGCGGCGACCCGCGCATTGGCATGCAGCAGTCGCGGTGCCGTGAGCGGGTGCGGCTGAACCCGCGCGTAAAACGCCTCCGGCAGCCGGGCGAAGGAATTTTCGACGGGCAAATCAAGGATCGAATCGGTAGTCATGGCAAATCATCGTGCGAAATAGCGCGCCGCGGCGGGATAGCGGATTACCGACGCTTCAGCGCCCGCGCCTTGGCCGCCCGCTTCGCCGGATGGACATAGAAGATCGCGCACAGAAAAAAAACGAGGGACAACACGACCTCGATGACCGCCAGGGCCGCCGACAACGGCATTGGATCGGACCAGGCGCGTACGGTGCCCTCCATAAGGTAGAGCAGGATCAGCATCGATGCCCACTGCATCGTATAAAGATCGCCACGAACCACGCCGCGCAACGGCAGCAGCAACGGCACCGCCTTGAGCGCCAACAGCGAACCGCCGGGGCGCAACGGCGCAAGCAACCATTCCCACAGCACGCAGAGTAGGCACAAACAGAGCAACGAGGCGACCGCG